>NZ_LRDR01000002.1:0-96691 GCF_001541635.1 Acinetobacter sp. LMB-5 | reverse complement strand
ATAAGCATCTATACGATAAAAATTTTTAATTGAAGTGGTATTCATTATGATGACTGCGGATTTATTTTTAATATTAAAAAACCCCACTAATCTATAGAGGGGTTCTCATTAATTTACAACTAATAAAGGCTTAGCCCTGCAACACGCTCACATCAGCCACTGCAGTAAACAAGTTACGTAACTGAGCCAATAAACGTAAACGGTTTGCTTTTAGGTCAGCATCATCTGCCATTACCATTACGCCATCAAAGAATGCATCAATCGGCGCGCGAAGTGCTGCAAGCTTAGAAAGGGCAGCTGTGTAATCTTTTGCTGCAAGTAATGGTTCAACCACAGGTGTCACTGCTTGAAGTTCAGCAAATAATGCTTTTTCAGCGTCTTCAACCAAGTTTGCTTCAACTACAGAACCTTCAGGTGTTGCTTCTTTTGCAAGAATGTTCGCAACACGTTTATTTGCAGCAGCAAGTGCAGCAGCTTCAGGTAGTGTACGGAAGTGGTTAACAGCATTTACACGCTTGTCAAAATCAAGTGGAGATTTTGGTGCAAGAGCTTGAACGGCTTGAAGTACGTCAACAGCAACGCCTTGGTCTTCATACTTGGCACGGTAACGACCTTCCAAGAATGCAACCGCATCAGCACGAGTTTTGTCGTGGTCTTTAACGATGTCGCCATAACCTTGAAGTGCAAGATTTACCAGTTCTTCAATCGTTACATCTAATTCATTTTCAATGATTAAACGTAAGATACCAATTGCTGAACGGCGAAGAGCAAACGGGTCTTTAGAACCTGTAGGTGCTTGTCCAATACCAAAAATACCAACAAGTGTATCTAAACGGTCAGCAAGAGCAATCGTTGTACCTGTTTTAGTTTTAGGTAAAACATCACCCGCAAATTTTGGTAAATATTGCTCACCTAAAGCTTCTGAAACTTCAGTGTTTTCACCTTCAATACGTGCGTAGTAAGTACCCGCAATACCTTGAAGTTCTGGGAATTCACCAACAAGCTCGGAGGTTAAGTCGCATTTAGCAAGTAATGCAGCTTTTTCAGCATCTGCTGGGTTTGCACCAGTGATTGAAGATAATGCAACTGCAAGTTTTGCAATACGTGTTGATTTGTCCCAAAGCGTACCAAGCTGTGCTTGGAATACCATGTTTGCTAATTTTTCTTTACGAGATGCAAGCGGTTGCTTTTGATCTTGTAAGAAGAAGAATTCAGCATCAGACAAACGAGGACGAACAACTTTTTCGTTACCTTCAATAATTTGAGTCGGATCTTTAGACTCAATATTTGAAACAGTAATGAAGTAAGGCTGTAATTTACCTTCGCTATTGATCAAACAGAAATACTTCTGGTTGTCTTGCATTGTCGTAATAAGAGCTTCTTGAGGAACAGCTAAGTAGCGTTCTTCAAAAGTTGCACGTAAAGCCACAGGCCATTCAACCAGACTTGTTACTTCGTCAAGTAAATCAGCTGGAACAATCGCAGTTGCATTCACTTCATCAGCTAACTTTTTCACTTGTTCTTGAATAGTTGCTTGACGCTTTTCAAAGTTCGCAACAACATAAGCTTTTTCTAAAGCAGCTAAATAGTCATTTGCATGCACTAAAGTCACAGCTTCAGGTGCATGGAAACGGTGACCATAAGTCACATTGCCAGCTTTGTGATCTTGAATAGTGGCGTCAACAATTTGGTCATCTTTAAGTAAGAGAACCCATTTCACTGGACGTACAAATTCGGTACGGCTTGCAGCAGAACGCATACGCTTAGCAATTGGTAAATTGTCTAATGCGGTTTGTAAAATCTGTGGAAGTAAAGCATCAAGGCTTTGACCTTTCACATCTTTTAAATAACAAACTTTTTCAACTTTACCTGCTTGGAAAGTAGAAAGCTGATCAACTGTAATCCCTTGACCACGCATAAAGCCTTCGAGTGCTTTAGTTGGTTTGCCTTCTGCATCGTAAGCCGCTTGAACAGCAGGGCCGTCAAAACGTTTTTGTGTATCAGCTTGAGCAGCATCGATATCAACAATTTTAAGCGCTAAACGACGGGGGGCTGCATAAGCTTCAATTGATACGAAGTTTAAGCCCGCATCTTTTAAGCCTTTTACCGTTTCTGCCTGTAAGGCATCACGTAAAGTTTTTAAGCTTTTTGGTGGAAGCTCTTCACAGCCAAGTTCGAATAAAACAGTATGTTTGCTCATTAGTTTTTCTCCGCCTTTGCTGCTTCACTTTCAGCTTGTGCTTTTAGCTGTGCCAATACTTCATCACGCAAATGTGGTTCTGCCATTGGGAAGCCAAGCTCTGCACGTGCTTGTACATAACTTTGTGCAATAGCACGCGCTAAAGTACGTACACGTAAAATGTAACGTTGACGCTCAGTCACAGAAATTGCGCCACGTGCATCAAGTAAGTTAAAGGTATGAGACGCTTTAACCACTTGCTCATAAGCAGGAAGAGAAAGTTTTGCTTCAATTAAACGGTTTGCTTCTGATTCGTAAAAATCAAACAGTTCAAATAGTTTCTCAACTGGAGCGTATTCAAAGTTATAAGTCGATTGCTCAACTTCATTTTGATGGAATACGTCGCCGTAAGTCACAGTACCAAATTGGCCTTTGGTCCAAACAAGGTCATAAACCGAGTCAACACCTTGAAGGTACATTGCAAGACGTTCTAAACCGTAAGTGATTTCACCTGTTACTGGGTAACATTCAACACCACCAACTTGTTGGAAGTAAGTGAACTGAGTTACTTCCATACCGTTAAGCCAAACTTCCCAACCTAAGCCCCAAGCACCTAGCGTTGGAGATTCCCAGTTGTCTTCTACGAAGCGAATATCGTGAGTAAGAGTATCAATCCCGATTGCTTTTAAAGAATCAAGATATAGCTGTTGGATGTTGTCTGGGTTTGGCTTAAGTACCACTTGGAACTGGTAGTAGTGTTGCAAACGGTTCGGGTTTTCACCATAGCGGCCATCTTTTGGACGGCGTGAAGGTTGAACGTATGCAGCATTCCAAGTTTCAGGCCCTAAAGCACGTAAGAATGTTGCGGTGTGGAATGTTCCAGCGCCCATTTCCATGTCGTAAGGTTGTAGTACGACGCAGCCTTGTTCGGCCCAATAGTTTTGTAGGGCAAGAATTAAGCCCTGAAATGTATCAATGTGCGAGATGGCGCGACTCATGTAGCATCCACGAATTTATGAGAAAAATTGCCACTAAGTATAAGGATTTTGTGGGGGAGTGGCAAAGGCTAGTTTGGGAATTTCAGATTTGATGGTTTAGCTGCTTTTTTTAAAGTTTTGAGTAGTAAAATCCAATAAGTGATAGCGAAAGTTAGAGAAAATAAACTGACCATACATATGATTTCTATTGGAAGGATTTGCCATGGGTCCATAAATAAAATTGCTAAAATATTTGGAATTAAAAAAGTAAGAAAAATTGCGCTAACAAGAATAGAAACGAAATTAAGGAAATTGAATTTCAATAAAAATAGTTGTAAAAAATAAGCAGGTATAAAAACCAATATGTAATAAATGGCTGCAATAAAGAGTAGTCCGACAGGAGTGTTTAGTAAGATCTCAAAAGAAAAATCTTTATGGATGATTAAAGAGCTTAAAAATATGAATAAAGTAACTATGTATAAATAGATGGGTGTCATGATTAGACAATGCCAAATTTGATCTTTATCTGGATCTAAATTTTGAGTGAAGATTTTAAAACTATTAAAGATAGATATTTTCATTTAAATCAATGTAACTTTGAATCTTGTAATTATGTATATAGTATAAGCAAGGGTAATACATTTGAAAAATATAATCTAATAAAAATGATTAATTACTATCACTATCC
The DNA here is from genome assembly GCF_001541635.1 of Acinetobacter sp. LMB-5. Classification (NCBI taxonomy): domain Bacteria; kingdom Pseudomonadati; phylum Pseudomonadota; class Gammaproteobacteria; order Moraxellales; family Moraxellaceae; genus Acinetobacter; species Acinetobacter sp. LMB-5. The sequence continues at coordinate 92,847 of NZ_LRDR01000002.1, read as the reverse complement.
TTACAAAAAATGCCAGATAAAAGTACTACGGGATTAGCCTATTTGTTTTCGCCTCAGCCATTCCAAGCCTAGCCAGTAGCAAAAGCTGGTAAATAAAATCATAAGATAAAAACTATAGATCTTATAAATATGCCACCAAGGAGAAGGGAATGAACCGACAAAAATTAAGCGTGTAATAGGGCTAATCAAAATCCAGATGACAGTTGCGCAGATAAAAATACTCATCAGATTTAAACGATTTTTACGCGCGAGAAAATATGAAGTGATATATGCGAAAGGAATAACCAGAAGGCCATAAAAAAGTAAATAAAATAAGAAATGGGCCAGAAAAATAACTGCAACCGAATAAAGACTAAATTCCGCATTGAAGATGATTATTCCTAAGGCAGATATACTCAACAAAGGGATGGGAGCTAGCGCAAGTGCGCGAATGATCATTTTTTTGTTATATTGAAGCATATTAAAAATTATAGAATCGAGAATAAATTATGCTGAAATTTTGCTGCAAACTCATTGTTTTATCCAGCCTTTTTTGTAGTCACTGGTTGTATGCGCAGATCGATGCTGACGAGCAAGACGAGTACAACCAATGTGTAGAGCAGACCATTAAAGAAATGCAGCTTGAGAGTATTAACAATATGGTTGTGCATAGCTGTTCTGAACAAGCTAAAAAGACTTATGAAGAAAAAATAGTTGCTTTGATTGATCAAATTCGTACACAAAGCGAAGAATATAAACAGCCAGAGCGTTATCAAGATATTCTAAAATCTCAACGACTTTGGAAAGCTTATGTAGATCAGGAGTGTAGTAATGCAGGCTCATACATTGGCTCACCGATGTATTCATATTGCCCAATGCAAGAGTATGCCGAGCGTGTAAAGCAACTAGAAGAATATGTTAATTAAGACGGATTATTTTAAACGTCACCTCATGACGCCGAGCGTACTTCACTGGATTAAATTTAAGAATGCAAAATGATATTTTTTAAACGATGCCATAAATGAGTCGTTTGATATGTCTGATCGCATTCGGGAAAAACTACAGATTCTTGCTGATGCTGCTAAATATGATGTGTCTTGTTCATCAAGTGGCAGTGACCGTAAAAATAAAGATAAAGGTTTGGGAGATGCCAGTCATTCAGGAATTTGCCATAGCTATACTGAAGATGGCCGCTGTGTATCTCTCTTAAAAATTCTATTTAGTAATGTTTGTATTTTTGACTGTGCCTATTGTGTTTCACGCCGTTCTAACGACGTCCAGCGTGCAGCATTTACGGTGCAAGAGGTTGTAGATTTAACCATTAATTTTTATCGCCGTAATTATATCGAAGGCTTATTTTTAAGCTCAGGCATTTTTAAATCGGCAGATCACACGATGGAGCGTATGCTTCAAGTTGTAAAGAAGTTACGCCTTGAAGAAAACTTTAATGGTTATATTCATCTAAAAACTATTCCAGGAGCATCGCCTGAACTGATTCATGAAGCAGGTTTATATGCTGATCGGATGAGTATTAATTTAGAGATGCCGACCGAGGTTGGGCTAAAAACTTTTGCACCAGAAAAATCACATCAGGAAGTGCAAAAAGATTTAGGTTTGGTCCGTGACAGGCTCATTCAGCTTAAAGATGAGCGACAAATCATTAAGCATGTGCCGAAATATGTGCCAGCAGGGCAGACCACACAAATGGTAGTGGGGGCCCATCAAGAGTCAGACCAAGATGTCTTGTTTATGGCAGACAAACACTACAAAGAATTTAAACTCAAGCGCGTCTATTTTTCGGGTTATATCCCAATTAATACCGAAAATAATTACTTGCCCGCCGTTGGTTCTGCACCACCGTTGCTTCGTGAAAATCGACTCTATCAAAGCGATTGGCTAATGCGTTTTTATGGTTTTCAGGTCAATGAAATCGTCAATGAAAAACACCCAAACTTAGACCTTGATGTAGACCCGAAATTAAGCTGGGCTTTAAGGCATCCTGAACAGTTTCCAGTAGATTTAAATCGTGCCGATTACCAAATGATTTTGCGTGTACCGGGCATTGGCGTGAAATCGGCTAAGAAAATTGTGCAGGCTCGCCGTTTTGGAAAAATTCATATCGATTTACTTAAAAAACTAGGCGTGGCTTACCAACGTGCAAAATTCTTTATTCGCTGTGAAGACAGTCCTAAATTCCAAAAAGAATTATCCTCAAGTTTTATTCGGCAGCAGATTTTAACGCAGGGATCTTCGAAATATGTGCAGCAACTCTCGCCACAATTAAGCCTTGGGTTTTAGTCATGTTTAATGATGAAGTAGCTTACTATTTTGATGGTTCGATGGTTGGGTTGCTGAGCTGTGTGTTTCGTGCTTTTCAATTTAAAGAATTACAGGTCAGGCTCCATCTGAATGATGCAGCTCAACATGGCTTATTTGCCGATAAAATTGAGGTTGCAAATAACGAGCAGCATGCTGAGCGTGTGTGGTCTGCGCTACAAAAAAAGCTTTCATCTTCTTCGTTAAAACAATTTTATTTTGCATCTTTATCTGAATCTTTAGATGCCTATCAGCATTTATTTAATTATTGTATCTATGTGTTTACTAACCATGTTTCTATAGAAAAAGATTATTCAAATCCAAGTGTTTTAGCGATTGCACAGTGGTCGAAAAAGGTCGGGCGAGAGAAGCATCGGATGGAAGCTTTTATTCGGTTTAAGAAAACCAAGGATGAACTTTTTTTAAGTTTAGTGCGTCCTGATTTTAATGTTTTACCGCTTATTCAGCCACATTTTAAACGGCGCTATCAAGATCAGCGTTGGCTTATTTATGACGAGCAACGCAAGTTCGGGCTTTATTATGATTTATGTGAAATACATGAAGTTTTACTCGAAGCCTCTGAGGTTGACCGCAATTTAAAAAATGGGATGAGTCAAAGCTTTCAGCTTGAGCTTGATGAGCAGGAAGTTTTATATGATCAGCTTTGGAAGGATTATTTTAACAGTGTAAATATTACTGAACGCCAGAATATAAAACTTCATGTGCAATATTTGCCGAAGCGGTATTGGCGTTATTTAAATGAAAAATTGATGGAATATTAAAGTTTTAAAATCATAAAGAATAATTCAGCCAGTTTTCTTATTGTTGAAAGGTATAATTTAAATGCACTTTATGTGGCTTTGGGCGTATACTTTTGCCCGTTATAAATGACGGCATATCCCCTAAGGTGTACTGTGAGTGTTATACAGCGAGAATGGTTACAGATTTTAAAGCCAAATTTTAAGGTTTTACCCTTAAAAGAACGGTTACTTTGCGGTATTGGAGCGTTGTGTGGTTTAGCAATTTCCTCCTTAATTAGCTGGTATGTTCTCGGGGGAATTAATGCATGGTACATCGCCCCAATGGGTGCCTCATCTGTTCTTCTTTTTGCTGTGCCGACCAGTCCTTTGGCCCAACCATGGAATGTAATTGTTGGTAATACCTTAGCCGGCATAATTGGCGTTGCCTGTGCACAGTGGATTCCTGATTTAACTACAGCTTTTAGTGTGGCTGTGGGTTTTGCTATATTTTTAATGATGACTACCGACTCTTTGCACCCACCGAGTGGTGCAGTCGCAATTACGGCTGTGTTGGGCGGTGCTGCAATTCATAAATTAGGCTTTTATTTTATTTTTTATCCAGTTTTACTCAATTCGTTCCTTTTACTTGGGTTTGCTGTTTTCTTTAATCGATTGATTGGGCGACATTATCCGGTTACCGCGCATTTAAATGAACGTAGTAAAGACCCAACGCCAACTCAAAAAGTATCAATTCAGCCGAAAGATATTGAGTATGCATTAGGGCATCACACTGAACTTTTAGATATTAGCCAATACGACTTAGAAAAAATCATTTTAGAAGCTCAGGAACATGCCAATGAGCGTATGGTAAATCAATATATCTGTCAGGATATTATGAGCCGTGATGTGATTAAACTACATGAAGATGACGATATTCATCAGGCACTCGATAAGTTTAAACAAGTGAACTTAATGAGCCTCCCTGTAGTAAATGCAGAAAACCATTTGGTCGGAACTTTAGCGTTATATGAAGTCGTAGAGTGGTTTAAAGGTGCAGCCGATCCAAGAAATTCTTGGCAGCATTATGTAAAACAAATCATGAGCCGTAGAGTGGTTACCGTACTGCCAACTCAACCTATTCAAGATTTGGTGCCATACTTTGTTGAAAAGTCTTTTAATTACATTCCTGTTGTTGAAGATCGTAAGCTTATAGGAATGATTAGCCGTGCAGATATGATTGCTGCATTACAGCAACAGTTAAATCGAAAGCTATAATTTTTAGAATAAAAAAAGCTACGGTTGATTAGGGGATGCAACCGTAGCGACCAAAGTTATGAATTAACGTACTTGTTCTTCATTTACTGTTCGGACGGATTGTCGATAGCCTTCAATATGTTCTGGCTGTTTTTTCGGAATTACTAACCATAAAACCAGATAAACTAAAATTCCTGGAAAGGCAGCACTCATAATTGAGATCAAAACAAAAATGACACGTAGTAAAGTTACGTTCCAACCAAAACGTTCAGCAATACCACCCATTACACCGGCGATCATGCTGTGTCGGTTCGAGCGATATAAACCAGAACTGGCCATCTAATTCTCCTTAAAGATAAAAGTTACAAGAAGCTATTGCTCTTGCTTAATAAAAATATGGAGACGAAATAACGGGTTTAAAGCCCTTTAAAAAGTAAAATAGTTAAAATATGTAAAGGATTGAAAGGAACGAAACCAACATCTACTAAAATGCACCCTTTCAGGGCTTAAGAGTTTAAAGCGGCAATCAGCTAATACTTGATTTGAAGTGTAAATAGAGCTGTTGCTGTTATCTGTGAATAATGTATATGTCTTTGAAGTGGTCTCGTTTTTCAGTTAAGCATGTGGTTGTAGTGGCTGCGATGTGCATGACACTGAGTGCTTGCGATATAAACCATACCAATTCAAAAGATCACTCAACTACAAGTTCTAGTTCTAATCATGAAGAAAACTTAATAAAAAGTAGTACATCTATAAAAACATTGGATTATGTCGCTGGACGAACTTTCTTACCTGAAGATACCTCAGATCAAACCCAAAAATTAAACGCAGCGTCATTGCAATATGTAGGACGATATCATACTCGTATTTCATGCGAGGATGCTTTTGCTGATTGTGAATCAGGCGAAGCAGAGTACATTTTAAATTTATTACCAAATGGGTCGGCTTATTGGAATGTTGTTCATTTTGGTCGTGTGGGAAGTAAAGACGGGGCTAAAAGTGCCGCTGTAAATCAATTATGTCCTACTCTAAATTGGAAAGTGGATGAAAAAGAGCGTGAGTTAACGATTCAATGTCCATTATCTAAAGTTAATTTTTATTTTAATATTGATTCAAATAAAAGATTGGTCACAAATTTAGAAAAGTTACTTTATAGCGACTATGGAAAAAATCGTGAATTTTTAGAGCAAAATTATTTTGTTCCAAATCAGGCTTATGTTTTAACTAAAGAATAGATATCCGAAAAATATAAAAAAGAGCGCAATATAAATTGCGCTCTTTTTATTTCAAAACTTAAAAATCATTAGTAGTCGAAGCTAAAGTGTTCAACTGGTAATGATGTTAGTGTGCGAGATGTTGTCACCATCGATTCTGCATGACCTTGAGCGCGTGGCAATAAACGATCAAAGTAGAAATCAGCAACTTTGATTTTTGCTTTATAGAACTCAGCAGTTTCTTGGCCGTTACCTGCTTCTAATTTTTCAGAAGCAACCACAGCTTGTTGAGCCCAGAAATAAGCCATCATCACGTAGCCTGAGAACATCAAGAAATCTACAGAAGCAGAAGATACGATGTCGCGGTCTTTACGTGCAGCAAGCATGATACGAACTGTTAAAGTGTTCCACTGAGCACAAAGCTTAGTTAAGTCCCAAGCAAAACGACGTAAATATTTATTACGGGCATGTGCAGCACAGAATTTTAAGATTTCAGCAGTGTATTCACGAACTACTTTACCTTTTGAACTTAACAACACTTTACGACCAATTAAGTCGAGTGCTTGAACACCAGTTGTTCCTTCATACAAAGTCGCAATACGTGCATCACGTGCGATTTGCTCCATACCCCATTCTTTAATGTAGCCATGGCCACCGTAAACTTGCATACCGTGGTTAGCAGCTTCTAAACCAAGTTCAGTTAAGAAACCTTTTAAAATTGGTGTATAGAAACCAAGTTTATCATCGTAGTCTTCAAAAGCAGCTTGATCACCACGTGCTAAAGCATCTGTCATTTTGTCAGCGATTTGAGCAGCGTAGTAAATCATAGAACGACCGCCTTCAGCGATTGCTTTTTGAGTTAACAACATACGGCGTACGTCTGCATGGTGAATGATTGCATCAGCAACTTTATCCGGATCTTTTTTACCAGAAAGCGCACGCATTGACATACGATCTTTGGCATATGGTAATGCGCCTTGGAAAGATAACTCAGCGTGTGCAATACCTTGAACAGCAGTACCAATACGTGCTGTATTCATGAAGGTAAACATTGCATGTAGGCCTTTGTTCACTTCACCGATTAAATAACCAGTTGCATTATCAAAGTTGAGTACCGCAGTTGCAGATGCACGGATCCCCATTTTGTGTTCGATTGAACCACAAACAACTGTATTACGTTCACCAACACCGCCATCAGCTGTAGGCATGAATTTTGGTACGATGAATAATGAGATACCGCGAGTACCAGCAGGTGCATCTGGAAGGCGTGCAAGTACGATGTGAATGATGTTTTCAGTTAAATCATGTTCACCAGCAGAAATGAAGATTTTTGTACCGGTGATTTTGTAACTACCGTCTGCTTGAGGTTCAGCTTTAGTTTTTACCTGCCCTAAGTCTGTACCACATTGAGGTTCGGTTAAGCACATTGTGCCGCTCCAAGTGCCTTCAACAAGCTTAGGCATATATGTTTGTTTTTGCTCATCAGTACCGAATTGCAAAATAGTGTTCATACAACCAGAACTTAAACCTGGGTACATGGTAAATGACCAGTTTGCAGTACCCATCATCTCTGATTTAATCAGGTTTAAAGACATTGGAAGGCCTTGACCACCAAATTCTTCTGGGTAAGAAAGACCTTGCCAACCGCCCATTACGAATTGGTCATAAGCTTCTTTAAAGCCTTTAGGAGTAGTTACTTCGCCGTTGTCAAAATGGCAACCTTCTTCATCACCAGATTGGTTAAGTGGCGACAATACGTTTTCACAATAATCTGCCGCACCTTCAAGAATCATATCAACAGTATCTGGATCAGCATTTTCACCATTTGATAAAGTTTTATAGTGAGCAGGGTAATCTAGTACTTCATTCATTAAGAAGCGGATATCGTGTAGCGGAGCTTTATATGCTGGCATGGCTTTAATCCTAATTTTGAATCATTGTGGGATTATCTGTATCGATGATTTGATTATTCACTCACATGATAAAAATACAATGTTAATCGAACCCGAAAGAAATGTCAGAAAAGCGAATTTTGTCGAAAATAAATACACCTGAAATTATAATTTCTGCTACATTCAGGACTTATACTTTTATGTGAAAAAACAACTAATTTTCTTATTTTTAGCAAGTTTTGTTAAAAAGATAAAGCGATAAGGTTTTAAAAAAGGTTATGCATCTAAAATATCTCAGTTTATGTTTATTTAGTTTGGGTTTGACCGCTTGTGCGCAGCATAACCTACGTCCATCGGTAGCATCTACTCAGTTAGATCAAAAAGTCATTCAGGGTATGAATGCAATATATGAATACCCAAGCTATGACTATCGTGGGCATTTTAAAGTTAGTGTTGATCCAAATCAGTCAAAAAAAATAAATAATGTAGAAAAAACAGTGCAGCTAGATGCTGCAGTGCAAAAAAAAGTAGATCAATATTTACGTGAACAAAAAATTAATTTGAATAAAAAACAGAAGCAGGCGCTGTATGCCGCAATTGCAAATGAGCAAGCGGACTCGGGCATTTCTGGTGAATCACGCTCAGAAAAAATAAACGCCGTATTAATTAATTTATTAAATGATCTTCAATTTAGTTACGATGGTTCGGTTCATTATCGTCAAAAAATGGGGTCTTTAAACCTTACAGCAAGGTATGAAAAACCGACACTTTTGGTACAGGCAAAATTGCCAATGGTACTTGATCTGAAGGATTATAAATTTTACGTTAATTATTTCGGATTAATGCCTTATCTGGTCAATAAAGATAATCAAAATAATTTAGCGTATGTCGATTTTTCAAAGTATAAAAATCTGTTTACGAATGTCGATATGAAGAAATTCGTTGAATATGCGAAAGCTTCTGGTGCTGTATCTTATCGTTTGGCTGAACCACAAAATTTACAGCGTTTATCAGTTAGTGATGCTGAGCGTAAAGCGGGGATTGTAGAAAAAATTCGTTTAAAAGATACTGTTGAAGCATTATTGCTACAATCGGAGCTCTATAGTCAGGTCAATGCTAAATATCTGCAAAAAAATGTTTTCGGTTTTGATGAAGAAAAGATTGCCGAAACTATAGCAACTGAATTAGCTGCTTCAGAAGCGAAGAGTAAAGAAGGTAATGCTGATGGGCAAAAAGTTTCTTCTGAAGATGCAGCCGCAGTTAGCCAACAACTTTACTCACTGATTAATGCTCATTTCGGTAATGCTCTAGATTCAGAATATGGTGATGAAGACCAATCAAGTGCAGTTCAAGCTGGTGCAGCCGAAGAGGATGCTTCTGATACGGCCCACGCCGAAGATGTTGCTGTAGCAGATGCTGAAGAAGTGACACAAGATGAAGAAGTGGCTTCACTTACAGAAGATCAGTGTGTCGAATTACAGTCTCAAAAAAGTTCCGTTGCCTTAGGTGATATTAATTACTGTCAAATTTACGGTATTGATGTGCTTGATCAGAGCGCTGGAAATACCGAAAAAACTCAGATTAAAGCTCGTCAAGCTGCGTTGAAACAAACTTTTGCTGCTTATGATCAAAGCCAATTTGTTGATGATGAGGCATTCAAAGCTCTATGGATCAAGCATAAAGCAGAAATTGAACAAGCTTTACCAAAACAAAGAAATCCGGTTGCGATTGATGTCGGACTGGATGAAAAGGGCCGTTTAGTCAACGCGGATTATGATATTGCGTATACACCAGCTGAATTTAACCATCGCTTTAATATTAAAGCAGACATGCAAATTCTCAATTATGGTAAAGCGACCCCAATTAATCAGCAGCAGCTTAAACAAGCTAAATCGGTTGCAGAGGCAAGTAAGGGTTCTTTATTTGAAAACTTTATAAAAGGGTTTAGTGAAAAACTTGGGCAGGGTGATGTCTCTGAGCATCCAGTTGGTGCACATAGCGATGTACAAGATTTAGACTCGACTCTGGCACTGTTGGCTAACCAAACTTATGATGCAACACATGCTTATGACAAAACATATAAGGCTGTGTTTATTGCAAAATTGACTGCTGAAAAACCGTCATATATTCATTATTATTCAGTTCAACAGTTGCAAGAAATTGCCGAGGTTTATGCTTATTGGTTCTCTGAAGAGGAAACTTATAACCCTCAAGGCAAAGCTTTAGAACGTATTGAGGCGTTACAGAAAAAACATCATCTTGAGCAAGAAGATCAGTTTGATAATGACTTAGGCCGAGCTGTGGACCATATTGTGATCACAACAATACAAGGTGAAGCTGGGCGTGAAGCATGGCAAAAACTACAGAAACAATATAAGCAACCTGAACAGCTTTTCTCAAAACAGTATCAATTAGAGTTTGAAAAACAAAATGGTAGTTCTGATGAAGAAAAACATTTGTTGTCAGAAACAGCTGATATTTTAGGTAAAGTTTATGTCGCTGCTCGCAAACAGCAACTTACGGAAAAAACAATTCAGAATTTAAAACCTGAACATAATGAATTTATTGATTATGAGATTTTCCGAGATGTTTATAAGCAGATGGTTACAGCTAAAAAATAATAGATGAGATAAAAAAAGAACCTACTTCGTGTAGGTTCTTTTTTTGACTTATAGAAAATCTTTTAATTCTGGCTTTACGCCATTCCAGATATAGAAGGCTTCAATGGCTTGGCCAACGAGCATGCCAAAACCTTCTGCATAAGGCACATTGCGTTGTTTTGCTTGATCAAGGAAGCTAGATGGCTTGCCATAGGCCATCTCATAGGCATATTTGAACTCTAAATTTTCTGGTAGTTGTAATGTATCACCAGACAGGCTTGCAGAAGTTGCATTAATTACAATATCAAATTTCCCTTCTAGTTCATTTAGAGAAACTGCTTGCAATTGAGCTTGAGGAACTGCTGCTTTTAGGTCATCTACAAGTTGTTCAGCACGAGCAAGAGTCCGGTTTGCAATCACAATCTTTTTAGCACCAGCCTGCACAAGCGGGTAAATAACACCGCGAGTTGCACCACCGGCCCCTAAAATTAAAATAGCTGTATTTTCTAAGTTCCAATCTAAAGCTTGAATTGCGGCAACTAAGCCTTGGCCATCTGTATTGTCACCATGCAATTTGCCATCTTGCATCCAAAGTGTATTTACAGCTTTGGCAATTTGAGCACGTTCAGTCAGCACATCACACAAAGCAAATGCCTGTTCTTTAAACGGCACGGTAACGTTCATGCCACTCCCGCCACTTTCAAAGAAACTACGCATACTCGGCTCAAAACCATCAAGAGGGGCAAGACGTTTTTGGTAGTCTAGGTCAATACCTGTTTTTTGAGCGAAAGCATGATGCAATTCAGGAGAGCGTGATTGTTCGATGGGGTTGCCAATTACTGCAAACTGTTTGGTCATTCTTATATCCAAAATTTTAAAATGGCATGAGGCAGATAAAGTCTGTACTGAATTTTCAGCAGGCCTCACTATAAGCCAAATTTTAATAAGAAAAAATATTTGAATGAGATTCAGAAAATTGGAAATAAAAAAGGAGATTCTTTAGGGTGGAAGCCAAAGAATCTCCGAAAAGCAAAAAATTAAGCGACTTTTTCTTTTAGGTTTAACCAGTCACGAGGTTTTAAGTAATAGTCGGTTAAACGTTTTTCTGGTGAGTCTTCATCCCATTCTGGACGATATGACCAAGCTGCAAGATTAGGCAGGCTGACTAAAATAGACTCAATACGTCCACCTGTTTGTAAGCCAAACAATGTTCCGCGGTCATAGACTAAATTATATTCGACATAGCGACCACGACGGTAAAGCTGGAACTCTCGTTGAGCTTCGGTATAAGGCTGTTCACGATGTTTTTCAAAAATTGGCAGGATGGCATTTAAATAACCATTACCTACAGCTTGAATATATTTAAAGCAGGTTTCGAAATCCCAGCAATTTAAATCATCAAAGAATAAACCACCGACACCACGCTGTTCATCTCGATGTTTTAGATAGAAATAGTCATCACACCATTTTTTATGTTCAGCATAGACATTGTCACCAAAAGGCTGGCATAGGTCATGTGCGGCTTGATGCCAATCGATAACATCCTGTTCATCTGGATAGAACGGTGTTAAGTCAAAACCGCCACCAAACCACCAAATTGGATCTTGTCCTTCAGGCTCTGCAACAAATAAACGTACATTGGCATGGGAGGTTGGAATATTCGGGTTTTTAGGGTGAATCACTAATGACACACCAAGCGCTTGTGCTTTAGCACCAGCAATTTGAGGATGTCTTTCTGTAGCAGAAGCGGGCAGTTTACTAATGTTGATGTGAGAAAACATCACACCACCTTTTTCAATCACAGTGCCATTTTGTAAAACTCGTGAACGACCACCACCACCTTCTGGACGCTCCCAATCATCAATAATAAATTCACTCGTACCACCGCCAGCTTTTTCTTGTTGTTCTAAACCAGCACAAATACGAGCTTGTAAATCGAGGAGAAATTCGCGGACACGTTGAATATCTGTTGAAGTCGGATGTTGCATAGTGACCCTCAAAGATGATTGAGATAGGAGATAGATACATCAAAACACAAAACCATAAAAAAAGTAAGGGATTTTTAAGAAATGTCTTAAAAATCCCTTCCAATTATTTTTAAATTTATAATTTTGTTTTAGAAATCATCTTTTTGATAAAGGTGATCCATGCGTTCACGTTTAGTTTTTAAATATTGTTCATTAAAAGGATTACGTCCAACCGTTAACGGAACACGACCAACCACATTAATACCTTGATCCTTGAGTGCCTGAATTTTCAAAGGATTGTTAGTAATTAACTTAACTTCTTTTACTTTTAAATGATCAAGCATAATGCTACACATGTCATAACGGCGTGCATCAGCAGGTAAATTTAAAAGTAAATTTGCATCTACAGTGTCGTGACCTTGATCTTGTAAGGCATACGCACGAATTTTATTTGTAAGTCCAATACCACGGCCTTCTTGGCGTAAATATAAAATAACGCCTTGACCTGCTTCGTTAATGAGCTTTTGAGTTGCCTGTAATTGAGGGCCGCAGTCACATTTTAATGACGCAAAAGCATCACCTGTTAAGCATTCTGAATGAACACGTACTAAAACAGGGCCTGTGGGTGGATTTTCTAACCCTTTAGAAAGTGCCACATGTTCTTCACCTGATACTGGATCTTGAAACACAGAAATATTGAATTCACCAAAAGCGGTCGGGAGTTTTGATGTTGCAATGAACTCTATAGGCACAGATTAACTCATCTTTTAACCGAAAACGGTTTAAAGTATAGCGTAATGCTGGGAGATTGGTCGAATTGTCATAATCATTTTGAGCACTAAGGTTTTCTTTTTTGTATAAAGAAGACGATAATAGTTGATAAATAGTCAGATTATTCAGGATAATCTGCCAACCATACCCATACTGTATGAGAGACTGCTTTGCATGACCTCGTTCGCAAATGTGGCTGATTGAAGGTGACTTCATTCGATTGTATGATCGACCCATTTTGACCCAGCTTAGGATTTGCCAGGCTTATAAAGGCTTTGCCACATATGTTGTATACCGAAATTCCAACTCAACGCCCTGTTACGCCATTGTTAGATGCAATTGATCATCCTCAACAATTACGTCAGCTCGAGCATAGCCAATTGGTTCAAGTGGCTGATGAGTTGCGTCAATATATTTTATATGCAGCAGGCCAGAGTGGTGGCCATTTCGGTGCTAACCTCGGCGTGGTTGAGCTGACGGTTGCGCTGCATTATTGCTTTAATACTCCAAATGACCGTTTAGTTTGGGATGTAGGACATCAGGCGTATCCACACAAAGTCTTGACTGGTCGCCGTGAGCAAATGACAACAATCCGTGCTAAAAACGGTTTGGCAGCATTTCCAGCTAGAGAAGAATCAGTTTTTGATACTTTTGGTGTAGGGCATTCATCAACTGCAATTTCGGCAGGTTTGGGAATGTCTTTAGCACGTCGCTATCAAAATGACCCATGTGAAGTCGTTTGTATTGTGGGTGATGGCGCAATGACAGCAGGTATGGCATTTGAAGCCATGAACGATGCTGTGGCACACGATGCCGATTTAATTGTTGTACTTAATGATAATGACATGTCGATTTCTTGCAGTACAGGTGGTTTTGCTAAGCATTTAGCTGCAATTTGGGAAAAAGGCCATTTAGTTAACGTCGATGAACATGGTGAGGCGTATGTACAGCCACATCCGAAATGGACGTACAACTCTCGTTTACATCAATCAGCAACAGATGCGGCCGATAATTTATTTAAAGCGATTGGTTTCGATTACTTCGGCCCTTTCGATGGGCATGATGTAAATCAACTTGTTCAAGTATTTAACGCATTAAAAAAACGTAAAGGTCCACGCTTAGTCCACGTCTATACTAAAAAAGGTAAAGGCTTTACTCCGGCAGAAGCAGACCCTATTACCTATCATGCAATTGGCAAAATTAATGCAACTTCTGCAGGTAAAACACCACCAAAATATTCTGATGTATTTGGTCAATGGTTGTGTGACGAAGCTGCACAAGATGAACGTTTATTAGCGATTACCCCAGCCATGTGTGAAGGTTCGGGCATGGTTAAGTTTGCTAAAGAATTTCCAAAACGTTTCTTCGATGTTGCAATTGCCGAACAGCATGCAGTAACACTTGCAGCGGGAATGGCGTGTGAAGGGTTAAAACCTGTTGTTGCGATCTATTCAACATTCTTACAGCGTGGTTACGACCAGCTTATTCATGATGTTGCATTACAAAATCTTGATGTAACTTTCGGGATTGATCGTGCTGGTTTGGTGGGTGAAGATGGACCAACTCACGCAGGTGCATATGACTATGCATATATGCGTACAGTACCAAACATAGTCATCATGGCGCCAAAAGATGAAAATGAATGTCGTCAAATGCTACATACCGCTTATGCTTATAATGGACCAGCAGCAGTACGTTATCCTCGTGGTGCTGGGGTAGGCGTTGAAATTCAGCAAGAGCTAACTGCTATTGAGTTAGGTAAGGCAGAAGTAGTTGCTGAAATTAAATCTGCTTGTGATGAGCAGATTACGATTTTAGCGTTTGGTAGTCGCGTTATGGTTGCCATAGAAGCTGCTGAGCAGTTTGCACAAAAACATGATGTTGGCGTGCGTGTTGTAAATATGCGTTTTGTGAAACCACTGGATGAAAAAATTATTCGTGATTTGGCTGAACATACACAATTATTTGTAACTGTTGAAGAACACGCAATTATGGGTGGTGCAGGCAGTGCAGTAAATGAGTTCATGGCACAAGAACAAATTGTTAAACCTATCATTAATTTAGGTCTGCCAGATTTGTTTTTGCAGCAAGCGTCACATGGTCAAATGCTACAAGATTGTGGGCTAGATGCTAAAGGTATTTTGAGCTCAATTGAACGAGCTTGGCTTAAGCTAAATCAGGTGGTTTAAGCCTTTAATAAAATTTTTGAAACATTTTTTCCCATAAAGCGCATTCATTTGCTAAAATGTATGCGCTTTTATGCATTATTCTTTGTCAAAATCTTCAAATTTGTATTGTAGTGGGTGTTCAATGGAACCTATGGTGGTTATGGCTGCGCGTGCGGCTCAAACAGTTGGTCAAGAGCTTTTAAAAGCGCATCAAAATCGTCATAAACTCGATTTGCAAGTTGAAGAGAAAGGCATTGATGGCCCAGTAACACGTGTAGATCGTTATTTGGAACAATTGACGATTGATACATTACGTAAAAGTTATAAAAACCATAGCTTCTTAGGTGAAGAGTTCGGTTTGCAAGAAGGCAAAGGTCACGATGCAGACTGGTGCTGGGTAATCGACCCGCTTGATGGCACGCAAAACTTTATTAATGGTTTCCCTCATTTCTGTATTTCTATTGCAGTTCAGCATAAAGGCGTTACTCAACACGGCGTAATCTACGACCCAGTACGTGACGAATTATTCTCTGCAAGTCGCGGTCGCGGTGCGGTGATGAACCAACGCCGTATCCGTGTAAATGTAAAAGATACTTTAGAAAATACATTCTTGGCAGTAGGCCATCCTTACCGTGCTAAACGTGCTGGTGAGATTGTATCTTACGCAGAACAACACTTTGCTTCGTTATTAGCTGTTACTCAAGCTGGCGCACAAATTCGTCGTGGTGGTTCAGCTGCTCTAGATTTAGCATATGTTGCTGCTGGTCGTTTTGATGGTTTCTTTGAACTTGGTTTAAAACCATGGGATATCGCTGCTGGTGAGCTTATTATTAAAGAAGCGGGCGGTGTAGTGGTTGACGCACGTGGTGGTAATGAGTCTCTTGAAAACGGTCAAGTGCTTGCAAGTTCACTCAAAATGCTAAAACCTTTAATGCAAACTGTAGTTCCAGCTTGGGGTCAAGCTGCAAAATAATTTAATTATTTATAAATAAAACCCTCTATTATCAGAGGGTTTTATTTTTTAAGTAATTGGTAAATTTTAATTAGTTCAATAAATATGAAGAAAGTTGATTAAAACACATGACTTTTAATTTCTTTCTGCTATAATCCGCCCACGCACTTAAATTTCCGTTCATTACCTGAACATTCTGTTCTATTCATTGTAAGCGCACGCTGTCCATAGAGAGGACCATTTCTTGCGCCCCGATCGCTCAGCGATTCTTCAGGTTCGGCCGTAATCAAGCGTGCGTTTAGTCCACATCGTCGTTACTCGGATTGCTGCTGAAAAAACGTTTCAGCTAACTTTGCTTTGCCGCTTTGTGCCGATGTCTATTTTGTATTTATTAAAAATGGAGCACCCACTAGGGTGAAACTCTCTATGAGCAAAACTTTTGCCGAATTTTCTTTGCATGAAACCTTACAACAAGCGCTTGAAGGTTTAGGTTTTACTACCCCGACTCCTGTGCAAGAACAATCTATTCCTGCAGCTTTAGAAGGAAAAGACCTTCTAGTATCTAGCCAGACCGGTTCTGGTAAAACTGCGGCATTTTTATTACCGACATTACATAATTTAGCTGGTCAAGAAACTTTTGTTCCGTTCAAAGAACGCATGAAAGCTGTGACCCAACCTAACATTTTAGTTTTATGCCCAACACGTGAATTGGCTCAACAAGTTAGCCAAGATGCGATTGCTTTCGTACGTCACATGAAAGGTGTTCGTATTGCTGCAATCATGGGTGGTATGCCTTTTGGTAAGCAAATCCAACAACTTAAAGGCGCGCAAGTTATTGTTGCGACTCCTGGTCGTTTATTAGATTTAGTAAATCGTCGTCAATTAAAGTTAGATAAAGTTGAAGCTTTAATCGTTGACGAAGCTGACCGTATGTTAGACCTTGGCTTCTCTGAAGATTTAGAAGCGATCAGCGATTTAGCTGGTAACCGTCGTCAAACATTAATGTTCTCTGCAACTTTCGCTGACCGTATTATTCGTCTTGCTGAGCGCATGATGAATGAACCTGAGCGTATTGCAATTGAAACAGGTCACAGTACAAACACTGACATCACCCAAACTTTACACTGGACAGATGGTTTCGAACACAAGAAGAAACTTCTGACTCACTGGTTGGCTGATGAAACTCTTGATCAAGCTGTTGTATTCGCGAGCACTCAAGAAGATACAGATATGTTGGCTGAAGAACTTGCAGAAGCAGGTCACTCTGTAGTTGCACTTCACGGTGCAATGCCACAAACAGTTCGTAACCGTCGTTTACGTAGTATTCGTGAAGGTCGTGCAAAAATTTTAGTAGCAACAGACGTTGCTGCACGTGGTCTTGATGTACCGACAATTTCTCATGTAATTAACTTCGGTTTACCAATGAAACACGAAGACTATGTACACCGTATTGGTCGTACAGGTCGTGCTGGTCGTACAGGTCAAGCAATTACTTTAGCGACTTATCGTGAACGCGGTAAAATCCGTGCGCTTGAAGACTATTTAGATGCACGTTTAAGTGTTTCTGAAATTGAAGGCTTAGAGCCATCTCCACCTCCTGCTCGTTCAGGTCGTGATGGCGGTGGTCGTGGTCGTGGCGGCAACGGTGGTCGTGATGGTCGTCGTGGTGGCGGTTTTGGCGGTGGTCGTCGTTTTGAAGGCGAAAGCAACTTCAAACGCCGTGAAGGTGGTCGTGATGACCGTCCACGTCGTAGCTTTGATGACAAACCACGTGGTGAACGTCCATTCGGTGGTGAAGATCGTCCACGTCGCGAGTTCAATTCAGATCGCCCACGTCGTGAAGGTGGTTTTGAAGATCGTCCACGTCGTGAGTTCAACTCAGATCGTCCGCGTCGTGAAGGTGGTTTCAACGATAAACCGCGTTTTGACTCAAATGATGACAACCGTGGTAACCGCGTAGATTACAAACCACGTCGTGAAAATGGTTTTGGTGATCGTCCAAAACGTAGTTTCGGTGGTGAAGATCGTCCACGTCGTAGTTTTGATGATAAACCTCGTGGCGAGCGTCCATCATTTGGTGGCGAAGATCGTCCACGTCGTGAGTTCAACTCAGATCGTCCACGTCGCGAAGGTGGTTTTAACGATAAACCGCGTCGTAGCTTTGATGATAAACCACGTGGTGAGCGTCCAGCGTTTGGTGGCGAAGATCGTCCAAAACGTAGCTTCGGTGGTGAAGATCGTCCACGTCGTAGTTTTGATGATAAACCGCGTCGTAAATTCGACCGTTAATCAAAAGTTCGTTTAAAAAAAGGCCAGTAGAAATACTGGCCTTTTTTATTTTCCAGTTTTGTTATAAAATAACAAAGTGTGAATTGGTTCAATTTTTTATTAAATAATGAGTAAAAGTAAACGAAAAGAAACAATAATGGCACAGTTGAAGAACTTATTAGTTCAGCACGGCTTGCCTTATCTTTTTATTGCACTTGTTTTGTGTAATGGGGTTTATTTTGCCTATGCTTTTATAACTGGAAGTTCTATTGAGCAGTTTCAAATTTCTGAATTAACCTCTTTTTACGAACATACCTCTTCTATTTCTACCAACTAACTTAGCTTTGCTTTTGTCAAAATAACAACAAGTTTGCCAATTTTCAGTGTTATAGTATGCGTGCATAAAAGTGCAGGAACGATTGCCATTATGAATAATAAAACTCCTCTCTCGACTCAACCACTTATTGAAGTGAAAAATTTGAGTTTTAATCGAGGGGAACGCGTCATTTATGACAATATTAGTTTAAATATACGTCGTGGCCAGATTACGGCTATTATGGGACCTTCTGGTACAGGTAAAACAACATTATTACGTCTGATCGGTGGACAGTTAGTTCCTGATCAGGGCGAAGTTCTGCTCGACGGTAAAGATATTGCAAAAATGTCTCGTCAGGAACTTTTTTCAGCCCGTGCGCGTATGGGAATGTTATTTCAGAGCGGTGCTTTATTTACGGATATGTCGGTCTATGAAAATGTCGCATTTCCAATTCGAGCACATACCAAACTTCCTGAAAATCTAATTGCTGAACTGGTTGCATTAAAACTGGAATCAGTTGGTTTGCGTGGTTCTGAACAATTAATGCCTACAGAACTCTCAGGTGGTATGAACCGTCGCGTTGCTTTGGCACGTGCGATAGCGCTTGACCCTGATTTAATCATGTACGATGAACCTTTTGCGGGGCAAGACCCCATTGTAAAAGGTGTATTGACACGTTTAATACGTTCATTGCGAGAAGCTTTAGATTTAACCACAATTATTGTTTCGCATGATGTTCCCGAAACCCTTTCTATTGCTGACTACATTTATGTTGTAGCAGAAGGAAAAATTCAGGGGGAAGGAACACCAGAAGAATTACAGGCATATGCTTCTCCATTTGTGCGCCAATTCTTAACAGGTTCGGCAGAAGGACCTGTTGAATACCAATTTAGTCATCAAGCCTATTTAGATAACGAGGTTCGTCCATGAATACGATTGCCTGGTTAGGTAGACTCGTTATTGAGCGGATTCGAGGGATTGGTGTTGCGGCACTAATGCTCTTACAAATTGTTTTTTCTTTTCCTTCATCTGGTGGGTTTGGACGATTTATTTACCAAATGCATCGGGTAGGGGTGATGTCTTTGTTAATTATTACTGTATCGGGCCTATTTATTGGTTTGGTACTGGGTTTACAAGGATATTCAATTTTAGTGAACGTCGGCAGTGAATCAATGCTAGGCACAATGGTGTCTTTAACATTGCTGCGTGAATTGGCACCTGTGGTTGCTGCGTTATTATTTGCTGGTCGAGCAGGTTCTGCATTAACAGCAGAAATTGGTTCAATGAAGCAAAGTGAACAACTTGCCAGTATGGAAATGATCGGGGTTGACCCATTAAAACAAATCGTATCACCACGTCTTTGGGCGGGAGTGGTCAGTTTACCGATGCTAACTGTCATTTTTGCTGCGATTGGTATTGTGGGCGGTAAAATGGTAGGTGTCGATTTTCTTGGCGTCGATGAAGGCTCATTCTGGAGCGGTATGCAAAACAACGTGCAATTTGGGCATGATGTCGTAAATGGCATTATCAAAAGTATTGTGTTTGCTTTGTTATGTACATGGATTGCGGTATATCAAGGATATGCGTGTGATCCGACTCCAGAAGGAATCGCAACTGCAATGACGAGAACAGTTGTATATTCTTCATTATGTGTTTTAGGTTTTGATTTCGTGTTGACTGCGGTCATGTTCGGAGGGATTTAATGAAATCACGTAGTAGTGAGCTGGCCGTAGGTATCTTTGTTATTATCTTCGGTATTGCCTTGTTCTTTTTAGCCATGAAAGTTAGTGGCCTTGTTGGTACTAATTTAAATGATAGTTATACCATGAAGGCTCAGTTTGATAATGTCAATGGTTTAAAGCCTCGTGCTAAAGTAACGATGAGCGGTGTCACGATTGGTCGTGTTGATTCAATTACTCTTGATCCAGTTACGCGTTTAGCTACCGTAACATTTGATTTAGATGGGAAGTTGACAAGTTTTAATGCTGAACAGCTAAAAGAAGTTCAGAAAAATGCTTTAGACGAACTCCGTTATAGTTCTGACTACACGCAAGCTTCTCCAGAGCAACAAAAAGCAATGGAACAGCAACTGACCAGTAACATGAACTCCATCACAAGTATTGATGAAGATGCTTATATAATGGTAGCAACAAATGGTTTGTTGGGTGAGAAATATTTGAAAGTCGTTCCGGGTGGTGGTTTAAACTATCTTAAACGTGGCGATGTGATTTCAAATACTCAAGGAACCATGGATTTAGAAGATTTAATTAGTAAATTCATTACTGGCGGTGGTGCAGGTAAAGTTGCCGCTGGTTCAGCCTCAACAGATGCAGGTACTCCTGCAAGCACTAATAATGATAGTGCACAAACATCATTTGTTGAGTAAAAGATTATTTGAGGAGTAGTTCCAGGTGAATACGTTGTTTAAACAAACCCTGACAGCAAGTCTTTTGTCTACGATGATTGCAGGTACAGCATTTGCTGCGCCTTCAGAAGCACCACCTGATTTTATTAAGCGTGTTGCTGATGGTTTGATCGCTCGTTTAAAAGCAGATCATGCAAAATTGCAAAGCAATCCTGCGTTGGTGAAAACGATTGTACGTCAGAATTTGGACCCGTATGTTGATTCACAAGCGTTCACTCGTATTGTGATGGGTACTTATGCGACGAATCAGTATAGTACAGCTGCACAACGTGCTCAGTTTGAAACGAATTTCCGTAATACATTAATTGAAAATTACGGCAGTGCATTTGCTAAATATACGAATCAAAGCTATACCATGCGTCCTTACAAGGCAACTGCGGGTAAAAACCCGGTAGTGACATTGGACTTTAATCACAATGGTGAAAAAATTCCTGTCTCTTTCCAGTTAGCTGACAAAGGTACTCAATGGAAAATCCGCAATATCAATGTTTCTGGTATTGATCTAGGATTACAGTTCCGTAATCAGTTTGCTGCAACAGTGAAACGCAATGGCGGTGATTTAAATAAAGCAATTGCAACGTTCCAACCTGATGCAGACGCAGCTGTTAATAAAAACAAACAGAAATAAGTAGGTGACGAGTGGTTCAGTATCTCAACCAACAATTGGTTGTTTCGGGAAAAATTGATTTTGAAAATGCGGAACAACAGTATCAAGCAGGTTTAGCTATCATAAAGAAGCAGCAAAGCTTCCCACTTGTGGTGGATTTAACTGAGCTTGAGCATGGTAGTACTTTGGCATTGGCTGTTTTAGTTCAATGGTTACGAGAGACTCCAAAAAATACTGGTTTGCATTTTAAAAATGTCCCTGAAAAAATGCTGAAGATCATTCAAGCCTGTCATTTGCAGGATGATCTGCAAATGATCTGATGTTTTTGATGTAAAAAAGCACCTATATTTAGGTGCTTTTTTATGCTCGAAATTAGCATTTTATTACAAAGCTTAGATCCATTTTTTCCAGCGGAAATAAATGATCGGCCCAATAAAGAAACCCATAATAATCAGCAAAACAACAAAGAAACTGGTCGTACCATGTGCAAAAGGTAATACGTCTGTGTTCATACCGTAAATACTGGCAATAAGCATTGGAGGAGCTAACATACTTGGTAAGATCGAGAATCGACGAATCGTGTCATTCTGTTCGGTGTTAATGAATCCAGACGTCGTATCAAGTAAGAATCGTACTTTTTGGAATAAGAACGCATCATGTTCTACCAGTGAGCGCACATCTTCACTGAGCTCTCGAATGTCTGCGTCATAAATATGACTGCCTAAAGCACGTGGACGCGATAAGAAAGTAAGTACACGTCGTAAGTCAATGAGACAAAGCTGTGCTTTTCCTAGCATGTCTTCTTGTTGAGCTAGGCGTGTAATCATGTCATCAAGATCTAGAATTTTTTCACGTTGGTGGTTATTAAGAACCTCGGTGGAGTATTTTTCTAAATCTTTGTGGATATCTTCTAAGATATCCGCAAGCTCATCGAGTTTTGCTTCAAGAAGGCCTAATAAAATCCATGTAGGATCTTTATAGTCCATGTCATAGTCATTTCGGCGAGCACGGGCACGAAAGGCTCGAAACGCAACTAGTTTTTCTCCACGCATCGTAAAGAGACGGTCTTTATGTAAAATGAAAGCTACGGTTTGCACCATGGCAAGCATATGTGATGACTCTTCAGCGTCGCCATCCACCTGATAATTTTTATTTTTCGTTAAAAAATAAGTACTGATGTGCAAAATACCGTCATCATCACGGTAAAATCGCGCAGAAGATGAAATGTCTTCAAGCGACTTTAGTGTTGGTAAATTTTGGTCATAGGCATCTAATACCCATTGTTGCTCTTCTTGCGAGGGTGCAATAAGATCAAGCCAGACTAATTCGGGATGTAGATCAAATCCACCATTGATGGTGGCATCTTCCAGACTTCCGCGTTCTGTGGCATAAAAGGCTTCAAGCATGTGTCTTTTTTCCTCACGCAGTCTGATGGAAATGGATGGGTGTATTTTAGACAAGGATTTGCCGAAAAACACTTGCCAATACGCTATTTTGCAAAAAAAAACTCTATCGATAGTTTAGTTTGTCAGCATGACAGTTCAATAAAACGGTTTTTTACACTATGAAATCAATTTGTATTTTCTGTGGTTCATCTCTTGGTTCAAACCCAATTTTCCAAAAAATTGCCCAAGCTACAGGCGAGGCTATTGCAAAACAAGGGAAGACCTTGGTTTATGGTGGTGGTCGCTCAGGCCTAATGGGTGTGGTGGCCGATAGCGCCTTACAAGCAGGTGGACAAGTCATTGGCGTGATCCCTCGTGCTTTAGTTGATCGTGAGTTAGCTCATCCGGGCCTAACCAGATTATATGTGGTTGAAAATATGCATGAGCGTAAAACCAAGATGGCGGATCTTTCAGATGGCTTTATTGCCTTGCCGGGTGGCGCTGGTACATTGGAAGAAATCTTTGAACAATGGACGTGGGCGCAATTAGGGATTCATCAAAAGCCATGTGCTTTTTTAAATGTAGCGGGCTTTTATGAAGATTTACTTAAAATGATTCAAGGAACGGTGGATAATGGATTCAGCCAAGCACGGTTCGTTGATAAATTGATCGCATCAGACAAAATTGAAGATATTCTTCAACAATTCGAGCAATATCAGGCTCCTGCTCCAAAATGGACAAATGCAGATGTCCAACCATAAACGAGGTTAAATAGGTGAAAACAATTACGGTCGCTGCCGCAGTGATCTTAAATGAGCAAAATCAGTTGTTGCTTGTAAGAAAGCGTAATACACACACTTTCATGCAAGTGGGTGGCAAGCTGGAACCTAACGAGGCGCCAGAGATCACCATGCAGCGAGAAATTTTAGAAGAAGTCGGAAGCTCTTGTGTGATTGAGCAATTTATTGGTCATTTCGAAACAGCAGCTGCCAATGAGCCAGATCATATTCTGGTGAGTCATTTATATCTTGTTCAGCTTGATCAGGCCCCTAAAATTGCAGCCGAAATTGCAGAAATGAAGTGGATAGATTTAAATGATTCGGAAACTCAACTTGCACCATTGACCCGAGAAATTGTCATTCCTTGGTGTGAAGAGTATTTATCTACAGTGCAATAGCTTAACTCTTCGGCGTTGCTGCTAGGCACGCCGTATGAATGGATGTGCAGCCTAATTGTTTAAGTGCCTGACTGAGCGCATGAACAGAGCTTCCCGTGGTTATCACGTCATCAATAATGAGAACGCGGCGATAACGTCGTTTCTCTTGATGATGAGGTAAAAATTGTTGTTCTATATTTTCAAAGCGTTCTAGCCGAGTAAGTCCTTTTTGAGAGTGCTCGTTTAAGCGTTGAATTGGTTGCCAAACAGGTATTTTTAAGTGTTTGCTTAATATATTGGCGAGTACTAAGGATTGATTGAAACCACGCTCGATTAAACGTTGATTGGAAATTGGCATAGGTACGATCGCTTGTACCTTGGGAAATTTTAATTGTTTTAAAATTTCACCTAATAAGATCTGATAATGTAATTTTTGTTCATATTTAAACTGCTGAATAATCCGGTTAACCGGATAAGCATAATTACAAGCCACAAGAACAGAGTGATTATTACGTTGAATCGTTTGTTTAAGCCAAGGTAGCTGTTCCCAACAGTCTTTACAGAGCGAGTATTTTTCTCGCGTGCCTAACTCGCACAATGAGCAAGGTGAAAATAACTGAATAAGATGTTGGAAGTTTAAAAAATTAAACATAGGCGTAGCGAGGCGCCTCAGGAAGCCAACGTTTTAATAGAGCATCTGCCTGTTCTGGATAATCTTTTAAAACTTGCTGTGCCACATAGTGGGCTTGACTCAGTAGGTGATCATCCCGCTCTAAACGAGCCACTCTAAATCCCATATCCCCAGTTTGTTTAGTTCCTAATAATTCACCCGGTCCACGTAATTCCAGATCTTTTTCTGCAATAACAAAGCCATCATTACTTTCTCTTAAAATAGAAAGTCTCTCTTGTCCATTTTGAGAGAGAGGCGTTTTGTATAAAAGTACGCAAAAACTAGCTTGAGCACCTCGACCTACGCGACCTCGTAATTGGTGTAGCTGAGAAAGCCCTAAACGCTCGGCATTTTCAATCACCATAATGGAAGAGTTAGGAACGTCTACTCCAACTTCAATCACTGTTGTTGCGATAAGAAGTTGTAATTCATTATTTTTAAATGCTTGCATGACGGCTTGCTTTTCATCAGCTTTCATTTTGCCGTGTACCAAACCAATATTGAGTTCAGGAAAGCGTTCTTTCATCTCTTGGTAAGTTGCTTCTGCTGCTTGAGCATCTAAAGTCTCAGACTGCTCAACCAATGTGCATACCCAATAGGCCTGTTTCCCATCTCTGCAATTTGAAGCAATACGTTGAAGCACTTCCTCTCGACGATCAAGAGGAATCGTAACTGTTTGAATTGGGGTACGGCCTGGAGGTAACTCATCAATTATAGATGTGTCTAAATCACCATAAGCACTCATTGCTAGAGTTCTTGGAATAGGGGTAGCCGTCATCACGAGTTGATGTGGAGTGAACTGCTCAGCACCTTTATTGCGTAAAGCTAAGCGTTGATCTACGCCAAAACGATGTTGTTCATCAATAATTACCAGCCCCAATTTAGCGAAGCCAACATTGTCTTGAAATAAGGCATGGGTACCGACAATAAGTTCCGCGTGGCCTTCTTTAATCTGTTGTTCTGCTTGGGCACGGGCTTTACCTTTTTGTTTGCCAGATAACCATGCCACGGTTACACCCAATGGTTCAAACCAACGTTTAAAGTTTAAATAATGCTGTTCTGCAAGAATTTCAGTAGGAGCCATTAATGCAACCTGCCAATCTGCTTCTAAAGCATGACAAGCGGCTACAGCTGCAACAAGGGTCTTTCCAGCACCTACGTCGCCTTGTACTAGACGTAGCATAGGTTGATGTTGTTTTAAGTCATTTAAAATTTCTTTAGATACACGTTTTTGTGCATTGGTCATTTGAAATGGTAAAGCTTCTAATAGTTTTTTAGCTAATACTTTACTGCTTGAAAATGCAGGTGAGGCAATTTGTCGAATATAAGCACGGCGATTAAGTAAACTAATTTGGTGCGCAACCAACTCTTCAAAAATAAGCCGTTGCTGTGCAGGGTGCGAGCCTTGAGCCAATTGCAGCATGTTGGCATCAACTGGAGGCTCATGAATGTAATACAAAGCCTCTTTAAGCGCATAGCCATTGGTATATTGCTTTGGGAGTAGCTCTGGTAAGGCGTCGCTATGATGCTTTAAAGCTTGTTTAACGTATTCGCGTAATTTGGGTTGAGTTAATCCATCCGTACTTGGGTAAATTGCTGTAAGCTGAGTTTTTGGTAGAGGCGTATGTTCATGAATGAGCTGAATTTCAGGATGATACATCTCAAGGCCGCGAGCACCTACACGGACTTCACCAAAAATACGTAAGCGATGACCGGGTTTTATTTTATCAGTCAGGTTTTTATAAATATGATAAAAGCGTAAGGTGACTTTACCGAATTCATCTTGCACCAAGGCTGCCATAGATTTTCGCTTTCCCGGAGGGAAATCAATTGATTTGACTTCTCCTTCGAGTAAATAGCTCCGCCCAACCACAAGTTGATTCATTGGAATAATCGTACTGCGGTCTTCATAATCACGTGGCAGATGAAACAATAAATCATCTGTGGTAAAAATATTTAGTTTTTCGAGTAGGGCTGCTGAAGCCGATCCAACGCCTTGTAACTGATGGACTGAAGTCATGTCCCCTCAACGAGTTTTCTATGCATATATTATTTATCGGTTATGGTAAAACATCTCAGCGTGTTGCTAAACAACTATTTGAGAAAGAACATCAAATTACCACAATCAGCCGTAGTGTAAAAACGGATAGTTACGCAACACATATTGTTCAAGATATCTTTAAACTTGATTTAAGTAAAATTGAACCTGTGGATGTCGTATATATTTTACTTTCTCCAAACGAGAGTACGGTTGAGGGCTACCAACATACTTATGTAGATAGTATTGAACCGATTCGAGGTGCATTAAAAATACATCCAGTAAAAAAAATAATCGTTGCCTCTTCTACGCGGGTGTATGGTGAAAATGCAGGGGAGATCATTGATGATTTTAGTGAAATTCATCCAAATGATGCTCAAGGCCATATATTGCGTAATATGGAGCTACTCTGGCAAAAATATTATCCAACTCAATCTGTAATTGTTCGCCCTACAGGTATTTATGGAACTTCCATTGCCCGTTTAAAGAAAATGGCTGAAAATCATCAAAGTTATCCAAATATACATTATAGCAATCGAATACATATTGATGATTTAGCGAGATTTTTGGCTTTTATGGCTGATTATGAAAGTCATCAAACAAGCTATATTGTGACTAATAATCAACCATTACCTTTGCATGAAGTTATAGTGTGGTTTCAAAAACAATTGGGATTGCCAGAATTAACTTTAGAATCAAACCAAATTTCAGGTAAAAGAATTTATGCAAAACATTTACCTACAACAGGTTTTCAGTTAGAACATCCAATTTGCTTTAATGACTATTTATTATGTTTAAATGTTCATAGCACTAAATGAAATTTTGATTAAACTTTAAATAAGAACATAAATACCTGATGAGGCAGTCAAATTGCCGATAAAGATAAAAAGGTTGAAAGTGAAAAAAATTTGTTTAGCTCTTATCTTGAGCGTAACAGCTGTTGTGAGTTGGGCTGAGGATCAGGTGTGGTGTGCCTATGATCCTATCGGGTCCCAAGGGGATATTACTCGCCGTTTAAATGACATTCGGCTTTATGCCCAGCAATATCAAGTCAAATTTAAAGTGGTTACCTATCAAAAAGAACAGCAGGCCATACAAGCTTTTGATGATGGAAAATGTTCAGGTTTAGCTGCATCCAATTTCAATACTTATCGTTATAACCAATTTATGGGAAGTACCGCGGGTATAGGACTTATTCCTAATAACCGTACGGCCAAAAGCTTTTTGCAGCTTTTAAATCATCCTACAATCGAGAAAAGGTTAGTTTCTAAGAATTATGAAGCTATAGGAATGATTCCAATTGGAACTGCTTACATGGTTCTAAAAAATAAGAACCTCTCTAGAGTCGCTCAATTAAGAAATCAGCGTATTGGGGTGCTACCTAACAATCCACCACAACAAGCACTGGTACGAAGTGTAGGTGCTCAGCCAGTTTATGTCGATTTATCTAACGCGATTGCACAGTTTAAGCAAAATAAAATCGATATTATTGCTGCCCCAGTGTATGGATTATTGCCGTATAACTTACAAAAAGAATTTGGACCAGATACTCAAGTCATTAATTTTCCTTTGGCATATTTCGGTGTCAATTTAATTATTAAGCCGCAAGCTTATCCTGCTAATTTTGGCCGGAAAATTCGAGGATGGTTCGTTCAAAATAGCCAATTGCTGACGAATCGTGCGACACAATGGGAAAATCATTTACCTGCTTATTATTGGGTAGATGTCTCTTTTTATGAGAAGCAAAGTTATGACGTAATGGTTGCCAAAATACGTAATCAGTACGTTCTTTCAGGTTATTACGATGCTTATTTCGTTCAGCTTATGAAGCGCTTACGTTGTATGGACGATCCACGTTATTTTGAATGTCCAATTCGCTAATAAAATAAAAGGCAACCGAAGTTGCCTTTTATTTTGACTGAAGAATTTAAGCTTTTTTGCGTTTTAAACGGCGTTTAGCTTGTTGAGATGCCATTGCTTCAAGAGCATCTTTTAATTCTTCGTCAGTAAAGGTGGTGATGTGCTGTAACATTTGTAAGGTTACTTCATCAAGCACCAACTGTGCGCCAGCAGCCATTTGACGGAAGTTGTCATCAAACTCAATTTGGCCTTGATCGTTAGTGCGAATGTAATTTTGCTGCGTAAGTACTTTTAAGAAGCTTTGGAATAAAGCTTTATCGAAGAACTCTGGCGAATTAAATTCATAGAGAACTGATAAACGTTGTCCTAATAAATGACTTAATTCTTCAACTTGTTTAGCAGAGATATTACCTGAACCACGTTGAGTAATGAGCGCAAGTGTCATGTAGTAACGCTCAAGACTTTGCTTAACTGGCGTTGCTAAAACAACAAGCTGATTATGCTCTTCTGTATTTGGCGCAGAGCTAATCAAGTTACCTTCATCGTCTTGTTGAATAAGGTTAGATTGAACTAGAGCATCTGCATATTGCTCAACTTGTGCTTTAAGCTCGCTGCTCTTCCATTTAAGGAATAACTCAGCTTTCAAGAATGGATAGAGCGTATAGATGACATTAGTTAAATCTGAACGACTGATTTTTCCATTATGCTCAACAAGCGATGCTACTAGAGAAGGTAAAACAAAAGCGTGCAAGATGTTATTACGGAAGTAAGTCAAAAGAACAGCTTGATTATCTTCAATCGCAATAATATCGCCAAGCGCATGCTGAACGCGTTTAATGAGTTTAAGCTTTAAACCATACGCAATAATTTCTTTACCAGAAAGTGGTGTTACTTCCATACGTTGGTCATATGGGAAGTTTGATGCCAAGTTGCGGTACGCTTCAAGCTGCTTAATACAGATCTCTTCATCAAGTGTATGCTTTGGAGTTGCAAGCAAAATAATAGAAAGTAAAGAAACAGGGTTAATCACCACCGCTCGGTTAATATTTTCTAAAATTGCATGTGCAGAGCTATTTACTGCATCTGAAACAGCTTGAGGAATTGGGTCGTCATTTTTCTCGATATAAACGTTTTCTGCATTATGTTGCTTAAGCAGATCATCAAGGAAAACGGGTTCACCAAAGTTCACGTGGACTTTACCAAAGATACGTTCAATTTTTCGTAAGGTTTTCACAATACCAAAAATAGATTCGGCTTCTTTTGGCTTACCTTGCATTTCGCCTACGTAAGTTGAGCCTTCCATGAGTCGTTCATAACCAATATAAGTTGGTAAGAAAACGATCGGTTTGGCACGGCCACGTAAATGGCTGTGAACTGTCATGGCAAGCATACCGGTTTTAGGCGGTAATAAACGTCCAGTACGTGAACGTCCACCTTCAATAAAGTATTCAAGAGGCGTGTTGCGTGACAAAATACTATATAGATATTCTTTAAATACAGTAGTGTAGAGTCCATTTCCACGGAAGGAGCGGCGAATGAAGAATGCACCGCCACCACGTAGAAGCTGTCCAACAAAAGGTAAGTTTAAGTTATCGCCCGCAGCAATATACGGAACCATTAAGCCACGTTTATAGATGACATATGACAATAGTAAATAGTCAATGTGACTACGATGGCACGGTGTATAGACAACTTCATAGTCTTTCGCTAGTTCACGAACCGTACTAAAGTTATGTACTTCTACGCCGTCATAAAGCTGGGTCCATAGGCGTGTTAAGGCAAGATCGGCAAAGCGCACTGCTGAGTGCGAATAATCCGATACGATTTCATTCACATAGCCAATCGCACGGCGTTCAGCTTCAAGCATGCTCACTTTTCCGCGAATACTTTCACGGCGGATTGCTTCTTGCACATCACGAGATTTAACAACCGATTGCATGACATTGCGGCGATCCGACAAATCGGGGCCTAACACGACTTCACGCTGACGGTCTAAATAATCATTTAACGTACTTACAATATAAGTTGCTGGTGAAAGATTTGGATAATGCTGCTGTGCATATTCAACCAATTCACGTAGCGATTGTGGTTCATGAAATTCTAAATAAGACTGACGGCCATGCAAACCAATATTAACCAGCTGCTTAACTGTGCTTGGTGTTGCCCATGTGTCTGAAAATAATAATTTAAACCAAGAATCTTCTTTATCTGGCGAACGGCCCCATAAAACTGTAACCGGAACAAGCTCTATATCAAGTTCAGGGTTTTCTTGTAAAACTTCAATCAGTTTTATTAAACGCGGTGGAAAAGCATGAGGAGGCGGATTCAGTAAATTATTTTCATCATTGTGCTGTAAAAATAAAACTGATGCTTTTTCCTGATGAGTACCCACAATGAGTGGGTCTAACGCAGGTTTTAAATTTAAACGACGCGTTTCTCCATCAACCACTAAAGCATTGCTTCGAGAGTGGTTTTGTAAGACGTAACAAACCACTTTTTGGCGGTCAGTTTTTGCTTCTGTTTCTGTTGTTTCTGATACTGGTTCAGTAGGAACTTCCCCAAGAACATGTGGTGTTACCACGAGGTCAAGTAGTTTACTCGAAAGCCGACGATACATTTGACCAAACCCACTCTTGGACATAAGAACTCCTACTTCTTAAAGACAAATCCCAGCACCAAATGCAGAGGGTAATTATTTTGCGGCATTTATTAAAAAAAACAATATGCTACTTTCTTATAAATTATAATGCTTTTGGCATATTTTATCGTTAAAAATCGTATTTTTAGCTGTTATATGAGCAATGTTCGTCAGAAGTTGACTGATTGTTCCATGTTCAAATAGTTTTTTATGGCACAATAGATTCTACACATCTGTACTTTAATACGATTTTTTACCTGAAATATGAAGGTATCTCTCATGAATGCGTTAACCCAAGAACTTGTTGATCTTCTTACTTTAGAAAAGCTAGAAGAAAATATTTACCGTGGCATAAGCCGTAATCTTGTCGGTAAACGTGTCTTTGGTGGGCAGGTTTTGGGTCAGGCTTTACGTGCGGCATCTTATACAACCGATCGCCCAGCGCATTCT
The DNA here is from genome assembly GCF_001541635.1 of Acinetobacter sp. LMB-5. Lineage (NCBI taxonomy): Bacteria > Pseudomonadati > Pseudomonadota > Gammaproteobacteria > Moraxellales > Moraxellaceae > Acinetobacter > Acinetobacter sp. LMB-5. The sequence continues at coordinate 61,181 of NZ_LRDR01000002.1, read as the reverse complement.
TTGCATGCATATTTTTTATATGGTGGCGATATTAATGCCCCAATTATCTATGAAGTAGACCGTTTACGTGATGGGAAGAGTTTCGTAAGCCGTCAGGTTCGTGCCATTCAACACGGACGAGTTATCTTTTCGGCGATGGTTTCTTTTGCTAACCCCGAAGAAGGCTTGAACTATCAACATCAAGAGCCAGAGTATCCCGCACCAGAGACTCTTAAATCTGAAAATGAGCTCAAAGAAGGTATTTTAAATTTCGTACCTGAAAATGTTCGTGCTAGTTTCATGCGTGAGCGCCATGTGGAAATTCGCCCAATTGATCCGGTAAATCCGTTTCAGCCTCAACCTGAAGCTCCTTATAATGCGCACTATATCCGCACACATGACCGTATTCCAAACCAATTAGATGATATTGCTTTGCATCAAGCAATTGTTGCGTTTTATTCAGACTTTACCTTAATGACAACTGCTTTGAGACCGCATGGGCTTAGCTATATTTCTCCAAGTTTGCAGTGTGCGAGTATTGATCATGCCATTTATTTCCATCGCCCGCTGCGTGCCGATGAATGGATGCTTTACGATATGGAAGCAACCGTTAGCGCAGCTTCTCGCGGCTTGAACTTTGGCCGTATGTGGCAAAATGGCCAACTTGTATGCAGTACCGTGCAAGAGGGTTTAATTCGTTTGCGGGAAATTGAAACGCAATAAGCTTATTTATAAAGCCATCTCATGAGATGGCTTTTTTATTTTTAATTGAAACGATGTGACAAAAAATTGCTCGTATGAAAAGCAAGCTCATGTCATATTTGCAAAAGGATTGCCAACTGAAAAAAATAATGCTGATATGAACTTAAACACACAAATTCTTATTGCTGCCATTTTAGGCTTAGCCTTTGGTTTTATATTAACGTTGTATCCCGATACTGCGTTTGTAAAACATAGTTTATATGGGTTAGGAATATTAAGTAGTGTCTTTATTGGGCTGCTTAAAATGTTGTTGGTGCCTTTGATTTTTAGCTCGATTGTTGTGGGTGTCTCTAATTTGCAGGCGGGAGGACAGTTAGGTCCAGTCTGGAAAATTACCTTTTTATGCTGTTTGACTACAACAACATTGGCTTTAATTTTAGGTATAAGTTGTGCTCATCTATTTGAAGTAGGACGTGGTATAGATATCTCTATTTTCCAAACGTCTATGCAAAACTATCAGGCACCAGATAGTTTAAATCCTGCAAGTTTTTTCACTAATTTTATTCAAAATACATTAATCAACCCATTTAAAGCGTTTAGCGACGGTAACGTTTTAGCGGTTGTGGTGTTTGCGCTATTTGTTGGTGTTGCTTTAGTCCATGGCGGTGAGCGTTTTAAAAGTATTCGCGTATTAAGTCATCAATTTTTTGAAATGATGATGATGCTAGTCGGCTGGGTAATGAAGCTAGCACCTTTGGGTATTTTTGCCTTATTAGCAAAGTTAATGGCAACGGAAGATATTTCGGTACTCAGTCGTTTGGCTGAGTTTGCTGTTGTAGTGACAGGGACTACCATTTTTCATGGTGCTGTTGTTTTACCGTTGCTACTTTGGATTTTTGGCCGCATGAGTCCTTGGACTTTTTTCAAAGGAACACGTACAGCGCTAATTACAGCATTTGCAACCAGCTCTAGTTCTGCCACAATGCCCCTTAGTATGAAATGCGCACAGGAAAACTTAGGTGTTCGTCCGCAAACAGCTGGTTTTGTAATTCCTTTAGGTACACAGCTTAATATGGATGGCACTGCACTATATGAAGCAGCCGCTGCATTATTTGTCGCAAATTTGGTGGGGCTAGACTTAAACCTGACACAACAAATTATTGTGTGTTTAACAGCAATGATTGCATCACTAGGGGCCCCTGGAATTCCAAGTGCTGGTATGGTTACCATGATTATGGTTTTACAGTCTGTAGGTTTACCGGCTGAAGCAATTGCAATTTTACTTCCGATTGACCGTCTATTGGATACGGTAAGAACAGTGGTAAATGTGCAGGGTGATATGATGATTAGTGTGGTTGTCGATCGTTATACAAAAGATAAAGATATCAGTGTCTAATCTCCTAAATAAAAAAGCAGGATTTAAAATCCTGCTTTTTTTATTTTTAAGCCGCTTGTAACTCGGCTCTTTTTGCTGCTGGAGATTGAGATAAATAACTTACCGCATCTTCAGTGCTGCCTTCCTTGACTGGATCATACCAAGGCATGAGGTAATCAATTTGTTGAGCAATAAGCCAGATTGGGTTTGGTAAAACCTGATTATCTTTTCTGCTAATTTTATACCACTCTACAGCAACCCATACTGGGAAAAATCTAGATTTAGCAGCATCAGCAAAACGTGGATCTTGTTTCATAATATGTGCAGCGCCATCTACCCATAATCCAAGCACCAGTACAATCACTGCAAGGCTTAAATAGTAGCGTGGAATATATCCACCACCCAAATGGCGATATAAATCAAAAGCAACGGTACGGTGTTCAATTTCTTCTGAACCATGCCATTTAACCAGATCGACCATTTCAGGGTCAGCGCCTAATTCTTCCCAACGCTCATTATAGAGTGCATATTTCCCTAATACACAGGTCATATGCTCAACAGTTGCAATAACGCCTAAACGGAAAAGGTCCCATTGCGCTTGTAGAAATTGAGGGACTTCTTTATCAAATGGTTTATCTGCTAAGGCAGTGGTAAATAGATAATTCATAATGTCCAGATTTCGCTGGATATCAATATTACGTGCGCTTAAATATTCTTTATTGGCAGAAGTATGCGCATTGGCATGCATAGCTTCTTGGCGGATAAATGCTTGCACATCCTGTTTAAGTTTTTCATCTTTAATTTGCGGTAAAACTTTATTGTACAAACGGCAAAACCAGAATTCTCCGGCAGGCAAGATGTTATTAATTTCATTAATAAAATAACTTGCGAAAGGCTGATTTGGAATCCAGTCAACAGGGGTATCTTTCCAGTCAAATTTTACTTTACGTGGAAGAATTTTATAGTCAATAGAAGAACCTAAAGCCTTGTTCTTCAAAAAAGATAACAATTTCATCATTTAGTCCTGATTTTTAACTCGATGAAGTTATAACGAGTATAAAAAAAGCCCCTACATTTGTGTTTAGCAATAGGGGCCAATTTGAAAATAAATTTAATAAAGAAATTGTATCTGTTTTGACGATTTACTCTTCAGCATCCTCATCTGATGCTTCAGGGATCGCGTCAACGTCAAATTCCGGCTCTTGATCAAGCGTAAAATGTAGGCGTCCAGCCATAACACTTGCTAGCTCTTCTAAACCTAATTTATTAAGTGATGAGAAAAGTTGAATCGAGAAATCAAGCTTCATTTTTTTCAGTTGTTGCTTAACTTCTAATAGTACTTTGTTTGCAGGGCCACGATTAAGTTTGTCTGCTTTCGTTAAGAGAATATGAACAAAGAGATGACGTGAATAAGCCCACTCTAGCATCATCATGTCGAAATGCTGTAGAGGATGGCGAATATCCATTAGTAATACTAAGCCTTGTAAGCTTTTACGATGGATTAAATAGTTCTCTAATTCTTTTTGCCATACTCGTTTCATATCTTCAGGTACGGCTGCATAGCCATAGCCAGGAAGATCGACTAACCGTTGATCAGGATTGCCTAAACTAAAGAAGTTAATCATCTGAGTACGGCCGGGTTTTTTAGAGGCGCGCGCTAACTGTTTTTTATTGGTTAATGCATTGATAGCACTAGACTTACCGGCATTTGAGCGTCCTGCAAAAGCGATCTCGTAGCCACTATCTTCAACACAAAGTGCCAATTTAGGTGCACTCATTAGAAACTCAGCTTGGCGTAACCAGTTGAGTGATTGCACAGCATATGCCGTGATCGCTGGATCTGGTTTCTTTTCATAGCTGATCTTTTGCTTGGGTGCGAGTCTGGCTTTGGTGTCTTTCGATTTTTCACTACGACGCATAAAAAATAACTTTTTAAATGAGAGGGCTCGCGCCTAGTATAAAGGAGCTTGGGTATTCTTGCTAATTTTCAATAAGTCGACTTATCAAAATCAGTAGAGCTTAGATTTGTAAAAATGCAATAGGGGAGTTGGCAGGAGCAGATTTTGATTGCTGCAAAACTTCTCCGAGTGTGTATTGGTCTAGACTTTGATAAAAGCTTTCTAAAGCCTGATCTAAAATACCTTTTAAACCACAGTGACTGCGTAATACACAAGGTGGTGTATTACATTCAACGATTTGATTGTCGCCCTGTAATATTCGAACGATTGAACCTAAATTTGAGTTAAGTGCATCTGGATTTAAGCGAATTCCGCCGCCTTTTCCACGAATGGTAATAATCCATTCCTGCTTGCCCATGAAGTGAACAACTTTAACTAGATGGTTTTGTGAAACATGCAAATCTTTCGCGATTTCTGCAATCGTGTAGGGTGCATCACTTGGGCGTGCAACATACATTAAGAGTCGTAATGCATAATCGGTAAATTTATTAAGCTGCATGATCACCAAAAATGGAAGAGATTAAAAGGATGATCATCTTAGCCTGAAAGTCTAAATAAGAAAACTTTCAGGCAAGAGGTTTTTACATTACAGCGTTAAAGGGGCTGAAACCTGTACTTGATCACCAACTCTATAATGCTCAAGTAGAATATTAGCAACTGAAAACTCAGTATGATTTTCTTCAGGCTGCACTTCAAAGTGATACGAGTTATCTTCTTGAGCTTCAGTAAATTTAAAAGCTTTCGGTTGTTCAAGTTGTTGCTCGGGAACTTGTACTTTAACTGAAATAAAGGCATTTGCTGGGCTAGTCAGTACGTCTTCATGGTCAGTTGCTTTTAAAGTGAAGCGTTTGCCAGATTCCAAAGGATCAATTTGAGTAATTTCAAATGAACGCCAGCCAGCCCATCCACCTTTTAAGCTTTCAAGTTGTTCATATTTTTGTTTTTCAACACCAATCAAGATATCAGCCAACTGTAAGTATGCTTGTTTCCACGCTTCAATAAGCTCTGATTCGAATGGCACGTTGAGTACTTCACTAATTGAATGAAGCAAGTTGTCCCCAACAATTGCATATTGGTCTGGTTGAATATCTAAGCTCACGTGTTTAGTGGTGATGCGTTCTACCGCTTTAGCGAGCACGGTAGGGTTCTCAATATTTTCTGCATAAGCAAGTACAGCAGCTGCAAGAGCACGTGGCTGACGTAAGCTGGTTTGGTCATCTAAATTAAAAACATTTTTTAATTCGGGATTGTTATTAAGCATGCGTTTATAAAAGTATGTAGTCAGCGTAACGCCGTGTTCACGTAAAACCGGTACAGTAGATTTAACAAGTTCAATTTGTTGTGGAGTCATGGCTAGACCTTATTTATCTGGCTATATAAGATGTATTTAAAATACATCTTTAAAAAATTAATGGCAATAACTTTTTTATAAAAAACCATAAAAAAATTAGGGGATATAAAATCCCCTAAAATTAAAGCAATTTTTTTAATATTTTTATTTACCAAATAAAGAGCCGAGCAAGCCCCTTATGAGTTTTTGGCCGGTACTTCCTCCTAAACTGCGTGCAGCACTTTTGGCAAAAGTTCCCACAATGTCTTGTGTGAGTTTAGCTCGTTCACGGGCTGCCCTTTCTTCCTCTTTTAATTGCTCACGTGCCAAACGTTCCTGCTCTTTAGCTTGCTGTTTTGCTAAAGTTTCTTGTTCTTTAGCTTGTTGTTTTGCAAGTTCGGCGTCTTGCTGCTGTTGTTCGCGTTCAGCAACTTTATTCTGTAGCATTTCATAGGCACTATCACGATCTACAGCTTGTTCATAAACCCCAGCAATAATACTTTGCGAGATTAAAGTCTGACGCTCTTCTGGAGTGATCGGTGTAAATGCAGAGTACGGAGGCATAACCCAACCACGTTCTACAATCTGTGGTGTACCTTGCTCATCTAGACAGCTAATGAGTGCCTCACCAACACCAAGTTGGGTAATAGCTTCATCAACTTTAAACTCGGGATTAGCACGGAAAGTGTCTGCTGCGGTTTTTACAGCTTTTTGATCTTTAGGGGTGAATGCACGTAATGCATGTTGAACGCGATTACCAAGTTGACCAAGAACGCTTTCGGGTAAATCGAGTGGGTTTTGAGTAATAAAGTAGATACCCACCCCTTTGGAGCGGATTAAACGTACCACTTGTTCAATTTTGTCTTGTAGAGCTTGGCTGGCATTATCAAATAACAAGTGAGCTTCATCAAAGAAAAACACGAGTTTAGGCTTATCCATATCCCCCACTTCTGGTAGCTGTTCAAATAACTCTGAAAGCATCCATAAGAGGAAAGTGGCATATAACTTAGGTGTATTCATGAGCTTGTCAGCAGCAAGAATATTGATATAACCGTGTCCGTTTGCATCGGTTTGGATAAAATCCAGAATATTTAAAGCTGGTTCCCCAAAGAACTGTTCTCCACCTTGGTCGGCAAGTGCTAATAAATTGCGCTGAATAGCGCCTAGGCTTGCTGGAGATAAATTGCCATATTCAGCTTTAAATTCAGCTGCATGTTCACTCACAAAAGTGATCATGGCTTTTAAGTCTTTAAAATCGACTAAAAGTAAACCTTGGTCATCTGCAATACGGAATACAGCAGATAGAACACCTTCTTGGGTATCATTTAAGTTTAGTATGCGTGCTAATAAAATTGGCCCAATTTCAGAAATGGTGGTTCGGATAGGATGGCCTTGCTGACCAAATAAATCCCAAAAAACAACTGGATTCGCTGAGAATGGAACACTATCAATTTGTAAAAGTTTTAAGCGTTCATTAAATTTATCCGAAGCTTCACCAGCTTTTGCAAGACTCGAAACATCGCCTTTAGCATCGGCAAGAAATACCGGCACACCGATTCGAGAGAAACTCTCTGCTAGAACTTTTAACGTAACTGTTTTACCTGTACCTGTGGCGCCTGCAATAAGTCCATGACGGTTAGCAAACTGGGGAAGTAAAACAATTTCTTTTGATGTGTCCTTAATATTTTTAGCAATAACAATCGGTGTACCCATATATTTTTATCCTATGGTTTGAGTCACTATAATCTTGTCGTTTTACAGTTTTTTCAGTGCATTTTCGATATCTTGTATCAAATCTTGCGGATCTTCTAGTCCTATACAGAATCGAACCAATAATCCTTGTTGTAAATGTGTATTCTCAAGTTTTCTCATCATTTTTAAATCATAAAGCATAGTCAGGCTAACGGGTCCACCCCAGCTAAAGCCGAGCTTAAATAACTCTAATGCATCGCAGAAACGACGTACTGCTGTAATGTCATATTCAGATTTAAAAATAACACTCACTAAGCCAGCACTTTGACCGTCTATGCAGATTTCTTGCCAATATTGATGGCCTGGTGAGGATTCATCACTTGGGTGTAGAACTTGTGCAAATTGAGGCTGGTTCTTTAGCCATTTAAGTAGATTGTGAGCATTAGCTGACTGTTGTTCATAGCGTAAAGACATATGAGCAAGGCTGCGTTGAACTTGAGCTGCATCATCTCCAGAGATTGCGATGCCCAAAATAGCATGCGTACGGAATAAGCGGTGATGAAGTTTCTCATCACGAGTTACAATGCTACCCATTAAAATGTCACCACCACCACTTGGATATTTGGTTAGTGCGTGAACGGTTAAATCAACAGATAGATGTTCATCAGAAAAATTGAAAGCATTAAACGCAAGCCCCGCTCCCCAGGTGTTATCTAGAGCAGTCAATACACCATTTTTTTTAGCTTTTTTGACTAGATTTTTAAGATCAGGGAATTCTAAAGTAACTGAACCTGCAGCTTCTAACCATAATAGTTTACTTCTTTCGGTGGGTTGAAAACTTGCAGCGTCAATGGGGTTATATACTTTAACAATAATGCCATATTGACTTTGTAGATAAGTTAAATGTTCTAGATTTGGACCGTAAATATTGTCTGGAACCCATACTTCGTCATTAGTGCTTAAAAATGCTGAGTTCACAATATTAATTGCGGATAGGCCACTCGGTGCAAGTAAACAATGCAAGCCACCTTCAATTTGCGCAATATTGTCGCCTAAGGTGAATGTGGTAGGGGTGCCATGTGTTCCATAGCTATAGTCATACTTATCAGTCCAGTGACGATCAAAAAGGTGCGAAGTTGATTTGAAAATAATAGTTGATGCGCGAAATAAGGGAGGTTGCACTGTTTCAATGAATTGCGGAGCCTTTCTTGGGGCATGAATGAGTCGAGTCTGGAAATCGTTATGCTTTTTCATAGTGCGTTATGTTTTAAATGATAAAGTTAGATTAAGAGAAATTTAAATTCTTCGCTAGATTTATAAAGTTTTGTAAGACGTTTCGTTACAGTAGACCTATAAAACAAAAACTTGGCTTTATTTTTGCAAAGACCACTACAACATTCTAACAACAATAGGTTTAAGCGCATGAAGTCGCATTTAAGAGTTCATTATTTTCAACATATCGCGGGTGAGGGTTTTGGGAGTTGTTATTCATTTTTAAAAGCTCACCACGCGACTATTAGTTCTACGGAGTTTTTTGCACTTCCGGTTGATCGGTCACTTGAAATAGAAGCTTTACCACAAATTGATGAGGTTGACTTATTATTAGTCATGGGTGGCACCATGAGTGTAAATGATGAGGCGAATTATCCATGGCTTAAGATAGAGAAAAGATGGTTGCGTCGTTACTTAGCAGCTGGAAAGCCTGCAATAGGCCTCTGTTTGGGTGGGCAGCTAATTGCTAATGCACTTGGGGCGGCAGTTAGTCGAAACCGCTATCAGGAACTTGGCTGGTCGACAGTTCAAAGAGTAGCAAATTTACCTCAAGACAGCTTTCCTTTACCTGAAAAGATAAAGGTGATGCAGTGGCATAGCGAGACATTTGAAATACCCAAAGGTGCTATACACTTAGCCGAGAATATAGCTTGTCGTAATCAGATGTATCAAATTGGAAAAAATGTGCTCGGTTTTCAATTTCATCCAGAAATGACACCAGCAACGTTAGAACTGTTGCTTGAAAATGAAGAAGAGCTATCTATTTTTAATGGGGAATATGTTCAGCCTGTGAGTGAACTACAATATTCAGAAGCACAAAAATTTGAACAAGGTAATCAACTCTTAAATAAAGCGATTGAGTTTGTCATAAATGCCTAGATGAATTATGAATGCTAGGTTAAAGCACGTTTTGAACAAAAAATAGAAAAAGAGAATTGCATAAGACTTAAACAATCGTTATAATGGGCGACCCTCAAAAGGAGGGGCATTTACTGCGAAGAAAGTAGTAAATGTGCATTACAGTCGTGGCATCGATCATGACCTTAGTGATTTTCACTGCCTTTGACACTTACCAATGGGTGAGATGCGTCAAGGGTGATTCTTTATATGTTTGGCTTGGAGTTTACTGGTATGTCTAACCAGAGAATTCGTATCCGTTTGAAGTCTTTTGATCATCGTCTGATTGATCAATCTGCTCAAGAGATCGTAGAAACCGCTAAGCGTACTGGCGCACAAGTCTGTGGTCCAATTCCGATGCCTACTCGCATCGAACGCTTCAACGTTCTTACTTCACCGCACGTTAACAAAGATGCGCGTGACCAGTACGAAATCCGCACCTATAAACGTTTGATCGACATCGTTCAACCTACAGATAAAACTGTTGATGCATTGATGAAATTAGATCTTGCGGCTGGTGTTGATGTTCAGATCGCTTTGGGTTAAGGCTTTCGGTTGATTAACTTCTAAGTTAATTAGGCCGCTTTTTTAGAGGTTTATGCACATGGCTATTGGTTTAGTCGGTCGCAAATGTGGTATGACTCGCATCTTTACAGATGCAGGTGTTTCTGTACCTGTTACAGTCATCGAAGTCGATCCAAACCGCATTACGCAAATCAAAACACTTGAAACTGATGGTTATCAAGCTGTTCAAGTAACTACTGGTGAACGTCGCGAATCTCGCGTAACTAACGCTCAGAAAGGTCACTTCGCGAAAGCTGGTGTTGCTGCTGGTCGTTTAGTTAAAGAGTTCCGTGTTACTGAAGCTGAGCTTGAAGGCCGTGAAGTTGGCGGTACTATTGGCGTTGATTTGTTCGCAGTTGGTCAAATTGTTGACGTAACTGGTCAATCAAAAGGTAAAGGTTTCCAAGGTGGTGTTAAACGTTGGAACTTCCGTACTCAAGACGCTACTCACGGTAACTCAGTTTCTCACCGTGTATTAGGTTCTACAGGTCAAAACCAGACTCCTGGACGCGTGTTCAAAGGCAAGAAAATGGCTGGTCACTTAGGTGACGAACGCGTAACAGTACAAGGTCTTGAAATCGTATCTATTGACGCTGAACGTTCTGTTTTAGTTGTTAAAGGTGCAATTCCTGGTGCAACTGGCGGTGACGTGATTGTACGTCCTACCATCAAGGCCTGAGGGGAAATACCGTGAATTTGAAAACTGTTTCCGGCTCTGCTGTTGAATTGTCTGAAGTTGCTTTCGGACGTGAATTTAACGAAGCTCTTGTACACCAAGTTGTTACTGCTTACTTAGCAGGTGGTCGTCAAGGTACTCGTGCTCAGAAATCACGTGCAGACGTTTCTGGCGGTGGTAAAAAGCCATTCCGTCAAAAAGGTACTGGTCGTGCTCGTGCGGGTTCTATTCGTAGCCCTATCTGGGTTGGCGGTGGTAAAACTTTTGCTGCTCGTCCACAAGATTGGTCTCAAAAAGTAAACCGTAAGATGTACCGCGGTGCAATGCAATGTATCTTAGCTGAACTTGTTCGCCAAGATCGTCTTGTATTAGTTGAAGAGTTTGCAGTTGCAGCTCCAAAAACTAAAGAATTGCTTGCAAAGCTTAACGACTTAAATGCTGCTCGTGCATTAATCGTTACTGACGCTGTAGATGAGAACTTATATCTTGCAGCACGCAACCTTCCGCATGTAGATGTGGTAGATGCAACTGCAATCGATCCTGTAAGCTTGATCGCGTTTGATAAAGTTGTGATGTCTGTAGCTGCTGCTAAGAAAATTGAGGTAGAACTCGGATGAACAACGAACGTATCTATCAAGTCCTAAAAGGACCAGTCTTCTCAGAAAAGGCACAAGTATTAGGTGATACTGTTGGTGTTCAAGTATTTAAAGTAGACATCAATGCTACTAAACTTGAAATCAAAAAAGCAGTTGAAAAACTTTTTGGTGTAGAAGTTGTTAAAGTTAACACAACTATTACTAAAGGTAAGACTAAGCGCTTTGGTCGTACATTGGGACGCCGTTCTGATGTTAAAAAAGCATACGTCACCCTGAAAGCTGGCCAAGATGTTGAAATGGCTGACTTGGGCGATACCGCTGAAAGCGCAGCGGAATAAGGACGAAAATTATGCCGATTCAAAAATGTAAGCCAACGTCTCCAGGACGTCGCTTTGTAGAGAAAGTGGTTCATGACCATCTTCACAAAGGCGCTCCTTACGCACCGTTGGTTGAAGCTAAAAAACGTACTGGTGGTCGTAATAACAACGGTCACATTACTACTCGTCACGTTGGTGGTGGTCATAAACAACACTACCGTATCGTTGACTTCAAACGTAACAAAGACAGCATCCCAGCTGTTGTAGAGCGTATTGAATACGATCCAAACCGTACAGCACATATTGCTTTGTTGAAATATGCTGATGGTGAGCGTCGTTATATCATCGCACCTAAAGGCTTACGTGCTGGCGATAAAGTACAATCTGGTAACGATGCTCCAATTCGTCCAGGTAACTGCTTGCCACTTCGTAATATGCCGATCGGTTCTACACTTCATAACGTTGAACTTAAAATTGGTAAGGGTGCGCAATTAGCGCGTTCTGCTGGTGCTTCTGTTCAGTTGTTGGGTCGTGATGGTTCTTACGCAATTATTCGTCTTCGTTCAGGCGAAATGCGTAAAGTACATGTTGAATGCCGCGCTGTAATTGGTGAAGTTTCTAACCAAGAAAACAACCTTCGTTCATTGGGTAAAGCTGGTGCTTCGCGCTGGCGTGGTGTTCGTCCTACCGTACGTGGTATGGCGATGAACCCGATTGATCACCCGCACGGTGGTGGTGAAGGGCGTAACAAAGGTATTCAACCTGTAAGCCCATGGGGTCAAAAAGCTAAAGGGTACAAGACACGTACCAATAAGCGTACGACTAAGATGATTATTCGCGACCGTCGCGTCAAGTAAAGGAATCTGACTAATGCCTCGTTCTCTGAAAAAAGGCCCATTCGTCGATGCGCACTTGTTCGCTAAGGTTGAAGCGGCTGTTGCTAGTAACTCTCGCAAGCCGATTAAAACTTGGTCTCGTCGTTCGATGATCCTTCCAGATTTTGTTGGTTTAACAATTTCTGTTCATAATGGTCGTAACCACGTTCCAGTAATTGTTACTGAGCATATGGTTGGTCATAAACTCGGTGAATTCGCGCCAACTCGTACCTATCGTGGTCACGGTGTTGACAAGAAATCTAAACGTTAATAGGTGTCATGATGGAAGTAACTGCTAAATTACGCGGTGCCGCTATCTCGGCACAGAAAGCACGTTTGGTTGCAGATCTTATTCGCGGCAAATCTGTTGCGCATGCTTTAAATATCTTAAACTTCAGCAATAAAAAAGCTGCTGTTTTGGTAAAAAAAGCATTGGAATCTGCGATTGCAAACGCTGAACACAATAACAGTTTAGATGTTGACGATCTTAAAGTATCTACGATTTACGTTGACGAAGGCATGAGCCTTAAACGTATTATGCCACGTGCTAAAGGCCGTGCAGATCGTATTACTAAGCGTACTTGTCACATCACCGTTAAGGTAGGGGTTTGATATGGGTCAGAAGGTTCATCCAATCGGTATCCGCCTAGGTGTTGTGAAACGTCATAACGCTAACTGGTATGCGAATCCGAAACAATACGCTGAATACTTGCTTAAAGATCTTCAAGTTCGTGAGTTTTTAACTAAAAAACTTAAGAATGCGATGGTAAGCAACATTCTTATCGAACGTCCATCAGGCGCTGCTAAAGTAACTATTAGCACAGCTCGTCCTGGTATCGTAATCGGTAAAAAAGGCGAAGATATTGAGAAATTACAGCGCGAACTTACCAGCATTATGGGTGTTCCAGCGCAAGTAAGTATCAACGAAATTGATCGCCCAGACTTAGATGCGCGTTTAGTTGCTGAAGCAATCGCTTCTCAATTAGAAAAGCGTGTAATGTTCCGTCGTGCTATGAAGCGTGCGGTTCAAAACACTATGCGTGCTGGTGCTAAAGGTATCAAAGTTGAAGTGTCTGGCCGTTTAGGTGGTGCAGAGATTGCTCGTACAGAATGGTATCGTGAAGGTCGTGTACCTTTACATACGCTACGTGCAGACATTGACTATGCAACTATGCGTGCAGAAACAACTTACGGTACGATTGGTGTTAAAGTTTGGATTTTCCGTGGCGAGATTTTAGGTGGCATGAAACAAGTCATGAACCCTGCTCCTGCTGAAGATCGTCCAGCTAAACGTGGTCGTGGTCGTGGTGAAGGTCAAGAGCGTCGTGGTCGTCGCGGTGACCGTGCTGCTGACAAGGGAGAATAATCCATGTTGCAACCTAAACGTACCAAATTCCGTAAGGTGCACAAAGGCCGTAATACTGGTCTAGCGCATCGTGGTAGTACAGTATCATTTGGTTCGATTGCAATCAAAGCAACTGAACGTGGTCGTATGACTGCTCGTCAGATTGAAGCTGCACGTCGTACTATTAGCCGCCGTATTAAGCGTGGTGGTAAAATCTTTATTCGCGTATTCCCGGATAAACCAATTACTCAAAAGCCTCTTGAAGTGCGTATGGGTAAAGGTAAGGGTAGCGTGGAGTACTGGGTTTGCCAGATCCAACCAGGTAAGATCCTGTACGAAATTGAAGGTGTGAACGAAGAATTAGCGCGTGAAGCATTTGCTTTAGCTGCTGCTAAACTTCCGTTTAAAACCACTATCGTGACTCGGACGGTAATGTAATGAAAACTAAAGATCTACGTGAAAAATCGGTAGAAGAGTTGAAAGCTTTGCTTGATGAGCAACAGCTTAATCAATTCCGTCTTCGTATGGCGAAAGCAACTGGTCAGTTGGGTAAATCGCATGAAGTGCAAGTTGCTCGTAAGACAATTGCTCGTATTAAGACACTCCTTACCGAAAAACAGGGGAACGGACAATGAGTGAAAAAACAGTCCGCACGTTAACCGGCAAAGTAGTAAGCGACAAAATGGACAAGTCTATTGTTGTTCTTATCGAACGCCGCGTTCAACACCCGTTGTATGGCAAATCAATTCGCCGTTCAACTAAGTTACACGCTCATGATGAGAACAATGTTGCTAAACTTGGCGATGTTGTGACCATTAAAGAAAGCCGCCCAATTTCTAAAACTAAAGCTTGGACTTTAGTGGAAGTAGTTGAAGCAGCTGCTGAGTAATTCGACGTTCTTGTTGCATCATCGGTCAATTTCGAGTACTCTTTGAGCCTTTCGAAATTGTGACCGGTGATGCTCGGTTTTGGAGTAGGGCAATGATTCAAACCGAAACTATGCTCGACGTAGCAGACAACAGTGGTGCTCGCCGCGTACAATGTATTAAAGTACTTGGTGGTTCACATCGTCGTTATGCTTCTGTTGGCGACATTATTAAAGTTACTGTAAAAGAAGCAATCCCACGCGCACGTGTTAAAAAAGGTGACGTGATGAATGCGGTTGTAGTTCGTACTAAATTCGGCATTCGTCGTCCAGATGGTTCTGTGATCCGTTTTGATGATAATGCTGCAGTTATCCTGAACAACAACAAAGCTCCGATTGCTACTCGTATCTTCGGACCAGTGACTCGTGAACTTCGTACTGAACAGTTCATGAAAATCATTTCATTGGCTCCTGAAGTTCTATAAGAGGCAATCATGGCTAAGATTAAAAAAGGCGATCAAGTTATCGTGATCGCAGGTAAAGAAAAAGGCAAACAGGGTACTGTATTGTCTGTTTCTGAAGACCGCGTTAAGGTTGAAGGCCTTAACTTAGTGAAGAAGCATCAAAAGCCGAATCGTGTAACTGGCGCTGAAGGCGGTATCGTTACTCAAGAAGCTTCGCTTCATATTTCAAACGTGGCAATTTTAAATGCTACAACCCAGAAGGCTGACCGTGTTGGTTACCAAGTGATTGATGGCGTGAAAACTCGCGTTTATAAATCAAATGGTGAATCAGTGGCGGTAGCGAAGTAATAGGTTGAAAAGGCAATGGCCAGACTTAAAGCACGTTACAACGAAGAACTTAAAGCGAAGTTACAAGAAGAACTTAGCATTAAGAACGTGATGGAAATTCCACGCATCACAAAAATTACCCTAAACATGGGTGTAGGCGCAGCTGCAACTGATAAGAAATTATTAGATGGCGCTGTAGTCGACATGCAATTAATTGCTGGTCAAAAACCAGTAATTACACTTGCTCGTAAATCTATCGCTGGTTTCAAAATCCGTGATGGTTGGCCGATTGGTTGTAAAGTTACTTTACGTGGCGACCAAATGTACGAATTCTTGGACCGTTTGATCTCGATCGCAATCCCTCGTATCCGTGACTTCCGTGGTTTCTCTTCGAAATCATTTGATGGTCGTGGTAACTACTCAATGGGTTTGAAAGAGCAAATCGTTTTCCCTGAAATCGATTTCGATAAGATTGATCGTATTCGTGGTATGGATATTACTATTACTACGACTGCTCGCACCGATGACGAAGGCCGTGCGCTTATGCGTGCATTCGGCTTCCCGTTCAAATAAGAGGTCGATATGGCTAAGAAAGGTATGATTAATCGCGAATTGAAACGCGAAAAAACAGTTGCTAAATACGCTGCAAAACGTGCTGAATTAAAAGCTACGATTGCAAACGTAAATGCAAGTGAAGAAGAGCGTTTCGAAGCGATGTTAAAGTTACAAGCATTGCCACGTAATGCATCTCCGGTACGTCTTCGTAACCGTTGTGGTTTAACTGGTCGTCCTCATGGTTACTTCCGTAAGTTCGGTTTAAGCCGTAACAAATTACGTGACACAGTAATGCAGGGTGATGTGCCAGGCGTTGTTAAGGCAAGCTGGTAAGGAGCGACTAAATGAGTATGCAAGATACCGTTGCCGACATGCTAACACGTGTTCGTAACGCACAAATGGCTAAGAAACAAACTGTTTCTATGCCTTCTTCTAAGTTGAAAGTTGCAATTGCAAACGTACTTCAACAAGAAGGTTATATTTCAAATGTAGAAGTTGCTCAAGAAGAGACAAAATCTACTTTGACAATTACTTTAAAATATTTCGAAGGCAAACCAGTTATCGAAATGGTTAAACGCGTAAGCCGTCCAGGTCTTCGCCAATACCGTGGTAAAGATAAACTTCCAAGCGTTAAGCAAGGTTTAGGTATTGCAATTGTTTCTACAAGCAAAGGCATCATGACTGATCGCGCTGCACGTGCTGCGGGCGTTGGTGGTGAAGTTATTGCTTTTGTTTCTTAATAGGTGATTCCTCATGTCTCGTGTGGCTAAAGCCCCAGTAACTGTACCTAATGGTGTAGCAGTTACTCAGAACGGCCGGCAGGTCGAAGTGAAAGGCAGCAAAGGTACATTGTCTTTCAACCTGCATGCGCTGGTCGAGCTAAAACAGGAAGAAGGTAAACTTCAACTTGCTCCAGTTAAAGAATCGAAAGATGCTTGGATGCAAGCTGGTACTGCTCGCGCTGTATTGAATAACCTTGTTAAAGGGGTTAGTGAAGGCTTCGAACGTAAGTTGCAGCTAGTTGGTGTTGGTTATAAAGCTGCGGTTAAAGGTACTGTTGTAAACCTTAACCTTGGTTTTTCACACCCAATTGACTACGCTTTACCTGAAGGTGTAACAGCGGAAACTCCAACTGCTACTGAAATCATTTTGAAATCAGCA
This sequence comes from Acinetobacter sp. LMB-5, assembly GCF_001541635.1. NCBI lineage: Bacteria > Pseudomonadati > Pseudomonadota > Gammaproteobacteria > Moraxellales > Moraxellaceae > Acinetobacter > Acinetobacter sp. LMB-5. The sequence goes on along the minus strand of NZ_LRDR01000002.1, from coordinate 44,231 downwards.
AACAAGCAGTTGTTAGGTCAAGTAGCGGCAGAAATCCGTGCATATCGTTCTCCTGAACCATATAAAGGTAAAGGTGTTCGTTATTCGGATGAAGTCATTCTTCGTAAAGAAGCTAAGAAGAAATAAGGCGCGAGGTTCTTATGAACGAAAAGAAACAATCCCGTTTGCGTCGTGCGAAAAGCACACGCTTGCACATTCGTGCATTGGGTGCGACTCGTTTGTGTGTAAACCGCACTCCGCGTCACATCTATGCTCAAGTTATTTCAGCAGATGGTGGCAAAGTTTTAGCGCAAGCTTCAACTTTGGATGCATCTTTACGTAGCGGTACTACAGGTAATGTAGACGCGGCTACTAAAGTAGGCGCTTTAATCGCAGAGCGTGCGAAAGCAGCTGGTGTAACTAAAGTTGCATTTGACCGTTCTGGTTTTAAATATCATGGTCGTATCAAAGCCTTGGCTGATGCTGCTCGTGAAAACGGCTTGGAGTTCTAATCATGGCTAAAGTTGAACAAAACGAAGGTCTTGTTGAAAAGCTGGTTGCCGTTGATCGTGTAGCCAAAGTTGTTAAGGGTGGTCGTATCTTCTCTTTCACAGCATTAACTGTTGTGGGTGATGGTAATGGTCGTGTTGGTTTTGGTCGTGGTAAAGCTCGTGAAGTTCCAGCTGCTATTTCTAAAGCACTTGAAGCTGCACGTCGCAACATGATTACTGTAGACCTTGCAGGTACTACTTTACAACACCCTGTGAATGCTCGTCATGGTGCAAGCCGTGTATATATGCAACCTGCTTCTGAAGGTACTGGCGTAATCGCTGGTGGCGCTATGCGTGCCGTTCTAGAAGCTGCAGGTGTACATAACGTACTTGCTAAATGTTATGGTTCTACTAATGCTGCAAACGTAGTAAACGCAACTTTCAAAGGTTTGCGTGATATGACTTCTCCTGAGAAAGTCGCTGCGAAACGTGGTAAATCAGTAGAAGAAATTCAAGGGTAATCAATCATGAAAACGATTAAAGTTACCCAGACTAAATCTTCTTCACATCGCTTGAAAAATCACAAGCTTTGCTTACAAGGTTTAGGTCTGCGTCGTATTGGTCATACTGTAGAAGTGCAAGATACGCCTTCTAACCGCGGTATGATCAACAAAGTCTACTATATGGTTAGTGTAGAGGAATAAGCCATGACTCTGCGTTTAAATGAACTTGCGCCTGCAGAAGGTGCAAAACGTGAACACCGTCGTTTAGGCCGTGGTATCGGTTCTGGCGTTGGTAAGACTGGTGGCCGTGGTGTCAAAGGTCAAAAATCACGTAAAAGTGGTGGCGTTCGTCCAGGCTTTGAAGGCGGTCAAACTGCGATTTATCGTCGTTTACCTAAATTCGGTTTCACTAGCCAAATCGCTTTAAAAACTGCTGAAGTACGTTTATCTGAGTTAAGCAAAGTTGAAGGCGACATCGTTAGCCTAGAAACTTTGAAAGCTGCGAATGTTGTTCGTCGTGACCAAATTCGTGCTCGTATCGTACTTTCTGGTGAAATCACTCGTGCATTCACTGTTCAAGGTGTTGCATTGACTAAAGGCGCTAAAGCTGCGATTGAAGCAGCTGGCGGTAAAGTCGAGGAGTAATCTCGAGTGTCTATGTCTCCTAGTTCTTCAGGTCATGTCAACATGATGAAAGGTCAGCCATTTCATGTGAAATACCGTGAAATTATTCGCCGGATGAGTTTTCTAATCGGTGCATTGCTGGTCTTTCGACTAGGAGCGCATATTCCAGTACCAGGCATTAATAATGCTGCGTTAGAAAATTTATTTCATGCGAACCAAGGAACTATTCTTGGGCTATTCAATATGTTTTCTGGCGGTGCTTTAGAGCGAATGTCTATTCTTGCTTTAGGGATTATGCCGTACATTTCTGCGTCAATTATTGTGCAGTTAATGTCTACTGTAATTCCATCACTTGAAGCCTTGAAAAAGGAAGGTGAGCAAGGTAAGCGTAAAATTAATCAGTATACGCGTCAGGGCACATTGTTGCTTGCAGTGGTTCAAGCAGTTGGTATGTGCGCAGGTTTGATTGGTCAGGGTATTACTCTGTCAGTTGGTCTTGCGTTTTATATCCCAGCAGTAACTTCACTTGTCGCTGGAACTATGTTCTTAATGTGGCTAGGTGAGCAAATCACTGAAAGAGGTATTGGTAACGGTATCTCAATGATTATTTTTGCAGGTATTGTTGCTGGTTTGCCTAAACTAATTATGCAATCAGTTTCTTCTGTAGATAATGGTCAGACAAGTTTAATTGGTCTTGTAATTTTTGGTCTTTTGTCTTTAGGTGTATTGGCAGCTATTGTGTTTATTGAAAAAGCACAACGTCGCATTCCAGTAAACTATGCGCAAAAGCAACAAGGGCGTCGTATATTTACAGCACAGCAGACGCATTTGCCATTAAAAATTAATATGGCCGGTGTTATTCCTGCGATTTTTGCAAGTTCTTTACTCTTGTTCCCAGCAAGTCTTGGTCAATGGGTGGGAAGTGCAGATCCAAATGCTGGTTTTATTAAAAGCAGCTTACAAGATTTAGCTTTAGTATTGTCGCCTGGACAGCCTTTGTATTTGGTGCTCTTTGGTGCGTTAATTATCTTTTTCTGTTACTTTTATACGGCTTTAGTATTTAGCCCTAAGGAAGTATCAGAAAATCTAAAACGCAGCGGAGCTTATGTGCCTGGTATTCGCCCAGGTGAGCAAACTGCTCGTTACTTAGATCATATTCTTAATCGTTTGACGTTTATTGGTGCGATTTATATTACGGTCATTTGTTTAATGCCAATGATTCTACAAAGCTCTTTTGGGATTCCATTCTATTTGGGTGGTACCTCATTATTGATCGTAGTTGTCGTGGTTATGGACTTTATGGCTCAGCTACAAGCGCATTTAACATCTCATCAATATGATAATCAAACATTAATGAGAAAAACGACTGCTCATCCTAAGGGATAAGCGCACTTAGAGGTTTCATCATGAAAGTACAAGCTTCTGTAAAGAAAATTTGTGGTAGCTGTAAAGTTATCCGTCGTAATGGGGTTATTCGCGTAATTTGTAGCGCAGAACCTCGTCATAAGCAGCGTCAAGGTTAATCTAATCAAGACCTGTTGATTTCAGTAGGCGAATTGGGTTAATATCCGCCCCTCAAGATTTTTGTGGGGCGGTTGATTATCTCTACTGCCTTTTTGGAGAAAGTGAATGGCTCGTATTGCCGGTGTAAACATTCCGGATAACAAGCATGCTGTTATCTCCCTCACTTACATCTTTGGTATCGGTCGCCACACTGCTAAGAATATCTTAGCTGCAGTTGGTATTACTGAAACTACTAAGATCCGTGAGTTGGACGATGCTCAGCTTGATGCGATTCGTGCAGAAGTTGCTAAGGTTCCTACCGAAGGTGACTTACGTCGCGAAATTTCCATGAACATTAAACGTTTAATGGATTTGGGTTGCTACCGCGGCCTTCGCCATCGTCGCAGCTTGCCTGTCCGTGGTCAACGCACCAAAACTAACGCACGTACCCGTAAAGGTCCGCGCAAACCGATTAAAAAGTAAGATTTCTGGAAGCTAAAAGATGGCTAAAGATACTCGCACACGCAAGAAGGTCACTCGTACCGTCTCTGAAGGTGTTGCACACATTCACGCGTCTTTTAATAACACCATTGTTACGATTACTGATCGTCAAGGTAATGCATTGGCTTGGGCCACCTCAGGTGGACAAGGCTTCCGTGGTTCACGTAAATCAACTCCGTTTGCTGCTCAGGTAGCTGCTGAAGTTGCTGGTAAAGCAGCTTTAGATTACGGTTTGAAAAATCTGGACGTCCTTGTAAAAGGTCCTGGTCCAGGTCGTGAGTCTGCGGTTCGTGCATTAGGCGCAGTGGGTTATAAGATTAACAGCATTACCGATGTGACTCCAATTCCTCACAACGGTTGCCGTCCACCTAAAAAACGTCGCGTGTAAGGAGAAACATTCATGGCTCGTTATATTGGTCCAAAATGCAAACTCTCTCGCCGCGAAGGGACAGACCTGCAACTTAAATCTGGCGTTAAACCATTTGACGTCAAAACTAAAAAAGCTAACAAAGCACCTGGTCAACATGGTCAGGCACGCGGTGGTAAGCAATCTGAGTATTCACTACAATTACGTGAAAAACAAAAAGTCCGTCGTATTTACGGTGTGTTAGAACGTCAATTTAGTAACTACTATAAAGAAGCAGCTCGTGTTAAAGGCGCAACAGGTGAGAACTTGTTGAAATTGCTTGAAAGCCGTCTTGATAACGTTGTTTATCGCATGGGTTTTGGTTCTACACGTGCAGAAGCTCGTCAGTTAGTAAGTCACCGTAGCATTACTTTGAATGGTCGTCGTGTAAACATCGCATCTATTCAAGTTAAAGCTGGTGATGTAATTGCGGTTCACGAAGGTGCTAAACAACAATTGCGTATTAAAAACGCGATTGAGTTAGCTGCACAACGTGGTATTCCAGCTTGGATCGAAGTTGATCATTCTAAGCTTGAAGGTACGTTTAAAGCTGCACCAGATCGTTCTGATTTACCTGCTGAAATCAACGAAAGCTTGATTGTAGAATTGTATTCTAAATAATCCTTGAGGTAGCAATAATGACGCGTACTGCAAACGAGTTTCTAACTCCGCAAGCGATCAAGGTCGAAGCGGTAAGCGGGACCTCGGCAAAAGTGATTCTAGAACCTTTAGAGCGTGGTTTTGGCCACACTCTAGGTAATGCTTTACGTCGCATTCTATTGTCTTCTTTACCTGGCGCTGCTGTGGTTGAAGTAGAAATAGAAGGTGTCGAGCACGAGTACAGTACTTTAGAAGGCTTGCAGCAGGACATCGTCGAGCTCTTGCTGAACCTAAAAGGATTGTCTATTAAGCTGTTCGATCAAAATGAAGCATATTTAACATTAGAAAAACAAGGTCCTGGCGATATTACTGCTGCTGACCTTCGTTTACCTCATAATGTTGAAGTGGTTAACCCAGAACATTTAATCGGTACTTTAAGTGCTTCAGGCTCATTAAAAATGCGCTTGAAAGTTGCTCAAGGTCGTGGTTATGAAACATCTGATTCTCGTTTCCCTGAAGGTGAAACACGTCCTGTTGGTCGTTTGCAATTAGATGCTTCTTATAGCCCGATTAAGCGTGTTTCTTACACCGTTGAAAATGCGCGTGTAGAACAACGTACTGATTTAGATAAACTGGTAATCGACCTCGAAACAAATGGAACGGTTGATCCTGAAGAAGCAATCCGCAAAGCGGCAACAATCTTGCAACAACAAATTGCAATTTTTGTTGATCTTCAGAAAGACCAAACTCCAGTTGCTCAAGAGCCTCGTGAAGAAGTTGACCCAATCTTGCTTCGCCCAGTAGATGATCTAGAGCTTACTGTTCGTTCTGCTAACTGTTTGAAAGCAGAAAATATTTACTACATTGGTGATCTTGTTCAACGTACTGAAGTTGAGTTATTAAAAACTCCTAACCTTGGTAAAAAATCGTTAACAGAGATCAAAGATGTTTTGGCATCGAAAGGCTTACAACTCGGTATGCGTCTTGAAAACTGGCCACCAGCTAGTCTTCGTATGGACGACCGTTTTGCCTATCGTAGCCGTTAATTAAGTAGGACTATCACCATGCGTCATCGTAATAGTGGTGTGAAATTAGGCCGTACAAGCAGCCATCGTAAAGCGATGTTCCAAAACTTGGCTAATTCTTTATTTGAACACGAGTTGATCAAAACAACTGTGCCTAAAGCTAAAGAATTACGTCGTGTTGCTGAGCCTTTAATCACTCTAGCAAAAAACGATACTGTAGCAAATCGTCGTTTAGCATTTGCTCGTACTCGTAATGCTGCAACTGTTGGTAAATTATTTACCGTACTCGGCCCTCGTTACAAAGAACGTAACGGCGGTTATCTACGTGTTCTTAAAGCGGGCTTCCGTGCTGGTGATGCAGCACCGATGGCTTACGTTGAGCTTGTAGATCGTGAAGTAAACACTTCAGCTGAATAATTGATTTTATTCAAAAAAGACCGGTTTTATACCGGTCTTTTTTATTTCTAGTCACAAAATAAATTATAAAAATGTCCTCAAGTGACATAAAAAAGCAGATAAACGGTCAAACTTGACATTGTGTATTGTCAAAATTGTGTTTTAATAAACTTATATTCTCAACAATGGGTATAAAAATAAAATGGAAAAGCAAGTTGATATTTTAATCATTGGCGCAGGTATTTCAGGAATCGGAATCGCTGCCCATTTATCAAAAAATTCACCACAACGACAATTCGAGATTTTAGAACGTCGCGAGTCTTTTGGTGGAACATGGGATCTTTTCCGTTATCCTGGCATCCGTTCAGATTCAGATATGTCTACCTTTGGTTTTAACTTTAAACCATGGTGTAAAGCGAATGTATTAGCTGATGGTGCTTCTATTAAAGGATATTTAGGTGAAGTAATTAATGATTTTAAATTAAAAGAAAAAATTCATTTTGGTCATCGCGTACTTTCTGCTAATTATGATTCGGCTTCAAAAAAATGGCAGGTTGTAGTCGAAGATAGCAATAAAAAACAGCAGACTTGGATTGCCAATTTTGTTGTAGGTTGTACAGGTTACTATAATTATGATCAGGGTTATGCACCTTCTTTCCCAAATCAAGAAGCATTTAAAGGGCAACTCATTCACCCACAGCATTGGCCTGAAAACTTAGATTACACAGGTAAAAAGGTGGTTATTATCGGTAGTGGTGCAACAGCGATTACTTTAGTACCAGCAATGGCTAAAGGTGGGGCAGGTCATGTGACCATGTTGCAACGTTCACCAACGTATATTGCTAGCGTTCCTTCTATCGATTTCATCTATGAAAAAACGCGTAAATTTATGTCTGAAGAGGCAGCTTATAAATTTACCCGCGCACGTAACATTGGTATGCAGCGTGCTATTTATGCGTTGTCTCAGAAACATCCTAAAACTGTACGTCGTTTACTTTTAAAAGCAATTGAAGTGCAGCTTAAAGGTAAGGTTGATATGAAGCATTTTACGCCTTCATACAATCCTTGGGATCAGCGTTTATGTGTAGTGCCAGATGGTGACTTATTTAAGATTTTACGTGAAGGCAAAGCAAGTGTAGAAACTGATCAGATCGAGAAATTTACTGAAAAAGGTATTTTACTTAAATCTGGCAAACATCTTGATGCTGATATCGTTGTTTCTGCAACAGGACTACAAGTTCAGATTATGGGTGGAGTTCAGGCAACTCTTGATGGGAAACCAATTAACTCATCTGAACATATGCTTTATAACGGCATAATGCTAAGTGATGTGCCGAATATGGCTATGATTATTGGCTATGTGAATGCCTCATGGACACTCAAAGTAGATATCGCTGCCGAATATATTTGTCGCTTATTAAACTATATGGACAAAAATAGTTATGATGAAGTGATTCCATCGGGTGATAAGACTGTGATGGAAGAAGATACAGTAATGGGTAAACTATCTTCAGGTTATATTAACCGTGCAGCACATGAACTTCCTAAACAAGGTAAGCGTGCTCCATGGCAGGTGACTAATAACTATTTAGAAGATAGAAAGTCTTTGAAAAATGCAAAATTTGAAGATGGCATTCTTCATTTCCATAAGCGTTCTGAAGCAAATGAGCGTAAACCAAAATTAGTATCTTAATTCGTATGAAATAAGAAAAGGGGCGTAATGCCCCTTTTCTTATGAAACTATTAAAGTGTTCTTGAAATTAATTCTTTCATGATTTCATTTGTACCTGCATAAATTCGATTTGCTCGATGATCAATGTATGCACGTGCAATTGGATATTCAAGCATATAACCATAACCACCATGTAATTGAAGACATTCATCTACAATCTTCGAGAACATATCAGAAATTTTATATTTAGCAGCTGCGGCAGCTTCTACACTCAATTTTTCTTCAAGTTGTAATTCCATACAACGATCTAAATAAGTACGGCAGAAATCGATTTCTGCTCTGAGTTCAGCAAGTTTAAAACGCGTATTTTGAAATGCGCCAATAGGTTTACCAAACGCCTTACGATCTTTTGTATATTGAACAGTATGTGCAAATGCTGCTTCAGCACCTGCCTGACAAATAATAGCAACTAACATTCGTTCCCATGCTAATTCTTTCATGAGCATGATAAAGCCCATACCTTCCATTCCTAAAAGGTTTTCTTTAGGGACGCGCACATTGTCAAAGAATAATTCGCAAGTATCCTGTCCTTTCATTCCAATTTTGTTTAGAGGTTTACCTTTACTAAAACCAGCACGATCTGCTTCTACAATAATTAAGGATAAGTTCGCCGAACCTTTATCACTATTGCCAGTCTTACAAACGACTACGGCCATATCGCATAAGTAGCCATTTGTAATAAAAATTTTAGAGCCATTAATGACATATTCATCACCATCAAGTACGGCGGTTGTTCTTACCGCTTGTAAATCTGAACCAGTGCCTGGTTCCGTCATTGCAATAGCAGTAACAACTTCTCCAGTTGCCATTTTGGGTAACCATTTTTGTTTTTGCTCTTCATTACCAAAATTATTGACGTAATTAGCAACAATATCAGAATGTAGAGAAAAACCAGTACTTGAGTCCATTGCATACGCTTGTTCTTCGATAAGAATCATACTGTATAGACGATCTACTCCAGAACCACCATACTGCTCTGGCATTGTGGTGCAAAGAAGACCTAATTCTCCAGCTTTATTCCAAAGATCTCGGTCAACATGTTGCTGTTTTTCATATTTCTCTATATTGGGAACGACTTCCTTTTCATAGAATTTACGCACTGTCTCACGGAAGGCTTCGTGTTCTTCATTGAATAATTGTCTCGGTAACATATTTGGAATAGGACGGATGGCACCAGATTGCATTTGTATTTCTTCCTTGGTTCAGGTGTGATGTTATGCCCTAAACATACGTAAGCATTTCATGCCCCACAATGTGATGAATGCTCAATTATGCGGACAAGATGATAAATTTGGTCAATTTGATATTTTTAGCGATCTTTAGGATGTGATCAGGTAAACTAGGCGCACTATCAACACAGATGGGGACGTAAATGTCTGACGAAATGACCTTGGAAGAACGTAAAGTAATTTATCGAGCACGCCGCGGCTTAAAAGAAATTGACGTCTATTTTGACCCGTATGTAAAAAATTATTATTTAAAAGCTGATCCAGCAGAAAAAGCATTATTTGCAGAGCTAGTTGATCAAGAAGATCCAGATTTATTAGATTGGTTCATGGAAGTTTCTGAACCTCCACGTACTGAGTTACGTGAATTTATTTATAAACTAAAACAGTATGTGCATGGCTAAACTGTTTTGATAAAAGAATTAAATTTTGAGCTGAAATATAGCCGTGTCTCGGTAATATTTCAGCTTTTTGTTGGTTTGGGTTTAGCAATCCTGCTTTATCAATTATTAACACCGATATGGTGGCTATGTGCTGTCATTCTTCTATTTATTGGTTTTATTTTCTTTCTAAAGCAAGCACAAATATCTCAAATTGAATATTTAGATCAAAAATTATGGTCGATTGCATATTTTTCGAAAAAAGAAATTTACCGTGGGGAAATTACTAAAATAATTGATTATCAGTTATTTGTAGTTATTTATTTTGAAGAAACTCCTACGAATATAGCTATTGTTTGGTTCGATCAGCTTCCTATTCAGCAGTGGAAAAGATTAAAAGTTTTAGAAAAACTCTATTAATTGTTAGACAATTCTACAATTGTATGTTTATTTAAAATACATAAAAAACAAAAACTTAATAATTATTTTCTTTATTAAACTTCGGATTGTCTAATTAAAATATAGAAAAAAGCCAAGGAAAGACAATTGTCTGACAATTTCGCCTATGGGTAGCTATTTGATCGGTTAAAGTACAAACACCAACGTAAAGTGTGTCGGAGGTCTCAAAATGGAGATGCCAACATGGTCGTTCTTGGTCATTGCTATAATTCTGGCAGTGGTGATAGGAAGAGCAGGAACTTTACTCAGGGAACATCTTAACAAAGTTAGTTTTAACAAGGTTAAGAGACAGAGGATGCAAGGTCGTCGATCAGTCAATTATTAAAATTGGTTAATCGATTAATTTCATCAAGTGTCCAGTTTATAACTGGGTGCGATTGTAGTAAGGAGGTCTCTCATGGAGATTTCAATGTGGATGTTTCTGTTAATTGCAGTCGTTATGGCTGTAGTAGTAGGAAGAGCAGGAACTTTACTTAAGGATTATATAGAACAAAAATAATATAAGCCGTTAAAAGCTTATCCCAGTTAATAAGTAGCATGTGCTGAACCGTCGCAATGCTACTTTTTTTTGCCTAAAATTTCTTTTTCCTCGAAAAACTGTCAATTTTATCTGCTGTGAAGTGTGTCAAAGTATAAGCGCTACAATTAGAGTAATTACTCTTTTATTCAAGATATGCATCTGCTAATGTACATCTGAAAAGGAAAAAACAAATTACATAGAGGACAGGAAGATGTCTAAAGTCCAAAAAATAAGCCAAGGTTTGGCGGTAAGTTTTCTTGCAGCTTCAGTTTTATCAGGTTGTTCATACGTCGTGAAAACCGGAGCAAATGTTGCTCTAGGTTTTACGGAAAAGCACGTCGTTCCACCTATTTTGGCAATGCAAGATGCTGAAATGGTATGTAATACTGGTAGTGCGTTAACACCTGCCATCATGTCTACTAAAGGGATGGGTGCAGATCCGACACGTGTTGCAGTATTAATGTATGCAGCATCAGGTGTATGTGCGGAAAATCAAGCTTTAGAACAAGAACTGCGTTATTTACGTGCTTCAAAAGCAGGTCAAGTGACAGAAGCCCAAGATGCACGTATTGCACAGAAGCGTTGGGCAGCAATTGCAGCTGAACGTCAGTATACAGGCTATAAGTTATTTGCTGATCGTTGGGAATCTAAATATAAATACCACTTAGGTGACTCTTGCCCAACGATGCGTAATGATACTGATCAAACCGTTTATTTACTTGGCATGATCAGTGGTCTTCAGGCTGTGACCAACGATATTAACTCAGGCGGCGCAGTCAATGTTCCTAAAGATATCGCTGCTATTGTAGAGCGTGGCATGGTTTGTCTAGATAATGAAAAATTCTGGGGCGCCCCTAACGCAACACGTGCTGTTATCTGGACTTTATTGCCAGGTGCTGATGAAGGGAAGCCTGATCCATACCAAACTTTAAAACAGTCAATTCAGATTGGTGAGAAAAAAGGTGTTCGCCTATCTCATGCCTTATATGCGGTAGCTGCTCAAGCAAGTGGTGATGATGCAAAAATCCGTGATGCATTAAGATCTTATGCTGCGTCTCAAGCTGATGACAAACCTGTTAATCCTAACTTTAAGTTAATCGATAGTATGGCTGGCCTTATTGTACGTGGTATCTCTGACCGTTACTGGACTGAACATACTGGTGTACGTACCGGAGATGATGGTATGTCTCATTTCTGGGATGATAAGAATGAAGGTGCAGCAGAGCTAGATGAGTTGTTTGATGGGGGAGCCGCTTCTGAAGTTCCTGCTGATTCATCTGCTCCACCAGCAGCGCAGTAAAGAATATTTGAAAGGCTAACTTCTTGCGAGTCTATTGTTAAGTTCTACAATAATCGTAAGAAGTTTAATTTCAAGGAGTGTGCCATGAAGGATCATGTACTGAATAGTAAAGTGCTTCTGGTCGCAGTGTGCATTTCCATATCTGCTTGTCTACAGGTGTTTCCTGATACTTTTATTTATTGGCGCGAAAGTTTACTTGGCGAATTCTGGCGTTTATGGACTGCACATTGGGTACACGTTGGATGGGTTCATTTCCTTTTAAATATGATGGCATTCGCCTGTTTACCCTTTATCTTTCCGCATACAAAAGCATGGCATCTTCTAAGTCTACTTTTGCTATTGCCACCTTTTATTAGTTTGGTGTTCTACTTTTATTTACCTTATATCGAAGCTTATGCGGGCCTATCTGGTGTCTTACATGGGCTATATACAGCGGTTGCTTTAGTCTATCTGCAATATCGTAAAGAGCGAAATTTTGCTTTGCTAGTTTTAGGTTTAATTATTGCCAAACTTATATGGGAAAACACTTTTGGGCAAACAGGGACCGCCCAGTTAATAGGGAGTCCAGTTTTAACTGAAGCTCACCTATATGGAGCAATTGGTGGCGCAATCTTTGGAGGATGCTATTGGCTTTTCCAGAGATTAAAAAAGAAACATTGACAATACAAACTGTTAAAAAAGAGATTTTAGTCATTCTTTATTAACAAAGTTTGATGCAAATTTGATCGTTGAATAAAGGGATTGGTAGAAGGGGGATGGATTTAACCCCTGACCAAGAAAAATTGCATGACTCAATTCTTTAATTTTTAGGGACTTGAGAGAACAAAATTGGAATATTTATGCAAGAACATCAAGAAAAAAGATCTGGATTAGGTCTGCTGGGTTATATCTGGAACGAATGGATCTCAACATTCGTCATCCTCATTCTGCTATTAATGACGCTAATTATTGGTACCGGGGAAATGATCCACGGACAATTATTACGTATCGGGGAACGTCTATATGGCGACCCTGCTACAGGTATGCAATATTCTTTTTTGCGTGCTGAGCCTGAAAAGCCAACTTGTGATCGACATCCAAATATCGAGGCTCAAGTAAAAGAACAAATGAAAGCGAATGCGTCTGATGATTTCGCGAGTTTCTTTGGTGCAGCATCGGAAAGTGATGTTCGTGCATCACTACTCGCAGCGCAGCAACAATGTGATGAAAAATATCAGGCATATGATAAAACTATTAAATATATCGAAGCTAACCCAGGGGTACGTACTTACCGTGCTATCGAGACTGGTTTCTTTGGTATTTTTAAATTTGGTACAGAAAACCGTGCCATTTTACTGGTCTTTATGGTTCTGATTTCTGCGATTACTGCATCGTTGAAATATCACCATATTGGCTTGCGTAACCCAGCAACAAAAATAGATTACAAAGTGTATTCCCTGTTTATGTTGATTGGTAATGCGCTGCTTAGTACCTCTGTCATTAGTCAGTATCGTTCAGTCATAAATTCTGGGGTAACACCTACCTATGAAACAGTAACGATTTACTGGATCTGGATGATTCTATTTGTTGTTCTGACTTTAATTAGTTTGTATCAATTATTTGTTTCACCTCCACCAAAGCGTGAAGGCGGGAATATAGGCTTAGCCTTATTATCAGTGCCTTTATATGCTTACATGGCCCTAATTACAGGCATCGTATTTACGTTCTTTATGGATTACCCAATGGGGCAAGGTATTTACCTTGGTTTATTGGTTGAGTTCTCGGGTATCTTCTTAAACCTTGCCTTGTTTATTTGGGCAGGTATGCTTTTAACTCAAACACGCGTTATGGACTTGTTCCTTAATGTGCTTCGTCCATGGAACTTGGCGCCAGAAACCTTAACTTGGTTAATTCTAATTGCTGCTGCTGTACCAACAGCTTATACAGGTGCATCTGGTATTTTTGTTATCGCAGCAGGTGCAATTATTTATAAAGAAGTCTGGAATGCGGGTGCTCGCCGTCAATATGCTTTGGCTGTGTCTGCAATGTCAGGTTCTTTAGGGGTAGTTGTACGTCCATGTCTACTGGTCGTTTTAATTGCAATGCTTGATAGCCGTCATGTTACGTCGGATGAGCTATTTGGGCATGGTATTTATGTATTTTGGTTAACTGCATTTATTTTCTTGGGTGTTTCACTACTTTTAGCTGAAGAAAAATTCCGTGTGAATTCACCAAAAGTTGCGATTCCGGGCATGATGCGTGCCTTTGTACCTGTAATTCCATACATTCTGATCACTGCTGTTGTTCTTGCGATCTATAAATATGCATTAGATACAGGAATGAACGAGTTTACTGCACCAGTAATTTTGCCATTAGTTCTGATCGCAATGATCTTGTACGACAAATTGGTTGCGACCAAAGAAGCGCCTGCAATCAATATTCATGAAGCGATTGTTCGTGAACACGAACAAAAATCACCATTCTTGCGTGCACATGATCCGCATAGCTCTCAATACCGTCTTGGTTTTGGTGGAGCACTTCGATTTGCGACCTCAGAAACTGTAGGTCATATCGGTGCTTTAATTATCTTGATGGCATTGTCTGCAAGTGTAGGTGGTTTAATTGAACGCTCTGAAGTGGTCGAATTATTACCGACTCATTTGGGCAGTATTTACATTTCACTTGCATGTATTGCGCTATTACTTGCCATTATTGGTATGTGTACAGATCCATTTGGTGCTGTAATTTTAGTTGCTGCAACTATTGCACCTGTAGCATACGAAAATGGTATCCATCCAATTCATTTCTGGATGATTGTGTTGGTTGCATTCGAATTTGGTTACGTAACACCACCAGTTGCCTTGAACCATCTACTTACGCGGTTGTCCGTCGGAGATGATGAAGTGAATGCTGCTGATGCTGAAGCGAAAGAGAAATATACAAGCTTCTACTTCCGTTATGAGCGCTGGTTGCTACCAATTATTGTCTTGTTCTCATCATTGGTATTAGTGACTTATGTGCCATATGTATTTAAGTTATTCGATTGGTATAAATAACTTAAATCAAAGTATTGGTTATACAAAAAAGCCTTCCTAAATGGAGGGCTTTTTTAATAAGTAGATTGAGTAAATTTAAAACAAGATGATTAGAATTATTTAAATCCGAACAAAAAAGCTAAAGATGGATAGCTTTAGCTTTTTTAAGAGCTCGTTGAAAAATTATTGCTGTTTAAGCTGAGCTTCCAGCAATTTAACTTGTTCTTCTTTGAGTTTGGTTAATTGATCCGCATCTGCATGCTGAGCTTTTAAGGTTGCTTCCTGATCTTTTAGCTGCCGATGAATATCTTCAAGTTTAGATACTTCTTCTTTTGCTAAAGACTCTTGGGCAGGGACAGGCTCTTTAAGCACATTTTCACTAACAAGTTGCTGAGAACTTGCATTTTCAGCTAAAGGTTCAGAACTTGGTAATGGCTCAGCTGGTTTCGGTTTAGCAGGAGCAGGAGTCGAGACAGGTTGTGGATCAACCAGTGGTGCTGACGACTCGGTTTTTTTAAAAAACCATTGCGCTGCAAAAAAAAGCACTACGAGAATGCTTAAGCCCCCAATTAAAATCCATAATAATTTTGAGTTTTGTTTTCTTTGTAGTGGCATGTTTAAGACCTTTAGTCGGGACGACGTGGCTTGAACTGTATTACCCCAATTTCATCCGGTTCAGCAGGTGTTTCAGGCTCATCAACATGAGTCGGACGATTTTCGCTATAACCGCATTCGATACATTCAATCCATTCGTCTTCTGCGGTGGTTAGCATGATAATCCGATCCATGGCTTCACATTTTGGACATTTTGCCCCAGCAATGAAACGTTTTTTCATCTTTATCACCCTAACCACACGATCAATTTAGGCCCATAGTTTAAGCGGTTTTGTTATCATTCGTCCAACCTTGATGACGTAACAATGCGTCAATTTTAGGCTCGCGTCCACGGAAATTAACAAATGCCTCAAGCGCAGTGTCTTTTCCACCCACAGCTAGAATTGCCTGACGGAATTCTTTACCCGTTTGAGTGTTAAAAATGCCTTCATTTTCAAAACGATCAAATGCATCGCTCGCTAAGACTTCTGCCCATTTGTAAGAGTAATAACCTGCGGCATAACCGCCCGCAAAAATATGACTAAAACTATGTTGGAAACGGTTGTAGTCGACAGTAGGAACGACCGCATATTGCTTACGAATATCGTTTAAGGTTTGCTGAATTTGCTCACTGTTCAGGGCAGGTGTTTTTGTGTGAATGGTCAAGTCAAATAATGCAAATTCAAGCTGACGTAAAGTTTGCATACCAGATTGAAAGAATCGGGCATTTAATAATGCATCTAGTAATTCTTGTGGCAAAGTCTGTTTACTATCGATGTGTTCACTTAATACATCTAGACTTTCTTTATCCCATGACCAGAATTCCATAAACTGGCTTGGTAGTTCTACTGCATCCCAAGCAACACCATGAGTTCCTGCAACCGAGATATTATCTACTTCGGTCAACATATGATGTAAACCATGTCCGAACTCATGGAACAAAGTAATCACTTCGTCATGAGTCAATAAAGCAGGTTGATCACCTACAGGAGGAGTGAAATTACACACCATATAGCAAATTGGTTTTTGTAAACCATGAAGTGTTTGCATGCGCGAGCGGAAGCCATTCATCCATGCGCCACCACGTTTGCCTGTACGTGCATAGATGTCAAAGAAGAAGCCACCAATCACTTGGCCTTGATCTTCTAATTCAAAATAACGTGCATCTGGATGCCAGACAGGTGCTTGTCTTTCAATAATATTAATGCCGTATAGACGCTGCACAATCTGGAATAATCCCTGAAGAACTTTAGGGGCAGGGAAATAAGGTTTTAACGCTTCTTGAGACAGGTTGAATTGTTGCTGTTTAAGCTTTTCAGAATAGTAAGTTGTATCCCAAGGTTTAAGCTCATCCACACCATCTTGTTTAGCAATATCTTGAAGTTCGGCAACTTCTTGAAGTGCAGGAGCGCGCGCATGCTCTGCTAGGTCAACCAAAAACTCATGTACTGTTTTTACGTCCGGTGCCATTTTACTTGCCAGAGAATATTCAGCATAGTTATTGAAACCAAGTAGTTTCGCCATTTCCTGACGAAGACTCAAAATTTCTTCCATAATTTTGCTGTTATCAAACTCAGTTTGTTCAGACTGATCAGAGGCACGAGTCACATAAGCTCTATAAAGCTCTTCACGTAATGCACGGTCATCTGCATAAGTCATGATTGCAAAATATGCTGGGAAATCTAGGGTTGCTACAGCTTGGTCAAGTTCACGTTGTTTGCCGTACTGTTTTAATAACTCAATATTACTTTCTGGAAGACCTTTTAGCTGATCTTCGGTAAGTGGTTTAAAGTAAGCTTGTGTTGCATCAAGTACGTGGTTTGAAAAATCAGAAGAAAGCTGTGAAAGACGCGCAGAAATCTCTGCATAACGTTTTTTCTCTTCACCCTCTAAAGCTACACCTGAAAGTTTAAAGTCACGTAAAGCTAGACGGATAGCACTTTGCTGTGCAGGGCTAAGAGAGCTATAACCTTGACCATCATGGATGTGTTGATAGGTTTGATAAAGCGCCGTGTGTTGACCAAGCTGAGTGTAATATTCACTTAATGCTGGTAATAAAGATTGATAGACTTCTCTCGTTTCTGCATTGCTCATTACAGCGTTTAAATGCGATAAAACGCCCCATGATTCACTTAGATTATTTTCAAGCGTATCGACTTGCTCAAGTACGGCAAGTTGCTGAGCTGCATCTGTAGGTGCAGCCGTAAGAGTATTTAAAAATTCCTGACCTGCTTGGATCGCTTGCTGGATGTCTTGTTTTAAATTTTCTAATTTAATTTGGTCAAAACGCGGAGTTGGTAAAGTCGCTTGCTGTAAAGTCATTGCTAATAGCCACATTATTTTTTAAACATGGTATTAGATGTAGGTCCTCTCAGGCTGGAAATCAAGCTTAATGTGTAAAATAACCCTTTTTAAAAAGAAATAAGCCTCCTATTGGAGACTTATTTCTGAAGTGTGATAATTATTTACTCACTATTCAGCCTTTGATTTTGCATTCGACTTTTTCTT
This sequence comes from Acinetobacter sp. LMB-5, assembly GCF_001541635.1. Taxonomy (NCBI): domain Bacteria; kingdom Pseudomonadati; phylum Pseudomonadota; class Gammaproteobacteria; order Moraxellales; family Moraxellaceae; genus Acinetobacter; species Acinetobacter sp. LMB-5. The sequence continues at coordinate 26,470 of NZ_LRDR01000002.1, read as the reverse complement.
TTTAGGCTTAGATTTTTTCTTCACCTTTTCTGATTTAGTCTCGGCTTTTGCTGAGGTTTTCTTACCAGATTTTTTGGTGTAAGAACTTGGCTTACTTTTTTCTTTCTTTTTGTGAACAGGTCGCTCACCATCACTACTGACAGTTGGTTTACTGAAAACTTCTTCAGTCGCCTGCGTAGTAGTTTTAGTCGTACGCGGCGCACGGCTACGAACTACTCGGCCTGCATGGGTAACTTGCTTAATGAGCTGAAAGTCAATTTTACGTTCTTCCAGATTGACACCAGCAACCTGAATTTTAACTTCATCGCCCAAACCAAAGACTTGACCACGATTTTGACCTACTAGATTTTGACTCGCTTGGTCATAAATAAAGAAGTCATCGCCGAGTTGGCTAATATGAATCATACCATCGACATATAAATCTTTCAGTGTCACGAATAAACCGAATTCGGTCACCGCACTTACAATACCAATGAATTCATCACCTAGATGCTGCTGCATGTAGTGACATTTCAACCAAGTTGTTACGCTACGAGAAGCTTCATCAGCACGGCGCTCTGTTTGAGAGAAATGTTCACCTGCATCATCTAGTGCAGCACCAGAGAGTGGATAAGGCTTTTGTTTCAAGTGAGCTTTAATGGCACGGTGTAATAATAGGTCTGGGTAACGACGAATTGGCGAAGTGAAATGCGTATAAGCTTCATAAGCCAAACCATAGTGCCCTGCATTTTTTGCGCCATAATAAGCTTGCATCATTGAGCGTAATAAGACGGCATGAATACTAGGAGCATCAATACGATCTTTAGTTGCTTCAATTACTCTTTGATAGTCTGCTTGAGTTGGTTGGTCAGGGAAGGGTAGACCCAGTAATTTAACAAAGTCTTTTACTTTCTGAATACGTGAGAACTCTGGAGCTTCATGTACGCGGTATAACATTGGAACATCATGTTCTAATGCATATTCAGCCGCAGCAACGTTAGCAAGTAACATGCACTCTTCAATGAGCTTATGTGCTTCATTACGTGTACGTGGCAAAATTTCTTTAATCCCGCCTAGCTCATCAAAAGTCATGTAAGTTTCAATGGTTTCAAATTCCATTGCATGACGATCAGCACGTAAATTTTTCAAAATCTGATAAAGCTGGAAAAGCGTATTTAAAGATTTATGAATATCACGATCTTTTGGAATTGCATCTGTTGCGCCGTCAAAATATTGTGCTACCTGTGTATAGGTCAAACGCGCTTTTGAATGCATCACTGATGGATAAAAATCGTAACCAGTTACACGGCCTGTACGAGAGAGTTTCAAGTCACAGACCATACATAAACGGTCTACATGAGGGTTTAGAGAGCATAAGCCATTTGACAATGCCTCTGGTAGCATCGGTAATACGAAATGCGGGAAGTATACCGAAGTACCACGTTCCTCAGCTTCTTCATTGAGGGCTGAGTCTAAGCGTACATAATGGCTAACATCAGCAATTGCGACTACTACACGATAACCGCCACCTGGACGTTTTTCAGCATAAACCGCATCATCAAAATCTCGAGCATCTTCACCATCGATCGTAACTAATGCTAAATCTCGTAAATCAATGCGGCCTTCACGGTCTTGAGCAGATGGTTCTTTAAAGCTTTCAGCTTCTTTTATAACTTCATCTGGAAATTCGTAAGGTAAGCCAAACTCAAGAATAGTCTGCGGAATAATAATTTCTGTATCAGCTTTGTCGGCCATAGACTGAATAATATGCGCCGTCGCAAATTCTTCACGAGTCGGATAGCTGTCTATTGCGACACGTAGCATATCGCCAACATTTGCTTCAGCATGTGTTACCAGTTCTTTTTCTAAAGGAATAGGTTGGTGCTGATTTGGATTGTTGGGCTGAATAAAATATTCGCCATCGTGAACCGACAATTTACCAATTAATTGTTTAACACGATGTTGTAAAACTTCTGTGATAAATCCCCAAGGTTTGCCTTTACGATCAACTGAAGTCTGTCGCACTCTAACTCGGTCACCGTTAAAGACTAAACGTAATTCACGTTCAGGCAGTAAAAGGTCACTTTGACCATCAATATGCGCTGTGCCTAAACCTTTACTATTGATATAAACAGTTGCTTCATAGGTCGGTTGATCTGCCACCAACTGAAATTTAAACCCGTCTTTCATGATTTGACCGTCACGAACCATAGCACTTAAGCGGTGACTGAGTGCTTCAATACTTTTTTGGTCATGAATATTAAAATGATCGACAAATTCTGCATGAGATTGCGGTGTCTGCAATTGTTCCAATGTATCTAAAATAAGAGTACGGCTTGGAATAGGATTGTCATAACGTTCAGCTTCAGCTTTCGCTTCGGGGTCAGCCCAGTTTTTTGTCATGTCGTTTGGTTTCACGCTTGGCAGATAAGTTTAGCATAAGTCATGCAGACCCGAACTGCACGTTTAGGTTTGCAATAATGTGTTATGCACTACAGTATTTTGATGAAGAAATAATATCTATCTTAACAAGCGTTTGATCGAAAAAGACGAAAATAATGAGAAAATTGCTTAAAAAATAATTCATTGAACTAAAAAACAAGAAAATTTCACTATGATGACTTGAACAATAGGGTTTTAGTTTGTATTATGGCGGCTCGTTCCGGTGAGGTGGATGAGTGGCTGAAATCACTTCCCTGCTAAGGAAGCATACCTATTACTGGTATCGAGGGTTCGAATCCCTCTCTCACCGCCATTTACTTAATGCGCTCATAGCTCAGCTGGATAGAGCACTTGGCTACGAACTAAGGGGTCGGGAGTTCGAATCTCTCTGAGCGCACCAAGTAAAATAGAACGAATCGCTGAAAGGCACACAAGTTACGCGCTCATAGCTCAGCTGGATAGAGCACTTGGCTACGAACTAAGGGGTCGGGAGTTCGAATCTCTCTGAGCGCACCAACTTGAAGAATTAACCGCTTTTATAGCGGTTTTTTTGTGCCTGTTTTTTAGTACTTTAAAAAATCTAAATTTATAACTTTTTAATTATATTAGAGATAATCATAAATGAACTTAGCTTTATTTGACTTTGATGGCACGATCACTCATAACGATACATTCAGTCTATTCCTTAAATTTTCTTTAAATAAAAAAACTCAAATACTAGGTGGTATTCGACTTGCGCCTTATATAGCGGGTTATAAGCTTGGATGGGTAACCGATAAAACTATTCGAACTAAACTCTGCCAAGTGGGATACGTGGGCTATGATGCGGATTCCCTAAAATATATGGGACAAGAGTTTGCTAAAAGTGTCCTTCCTACCTGTGTGCGTCAAAATGCTTTGGAACGTATTCTCTGGCATAAACAACAAGGTGATCAGATTGTTGTTGTATCTGCATCATTAGGCGTTTATTTAGAAAGCTGGTGTCAATCTTTAGATTTAGACGTTATATGTAATCAACTTGAAATACGTGATGGTATTTTGACAGGTGATTTTATTAATGGTGATTGTGGTTATTTAGAAAAAGTAAATAGAATAAAAAATAAATATGATTTAACTCAGTATTCTACAATTTATGCTTATGGTGATACACCTAATGATTATGCAATGTTAGAGCTGGCGCATAAGAAATATTATAGATGGGAAGAAATGAATTAATATTTAAAGATATATTAATAAATAAAGCCACTTGTAATAAGTGGCTTTATTTTAATGACTTATATTAAACAGTATTGAAAGAGTTTTCTAAGAAGTTATCGGTAAGTAATGATGTAGGTATGATTGTATGCGTTGTATTAGTTACGCTTGATACTGTCGACGTTACACCACCGAGTAAGCTACCACCAGTTAATCCGCCTAGTAAATTAGAAATAACATCTAACCCACCTTCACCAGTCACACCGCCCGTTAAGCTACCCACGATATCTGTTACGATGCCGATAGGGTTGTCTGTACCGCCAGTAACGCCACCAGTTAAGCCGCCTAGAAGGTCGGTCACTAAGCCAAGAGGGTTATCACCATCTACGCTACCAGTTAAACCGCCAAGTAAATCAGTGACTAAGCCTAGTGAGCTATCCCCACCAGTTACCCCACCAATAGTTCCTGTCAATCCGCCAATGATTTCTGTTACTAAACCAGTAGCAGTTGTGCCATTTGTAATTAGCGTATCGAGAACACCAGTAGCAGATTCAGTAGCACCTTGAATGTCTCCACCCACTAGATCAGAAATGACTTCAAGCGTACCATTTACTGTGTCACGAGAAGTTTCGAAAGTTAGAGTACCAAGATCAGCAAGTTCAGAAACAGGATGTTCTGCTTGTGGAAGAATACTGATAATTGTATCTGCAACTGTATCAATGCCAGTGTTGATAATTTCAGTTTTTAGGCTTTCTACCCCCTGAAGAATATCAATACCGCCTTGAACAACATCAATCACTGGAGAGATTGGAGAAGTTCCACCACCGATACCGCCAGTTACACCGCCAATAATGTCAGTAATTACTTCAAGTGGATTACCATCAACACCACCAGTTACACCGCCAATAATGTCAGTAATTACTTCAAGCGGGTTACCGTCAACACCACCAGTTACACCGCCGATAATGTCAGTAATTACTTCAAGCGGGTTGCCATCAACACCACCAGTTACACCGCCGATAATGTCAGTCACGACTTCAAGAGGATTACCACTAACACCGCCAGTTACACCACCAATAATGTCGGTTACCACGCCAAGTGGGCTATCACCACTTGTTGCGCCGCCGATAATGTTATTAATAATTCCAGTAGCAGTTGACCCATTTGTAATCAGTGTATCGAGAATATCGGTAGCAGATTCAGTAGCACCTTGAATATCACCACCAACTAAATCAGAAACAACTTCAAGTGCACCGTTTACTGTGTCACGAGAAGTTTCGAAAGTTAAAGTGCCAAGATCTGCTAGGTCTGAAACAGGATATTCAGTTTGTGGAAGAATACCGATAATAGTATCAGCAACAGTTTCGATACCAGTATTGATGATCTCAGTTTTTAGACTCTCTACACCTTGTAGAATATCAATACCGCCTTGAACGACATCAATCACTGGAGCGATTGGAGATGTGCCATCACCGATACCGCCAGTTACGCCGCCGATAATATCAGTAATTACTTCAAGCGGATTACCGTCAACACCACCAGTTACACCGCCGATAATATCAGTAATTACTTCAAGTGGATTACCGTCAACGCCACCAGTTACGCCACCGATGATGTCAGTAATTACTTCAAGCGGGTTGCCATCAACGCCACCAGTTACACCACCAACGACATCTGTAATGCTTCCGACAACGTCAGTAACAATACCTGTCGCAGTTGTACCATTAGTGATTAATGTTTCAACGACACCAGTAGCAGACTCAGTTGCGCCTTGAATGTCTCCACCCACTAGATCAGAAATGACTTCAAGCGTGCCATTTACTGTGTCACGAGAAGTTTCGAAAGTTAAAGTGCCAAGATCAGCAATTTCAGAAACAGGGTGTTCAGTTTGAGGAAGGACACCAATGATAGTATCAGCAACAGTGTCGATACCTGTATTGATGATTTCAGTTTTTAGGCTTTCAACACCCTGAAGAATGTCGATACCACCTTGAACAACGTCAATAACTGGAGCAATTGGAGAAGTTCCAAGATCAATACCGCCAGTTACTCCGCCAATAATATTAGTTACTGTGTCTACAGGACTTGTAGAACCGATACTGCCAGTAACAGTACCAACGGCATCAGAAACAAGGCCTGTTGTGGTTGTTGTCAGGGTGTTGGTTACCGTTGAAATTACATTAGAGAGTAAACCTGATGTAGAGATATTTACATCAGAAATGTTTATATCAGAAACGTTTACATTAACAGCGGAACCTGTGTTTACGTTTGTGTTTACCGATACAATATTACCCAAATCTTGAGTAATTTTTGATATCGAAGATACGAGATTTGTTAGTAAGAACATGTTGGTCTATTTCCTATATAATTTTGTATTTTTAAGTAAGTATTATTTATTGCGCTACATAATTAATGAGATGTGTATCTCAATAATTGGAATTTAGTATTGGTTAGATCTCAAAAGCTGTCAATGTGTATTTTTAGTCACATTTTTTGTTATTTAATAATATTTAAAGAAATAATAATTTATTTAATTTAGACGTAAAAATAATAATAATTTTTATATTATATAATTTTAACTAACTATTTTTTTAATCATATTTTCACTTATTTGAAGCATTATCTTAGTTAAATTTTAAACAGTCTTATAATGGTTAGGTTCAACCAGAAATATATTATTTGTATAATGTTGACTAAAATAGTAGCCTTTATCCTCTAGATAGATGGCAAAATGCTTCAAAAAGTCTATAAAACTTAATTGAAAAAAAATATTTCAGATATATCTTTGGTGAGCGATGTTTCAATAATTTTAGCTACAAAGTTATGTAAACTAGAGCAATGGCTAATAACTAGACGTTTGATGACAGGAAGATGAAAAAAGGCTTCCTAAGCCTTAAAAAATGCGTATAATGCGCAACATCAAGTACGCGCTCATAGCTCAGCTGGATAGAGCACTTGGCTACGAACTAAGGGGTCGGGAGTTCGAATCTCTCTGAGCGCACCACTTGAAAAATTAACCGCTATATATAGCGGTTTTTTTGTATCTATTTTTTATTATTTCGATTTAAAAGCTAGTGCTCATGGCAACCAGCTCTTAAATGATTTGAAGTTGAAAAAATTAGCCAAATGTTTTAAAACGGCTTTCGTCTTCAATAAAAGCTTTTTCACCTGCTTCGCCTTCAATTGAACCAAATACTAATTGGGCTCTTAGTTTCCATTGAGCAGGAATTTCAAAAGCAGCATTAATTTTCTCATCGATAATTGGATTGTAATGTTGTAAAGAAGCTCCAATATCTTGTTCAGCCAATACATTCCACACTGCAAATTGTGCAATTGCTGTTGAGTGTTCAGACCAGACTGGGAAATTATCAGCATACAATTCAAATTGCTCTTGTAAACCTTTAATTACATCTTGGTCTTCAAAAAATAAAACTGTACCAGCACCCGCTGCAAAACTTTGAATTTTTTGTTCAGTTCCAGCCAGTGCTTCGGCAGGAACAATAGTTTTTAATACATCTAAAACAATATTCCAGAAATTTTGATGAGACTCATTAAATAAAATTACAACGCGAGATGATTGAGAGTTGAACGCTGAGGGGCTATGTTTGACCGCTTCTTGAATCAATTCTTCAATTTCCGAAGGTATATGCTTTAAATTTTTTCCAATCGAATAGATAGAACGACGTTTTTTAATTAATTCTAAAAAGCTTGGCTGATTGAAAAGAGGGGACTCTTGAGTGGCTTGAGTAACCACATCTTTTGAGACTGTTGCTTTTTGATTTAAGCCAAATAATTTTGCAAAGAAAGACATGAGACATTCCACTAAGAAGGTGATGCTCTTATTGTAGAAATTTTAAAAACTGAAATAAGCTCAAAAAATATGAATCTACGTTCTATATATGCAACGTAGTTGATCTTCGAATCTCATAATAAGCTCTACTTTTAAACAAAATAAAAAATAGCCTTTGATTCATTTTAAAGCTGAAATGAATATGCTCTAATAGTTTCGATTTATTGAGTATTGATGCAGTGCAATGACTGAGCAAAAAACAGCTTTATCTTTACGTTATTATATGAATTTAGAAGAGTCACAAGATGGATTTTCATTAGTGACATTTGGGAAAAAGCAATTTACCCGTTTTCTTACACCTGCAATTAGTATCGCAATTATTATTTGGGGATTTTATTTAGGTCTCTCTGGTGTTGGACGATATTATGTCGGGTTAGGCGTTTTTTTTCTGGTGATGCAAGGCCTGATGCGTTACTGGCTTTTACCTATGTTATTTAAGCGTCAATTTGTTCGTTACCAGTTTGGAAAGAGTGAGCAGGGAATCGACTTATATCAAGATTACTTTGAGCTTTATGCCAATGGTCGTAAGCAAGTGATGCAATATGCAGATGTACAAACTTTTGCTAAAGGCAAACTGACTTACATGCTTGAGCTAAAGAATAAAACTGTAATTATTGTACCAAAGCGTGCATTTGCACAGGTTTCAGATCAAACCATATTTGAAAATACATTTAAGAAATAAATTATTGGAATTATTAGCCGCAACAACAAAGGAAGCCTCATGAATATACGTCCTTCAAAAATCGTTTGCGTGGGCAGAAGTTACGCCGATCATGTCAAAGAATTAAATAATGCTATGCCTGACAACCCTATATTATTTATTAAACCACCGAGTAGTTTGATTGGTTTAAATGACGGTATTTCTTGGAATCCAGCGTGGGGCAGTTGCCATTTTGAATGTGAGTTAGTGTTACGTATTGATCAACCTTTGAAAGGTGAAACAGATCCTGAAAAAGCTTTAAAAGCGATTGGAGCAGTAACTTTAGGTCTTGATTTAACAATGCGTGATTTACAGAATGATCTGAAAAGTAAAGGCCACCCATGGGAGCGAGCTAAAGCTTTTGATGGTGCTTGTGTTTTGGCAGATTGGGTTGATACAAAAGAAATTACAAATTGGCAAGAGACCAAATTCACTTTCCATATTAATGATGAATTGCGTCAAGATGGTAATACTGCACTGTTAATGTTTACTATTGGTGAACTTTTAACTGATATTAATCAGGTTTTTTCACTAGAGCCAGGTGATGTGATTATGACAGGTTCACCTGCTGGGGTTGGACCATTACATGCAGGTGATCAGTTGAAAATGACATTAAAAGGTGCAACGCAAGATTTTGCATGGGAAACTTTTGTAAAAGCATAACCCACTCCTAAAATTGCCAATTTTTAACCCTATTATTTTTTTAATAATAGGGTTTTTTATTGGGTAGGAAAGAGTGTCTATACTATTGAAGAGTTCTACTTTCTTATTTCTCTTCAAAAATTGTTGAGAGCGGAATGGAAAGTTTTGCTGCTAAATAATCATTAGATTCGACCAAGGCGGGTCCTATTTTTTCCATCCATTCATCGTCATCGTGTACATTTAGAACATCTTCACGTAATGGTAAAGGGTATGGAAGAGCAGTGAAAAAGCTCCAGAAGTCAACTTGGGATAAATTGCGCGCGAGAACATATTCATCTTTATCGGTACGTTTAACCAAATTTTGCTCTTCAAGTAAAAGTACATAAGCTGGCCAGCGGCCAATTTCTCCGCGACCTAAAATTTCTAAAGCTTCTTTGTCACTTACACTTTCACCGAGTTTCTGTTTTTTATAAAACAGCTCGAGAATATCTAATAGCATTAAAACAGGATGACGTTTCTGCTCTTTACCCGAGTGAAAAGCAGTTAGAGCAAAACTTACTTCTACACCAAGTAAAATAATGTTCCATGACAGGAAGATCCATAGAAGGAAAATTGGCACTGCTGCAAATGCACCATAAATAATTTCATAACTAGTGAAATTTGACATCACAAAGCTAAAGAAATTTTTGAGTATTTCAAACAGTACAGCACTTAAACAAGCCGCTATTCCTGCTGCATAAACTGGGACTGTGCGATTGGGAATGGTCCAATATAAAATGAAGAAACCCAAAATAGTGAGGACAAAAGAAATTAGCCAGAGTAAAAATGCGCCATTAAGTTGATAACCTGTGAAGTTATTACTTAATAAGTTCATCGATGCAACTGTTGATGAAATAACAAATGCACTTCCTAAGATAATCGGACCTAAAGAAATGATAGTCCAATAACGCATAAAACCCATAATGCCACTGCGTGTTTCTTTTACTCGCCAAATACGGTTAAAGACGGTTTCAATTGAGGTCAGCATTAAGACAGTAGTAACGAATAAAAAAAGCACACCAATAACGGTTAAGTTGCTAGATTTTTCTGTAAAAGCATTTAGCGCTTTATCAAATGCGATCGTACTCTTTGGTAAAAAGTTACTATAGATTAAATGTTGCAGCTGTTGTCTTGCGGGTTCTAACGCTTTGATTGAAGAAATAATTACTAAAAAAACTGTTAACATCGGTACAACTGCGAATAGCGTTGTATAGGTGAGAGAGCCAGCTTGTTCACGGCACCGATCAGCTTCAAAACGCTTAAATACATATAAAACGAACTGAAACCAAGTTTTATTATAAAAAGGAAGTTTACTTAAAAAACGTTGTAACATGCGTCGTCTATCCCGATTTTTTTAATCATCATGTTGGGCGATTGATAGCTTATCAAAGTATGAGCTTAAGTACTCAAATCGTAGATTAAAGCAAAATAATAACTTATAGAATTAAAGTCGTTCTGTAAGTTTACTATGTGCTATAGAAAGAATTGTAGCCATAAACTTTTTTCAACAAAGTAGGCTTTCTGTTGTCTAAGCAAGGGTTTACCAAAAGTAGATAAACTTTTTACTCGATGAGTCCGAGAAATTTGCTCGTATTATCTTTTGTATTGCACCATCAATCACCTCTAGAATTTCATAAAATTGGTTGCGCCAAAAAAATAAAAAATCCCGTATAGTGTTCTTTTTAACAAAATTTATGAAACCGATGCAACCTTACATTCTTGTACTCTATTACAGCAAATATGGTTCTACTAAAGAAATGGCTCATTTAATTGCCAACGGTGTTGAGTCTGCGGGTATGTCAGTGAAAATTCGGACAGTACCAAATATTGCTCCAGCTGTCACAATAGCCGAACCAAGCATTCCGGAAGAAGGGGATATCTACTGTACGTTAGATGATCTAGCGAATTGTGCAGGTTTAGCGTTAGGTTCCCCAACTCGCTTTGGCAATATGGCAAGTGAAATGAAATATTTTTGGGATCAAACGACGAGTCTTTGGCTCAACGGGGCATTACATAATAAACCTGCTTGTGTTTTTACTTCTTCTGGTTCAATGCATGGTGGGCAAGAAAGTACTTTACTCACTATGTTACCGCCGTTATTTCATCATGGGATGATGATTATGGGATTACCAAATGCAATTCCAGCATTATCTAACACTAAAACAGGTGGAACACCTTATGGCGCAAGCCATGTAAGTGGACCGCGTCATGACCAAAACTTAAGTCAGGATGAAAAGATTTTGTGTGAAGCTCAAGGCAAACGTTTAGGAGAGGTTGCCAAAAAGCTTTTAGATTAATTTTGAGCAAATAAAAAAGAGCGGATATCCGCTCTTTTTTAGGTGTACATCTTATTCTTTTACAAAAGTAACTTTGCCATCTGTAAGAGAATGAACACGTGCTAATGATTCAACTCTATAGCCTTTTTCTAGCAATAAATCACGACCCGGTTGGAATGATTTTTCAATCACAATACCTACACCAACAACTTCTGCATTTGCTTGGTGAATTAAATCAATCAATCCTAATGCTGCTTGACCATTCGCCAAGAAGTCATCAATAACTAATGCTTTATCAGTTGAATGAAGGTGCTTATTTGAAATCGCAATAGTACTTTCAGTTTGTTTAGTAAAAGAAAATACTTTTGAACGATATAAATCATCTTTTAACGTCAATGATTGATATTTGCGAGCAAAAATTACAGGTACACCAAGTTCTAAACCTGCCATGATTGCAGGTGCAATACCTGATGCTTCAATGGTAATAATCTTGGTAATCCCTGCATCTTTAAAGCGAGCGGCAAATTCTTTACCAATCTGCTGCATTAATACAGGATCAATTTGGTGGTTTAAGAAAGCGTCGACTTTCAAGACTTGATCAGATAGAACGATACCTTCTGTTAAGATTTTCTGTTCTAGTGCGTGCACGGGAGAATCCTCTAGACGGATGCTTTTTAAAGCAAATGCGTATTTTAAAAAGCATCCAAAAAAATGCAAGCTTTAATTCGTCTTACCTGTATAACTTGTTAATAACAACCCATAAGAAGTTTTACCATCAATATGGCTTACTTTAACAGGTAAATAGTCTAATTTTGGTGCTAGCCAAAAGATTGTGCTGCGTTCAGGCTTTTTGTGTTGTAAAACGACTTTAATGGTATCAAATGTTCCATAAGAGGTTTTAATTTTCTCATTACCTTGTTTTACAAATCGACGATTTTCAACTTCTTTTGCATCTGCAAGTGGATAAGAGGACTTCAGTGAACCATTTTTTAAGTCTTCACGCAGTTGTAACTCTGCGTTTAACTCATCAAGAACGCCTGCCTGCCAAGCAAATGAACGAGCTTTATCATCTTTCTTGGTAGAGATAGTTTTGCTATTTGGATTAAAGTTAATACTCATGGTGTTGTTATGAATCAAAATTTTGCTGGTACGGCTAAAACTTTGAGACCCAATTTTACCATTGGTGAAACTAAATTTACTTGTTTCACTTGCGGACGCAATTCCGCCTGCTTTTGCAGTGAATTTATAAGTCCAGTTATTACCTTGCTGGCTTAAGGCACGTGTAGCCGACCCCATGCCTTTATTATTGTAAGTAAACTGATAATTCGCCTGAAATGGACTCATGGCAAGTGCATGGCTTGAGAAGCCTGCAAAAAGCAAAGTTGTTGAAATACCTGTTGCGATGCCAAATGATTTCAGAAATTTTGTTGCCATAAGTAAATATCCTTGTACAGACTAAAAAGTCAGTGCTGATGCATCTGTAACTTAAACATATTATGCCTGTTGATCATGGAGAAAAAATCAGGATTTATGCTAAATGTGTAATCTATTTGTGTTTTTTGGCAGTTAATTAATCTTCATTTATAAACCGTTTATTCATCTTTTTGCTGAATTGGCGTTATTTCAGAATCCGCGAATTCTTCTTCAAAATCGTCGTCCTGATCACGAGAAAGTAAGGCTGCTAAATTCACATTTCCAAATACAACTAACTCAGCTTCACGAACTCGTGCGTAATTTATATGTACTTTGCCTAATGTTTCGATGATGCTAGCTTTTTTGCCAAACCAACGGTTGAGATCAATAAATATAAGTTCATCGCGTTCTTCTGCTACATTAAAACGTTCAAGAATCATCCCCAAAGGGTCTTTTTTCAAAATTTTATGGTAATAAAAAATTGCGGCTTTTACGGCGATCTTTTGCAAAAAGTTTTTATATTTCGCTTCAATAATTTGTGTATTGCTAATTTGTTCAAAAACTAAAAGTTGCTGTTCTTTATTAAATTCCATCTGGATCAATTTTAAATCAACCGATAGTGTGGTTTCTAAACCTTTTACATGCATAGTTGCATATAATCTTAACCAGTCATGATAAAGATCTGCATGCAGGTCATCTAAAAACTCAACATTATTGGTGACATAACGTTGCAAAGTAGCATTCAGAAAGGTTTGCGATAATGTAAAATCTCTTTCTTCCTCAATGAATGCTTCTGCTTTTTTATAGACTTTTTGAAGGCGTCTGACTAATGAGGAAAATAGCGTTTGCATAAAAGAACTTCCAGAAGATAATTTACTAAAGAGCCCACACAATCTTTATTATGATAAAAAACGGGTTTTGATATTGCAGTGTAGCAAATTTACTTGATACATTTTGACAAAATGAAAATGGATAAAACCCTATATTTGAAGTGAATCACACTTTTATCCATATTTGAATATTAGTTTGTATTTTATTCGGTATTAAACCGTGGGGAAAAGGCATTTATATGCTTTTAAGATTATGTTGAACAAAAGAAGTTTATCCATAGAGCCTTTTCATCATTGGTGGCAAGACCGAGTCTTTATTGCTGCAACAATATTGGCAATCTTACTGCATATTTTTGTGTTGCTCATTCACTTTGCCATGCCTAGCCCATCAGAGCAATCTACTAAAGAAATTGCAATTTCAATTCGGCCAAGCAATGAGCCAGTTCATCAGGCAGATTTTTTGGCACAAGCAGATCAGCAAGGCTCGGGCGCATTTCGTGAAGCTCATCGGACTTCTAGTGATACTCCAAATCCGATGCTCAATGATGCTTCAACTGGAGATACTGAGTTAGAAAGTTTGCAAAAGATTCATCAACAAAGAGAGCTTAAATTTGAAGAAAAAGTTTTAATGACGGTTTTGAGTTGGCAGAAACAAGCGGATGCAAGCCAAAGAAAAAAAGAACTAGAACAACTACAAAGTCAATTTCAAGCAAAAGCTGCCATGGTTGCAAGCCTTGAAGCACAATATTTGCAACGCCAACAAGATTTCAGCCGTCAGCAAAAAATTAAAACAGTAGATGGTATTCAAGCAAAGAAAGATGCTTCAGCTATTTATTTAGATAAATTTCGTGAAAAAGTAGAGCTTTACGGTAATCGCTATTACCCTGAAGAAGCCAAACAGCAACAGCTAAGAGGTGAAGTGCGTTTAATGGTTATTTTGAATGCTCAAGGGGGAATTCGTGCAATCCGTCTGCTTGAAAGTTCAGGGCATTCAATACTAGACGAAGCAGCGAAGTCTTCAGTACGCCGCGGCGCACCATTTGGGCATTTTGATGCCAATATGAAAGATATTTCGGAGTTGCGTATTGTACGTACTTGGCGTTTTGACCCAGCTGAAGCTGAATTTGAGGTTCACTAATTAAAAAATGTGGATAACTTTTAGGATATCCACATTTTACTAATGATCACATTATTCCTGATAAGGGTTAGCAATATTGATTTTTGCTAAAATTTCAATTTCTAAGCCTTCCATCTCTTCTGCATCTTCATCACTAGTTTCATGGTCATAGCCAAGCAAATGTAAAACACCATGTACTAATAGATGTGCAAAATGATTTTGGGCAGTTTTTTTCTGTTCTAATGCTTCTTGTAATACCACTGGAATACAAATAACTAAATCACCTAGTGGTAAGGCATCTAGCATTGGTAGAACTTCTTCTGGAATATCACTTGGGAAAGATAAAACATTAGTTGGTTTATCTTTTTCTCGGTATTGCAAATTGAGTTGCTGGCTTTCATCCAGATCAACGCAAGCAACTCCAATTTCACAATCTTCTTTATAACCAACGTGGTGTAAAGTTGTCTCAATAATTTTTTTGAGTTGAGCTCGTTTGAGCTCTAACTCAGGTGATTGAAAGTCTTGTTGTAAACTTAAACTGATTTTCAAAATGAATCCTTAAGCATCCTGATGTTGCAAGTCTGCTGCTGTATCGTTTTCAGCAACTAATGCTTCTTGACGTGCTTTACGTTCAGCACGTGCTTCAGCATTAAGACGCTGTTGTTCACCATCCCAACCTTCATACGCTTCAACAATTTTTTGGACAAGTTGATGACGTACAACGTCACGGGAATGGAAACGGGTAATATGAATTTCTTTAATGTTCTCGAGTACACGTAGTGCATGTGCCAAACCAGATTGTTGGCCTCGAGGTAAATCTACTTGGGTAATATCACCTGTAATCACTGCACGAGAACCAAAACCTAAACGGGTCAAGAACATTTTCATTTGTTCAGGCGTTGTGTTTTGAGCTTCATCCAAAATTACAAATGAATGGTTAAGTGTGCGACCACGCATATATGCAAGAGGTGCAACTTCAATCACTTGACGCTCGATTAACTTGGCAACTTTTTCAAAGCCGAGCATTTCGTAAAGAGCATCGTAAAGAGGGCGGAGGTATGGGTCGATTTTCTGAGTTAAGTCACCCGGTAGGAAGCCTAGCTTTTCTCCAGCTTCTACAGCAGGACGTACAAGTAAAATCCGTTGGATTTCGTTACGTTCAAGCATATCTACTGCGGCGGCAACTGCCAAATAGGTTTTACCTGTACCCGCAGGGCCAACACCAAAAGAAATATCGCTTTGCAAAATACGCTGTACGTAGCGTTTTTGATTGGCACCACGGGGGTTAATACGGCCTTTTCGAGTTTGGAAATAGACATCCATTGGTGCATCATGTTCATCCATTTCTTCTCCAACTAACTCGAAATTACGTTCAGTTTGAGAAGATTGAATTAACAGATGCAACAGATCGGCACTGATTTGCTGGGATACCTCAGACTCTTCGTAGAGTCGTTGCAATAATGCTTCGGCTCTCCCAACAGCATCTATCTCACCATCGATATGAAAAACATCTCCACGATGAGTAATTTTGACATCTAAACGCTGTTCAATTTGCTTAAGGTGCCCATTATAGGCACCCAAGATGCTCTTTAAACGTTCCATTGAAATTTCAGGAAATGTTACGGTACGTCGAATCGCTGCAGTCAAGAGAAAACCTTTCAGTAGACTTTAGAATACCTCTACATTACGCCACGTCAGGCTCAAGATTCAAGAGCTCACCGTAAACTAAATTTAAAGTTTTAATTTCAGTAATCTCGATCTCTGCAAAACGACCTACCCAAGAAGCATCACCTACAAAAGTGACTAGACGTGTATTATCGGCTGTACCTAGTAAAATATTAGGGTCTTGGTCCGAAACTTTTTCAATAAGAACACGTTCAATTTTGCCAAGCATTGCATCAGTTTTTTCAATGCTAGACTGTTTAATCACTTTTTGAACTTGAGCTAAACGCTCTTTCTTAACGTGCTCAGGCGTAGTATCAGGTAAGTCTGATGCAGGTGTACCTGGACGTTTTGAATAAACAAAGCTATACGAGTGATCAAAATCTAAGTCTTTGATAAATTGAAGTGTTTCTGCGAAGTTTTCATCAGTTTCACCAGGGAAACCAATAATAAAGTCACTCGATAAGTGCATATCAGGACGTATTTTTCTTAATTTGGCAATCTTATCGATATAAACATCAATCGTATGATTTCGTTTCATTGCCTGTAAGACATCATTAGAGCCACTTTGAACAGGCAAGTGTAAATGTGACACCATTTGAGGTAAATCTTCATAGCACTGAATTAGCTCGTCAGAGAACTCAAGTGGGTGCGATGTTGTATAACGCAAACGTCCAATACCCGGAATTTCTGCAACGAGTCGTAACAATTCAGGGAAGGTACAGATGCCACCTTCGAATGTTTCACCGCGGTAACCATTTACATTCTGACCCAGAAGTGAAATTTCACGCACACCTTTTTCCGCAAGACCTGCAATTTCTGCAAGTACATCATCTAATGGACGAGAAACTTCTTCACCGCGTGTGTAGGGAACTACACAGAAAGAACAGTATTTAGAGCAGCCTTCCATAATAGAAACGAATGCTTTAAAGCCTTCTACACGTGGTTCGGGTAAAAAGTCGAATTTTTCAATATCTGGGAAAGAAATATCAACTAGTTTGATTTTATCTTTTTTAGGTTTTTCTACTTGAGCATTATGTTGATCAAGCATTTGCGGTAAACGGTGTAATGTTTGTGGACCAAAAATCATGTCTACATAAGGCGCACGTTTTTGAATGTTGTCACCTTCTTGAGACGCAACACACCCACCCACACCAATCACAAGATCAGGGTTTTTGTCTTTTAGTTTGCGCCAGCGACCTAATTCACTAAATACTTTTTCCTGCGCTTTTTCACGAATAGAACACGTATTCATGAGCAGAATGTCTGCTTCATTAGGGTTGGTCGTTAAAACGTAGCCGTGAGAATCCCCTAAAAGGTCTGCCATACGGTGACTGTCATACTCATTCATCTGACACCCTTGAGTTTCAATATAAAGTTTTTTTATTGAAACATCAGTGGTGTGCGTTGGCTGGGTAACAGTGTTTTCTGAGGCAGCTTTGGCACCATTGGGAATGAAGGTTTGAACCGTCATGCAGGCTCCTAACAGATCGATCTAAAAAAGAATAAATTGGCCCAAAATGGGTCAAACCATCTATTATAGCAGTATTTGAGCTGAACCGATAACAGTAAACTTTCAGAACATGACAAGGTTTTTGTGAAGTAAATTAGGTGAATTTTAATGATGTTGAATCATAGAGTTACATAACACAACAAAAGAAAGCACGAAGAATAATTAAACTATGCGTTGAAGGTGAATAGTCAGGGTTTAGCACATATATGAGACCAAGTAGAAAGAGCTCATCAATACATAGTCGTGTAATGAAAAATAAATATATGCATCGTAGCTGGTTAGGAGCTATGTGTTTACTTGGTTGTTCATTTACCTATGCTGCTGAAGAGCAGTTTAATGATGCACTAAATGCTGCAAATAGTGGTAATACCGCGTTATTAGACCAATATCAGCTTGCTATGCAAAATGATGTGTTGGGATACTATCCAGAATATTGGAAACTTAATACAAACCTTGGCTTTCAACCTACTGCCTCTATCGTAAGCTTTGCTCAACGCTATCCACAATCAGCAATGGCTGAAAAATTAGCAGCCGATTATGTTGAAGAAAAAGTTAAACAAGCTGACTTTGCATCTGCACAACCAGTCTTATCTTATGTCACCAATCCTGACCAAGCCGAAAATTGTGCTTTGGCACAGGTGCGGGCGAGAAGTGGTGATGCATTAGTTTTTGCTGAATATAAAGATGTTTGGTTAGCAACTGAGTCACAACCAGAATCCTGCTTAGGTTTAGGACGCATGATGTTATCTAGCCCTTTAATGAGCGCACAAGATAAACAACAGCGTCTATGGGTACAATTGCGTGCAGGTTTGTCGGGACAGGCGCTCGCGACAGCACAAACTTTGGGCTTGAATCTTTCTTTGGCCCAGCTTAACCAAATTCAGGCCAACCCACTCAATTATTTATGGAGTGCGCCTAAAACAAATGATGCAGATTATGCTTATTTGATTTTTGCGTTAGGGCGTTTAGCTAATAATGACTTAAGTAATGCTTTTTCAAATGTGCAGCGTGTTGCCCAAGGTACGCCACAAAATGTACAAAAATATTTATATCGTACGGTAGCCTATATTGGTGGCACCACGGTAATGAAAAATAATTTTAATCGTGAAGTTCTTCAATATTTTGATGCAAGTTATGGTTATCCATTAAGTCCGGAAGAAGCCGAAATTTATGCGCGTCAGGCGATTCGTTTTGGGGCGTGGGAAAGTTTAATTCGCGCTATTGATAGTATGACGGTAACCCAAAAGCAAGAAGATCGCTGGCAATATTGGCTTGCTCGTGCGTCAGAGCAGCGTGGTGATAGTGCTTCTAAAGCAACAGCACAACAAATTTATAGAAAACTAGCTCAGGCTGGTGATGACTATCATAACCTTTTAGCAAAAGATCGCTTAGGTGAACGTTATAACCATCAACCTTATGATGATCAGCCAACGGCAAGTGATTTAAGACGTTTAGATCAGAATATTCACTTTAATCGTGCTTTTACTTTAAGACGTATTAATGCAAATCCAACTTACACGAATCGAGAGTGGAATTGGGCAGTTCGTCAAGCATATCTTCAGCACGATGATGGTTTACTTTTAGCTGCGGCAAAGCGTGCTCATGACATGGGCTGGTATGACCGTGCAATTTATGCAGCAGATCGTACAACAAATAAGCATAATGATACTTATCGCTATGTGACTCCTCATAAGACTAATGTCGTAAGTCATAGTTACAATGCAGGAATTGATCCTGCATGGGCTTATGGTTTAATGCGTCAAGAAAGTCGGTTTGTTACTTCTGCGCGTTCTCACGTTGGGGCGGGCGGTCTTATGCAAATTATGCCTGATACGGCGAAGTTGATTGCACGTCAAATGGGTGAAACTTATAATCCGGCTGCATTAAATGAAATGAATACCAATATTCGATATGGAACATTTTATTTGTCGATGATTCAGGGACAATTAAGCAATAACCCTGTTTTGGCGACAGCAGGTTATAATGCGGGGCCTAATCGGGCTAGACGTTGGCAGCCGGACTATCAATCAATTTCGGCTGACCAATATACTGAGACAATTCCATTGTTAGAAACCAGAGACTACGTCAAGCACGTTATGACGAATGCAACACATTACGGCGTAATATTGGGGCAAGGCGCCCAGTCGTTATCGCAGCGTATGAAAGTCATTCCAATGCGTACGTCGCCTTAACTTTAAGGTAGTTGATGATGGATCTTCTTTTAATTGGCATATTCAAGTTTTAATTAAATGAAATATAGATATTTGGAACTTCGTTCAATTTTGCAACTTGCATGGTGGCTCATCTGTGCGGGAGTAGGGTTGGTGAGTTCCGTTTTACATGCCGAACCTGTTAATTTACAGGGGTATGTTATGCATGTGCAAATGACACCTGCCGCATGTGCATTAGATCCCTCTAAACAAAAACAACGTAAATGTCTTGAAGGATATTCACTGACAATTACAGGCCTCATGCCGGAAACAAACCAAAGTAACTGCTCAACAGACAGTTCTGCAACCTTGTCTCCATTGCAAGCCAAAGTCGTGGCTCGGGTTATGCCTGATAATAATGCTCGTGTACAGCTATGGAAAAGTGTAGGCGGATGCGTTCCTATGAATGCAAGCCAATATTTCCGTACGGTTATTAATTTTGCTGAACGTTTAAAAATTCCGGCTAGTCTCACAAGTTCAACAAATGTTGAAATGCAGCAATCCGCGTTAAGACAGCAGTTTGTACGTCTTAATCCGAGCTTACCTCAAAATGGTATCCGTTTTAGTTGTCAATTATCACGTTCGGATGTGGTCTTAACGGAAGTGAAAGTTTGTTACACGGTAAAGGGCCAATATAAACAGTGTGCAAATCATGTGGTATCGAATTGCCCTGGTGAAATCATGATTAAAGGTAGTTATTAAAGTTTACGAACATTTCGTAAGGAAATGCTGACCATACATTGAATCTATTTGTAAAGATTAATTTGTATTTTCTATCAGACTTTTGGTGAAAACGAGTCGCTTTTACATGCATCTGCCAAATCTTTAGAGTACAATCTTTGCCGTTTATGATGATTTGGTTAGATGGAATTCCTATTTAGCCCGATTAAGGACACTCATTGGAGACAATTACATGAAGCAACCCGTTCGTGTTGCCGTGACTGGCGCTGCAGGTCAAATTGGTTACAGCTTATTATTCCGTATCGCAAGCGGTGAAATGTTAGGTAAAGATCAACCTGTTATTTTACAATTGCTTGAAGTTCCAGTTGAAAAAGCACAACAAGCGCTTAAAGGCGTAATGATGGAACTTGATGACTGTGCTTTCCCTTTATTGGCTGGCATGATCGGGACTGATGATCCGAAAGTTGCATTTAAAGATGCTGACTACGCATTATTGGTAGGTTCTCGTCCACGTGGTCCTGGTATGGAACGTGCTGACTTGTTAAAAGTTAACGGTGAAATTTTCATCGGCCAAGGTCAAGCATTAAACGAAGTTGCTAGCCGTAACGTTAAAGTATTAGTTGTAGGTAACCCTGCAAACACTAACGCTTACATCGCAATGAAATCTGCTCCAGATCTTCCAGCGAAAAACTTCACAGCTATGTTGCGTCTTGACCACAACCGTGCGTTGACTCAAGTTGCTCAAAAAGCTGGTGTTGCAGTTGCTGACATCGAAAACTTAACAGTTTGGGGCAACCACTCTCCAACAATGTATGCTGATTACCGTTTTGCAACTGCAAATGGCGAAAGCTTAAAAGACAAAATCAACGATCCAGCTTGGAACAAAGACGTATTCCTTCCAACTGTTGGTAAACGTGGTGCTGCGATCATCGAAGCGCGTGGTTTGTCTTCTGCTGCTTCTGCTGCTAACGCTGCAATTGACCATATGCGTGACTGGGCGCTTGGTACAAACGGCAAATGGGTAACTATGGGTATTCCATCTGATGGTTCTTATGGTATTCCTGAAGGCGTTATGTTCGGTTTCCCTGTTACAACTGAAAACGGTGAATACAAAATCGTTCAAGGTTTAGAAATCGATGAATTCAGCCGTGAGCGTATCAACTTCACTCTAAACGAGCTTGAAGAAGAACGTGCAGCAATTGCTGACATGGTAAAATAATTCATCAGTTTGATGAGTTAAAAAAGCACTCTTTTAGAGTGCTTTTTTATTGAATCCTGAAAAAGCAAACACAAAAAGCAACAAGAAAATATAGACACTATCATGCAAGTAAAAACGTTTTATTGTTAGATTAGTTAATAGATGATTTAAAAGAAGTTATAGGAGAATAACAATGTTTGAACAGCAACCGACTTTAGAGCTTTTATTTGATCAGTTGGGTTTAGATTCTGATGAAGCTAGTATTGAAAACTTTATCAAAACACATCAATTGCCAGCCGAGCAAAAATTACATGAAGCATCTTTTTGGTCAAAAGGTCAAAGCGATTTTTTGAAGAGTCATTGGGAAAAAGATGATGAGTGGATTGTGGTTATTGATGAGCTTAATGAACAACTGCATGAAGACAGTGTGAAAAAATAAGTTCAAAAAATAAAGCCTGTTTTACAAGTAATATGTAAAACAGGCTTTATTACATGAAGAGTTTAATGTGTCTTTACTTTTAATTTATCTTTATACCATGGCTCATGACGTACAAGGTCAAATACGGGTTGGCCATGAAGCAATTCAAGATCACATGTAGACGTTGATAAATATTTAGTTAACCAATGTCGGGTTAATGCTGACTCTTGTCGTGCTGCTGACGCATATGCCAAGAAGAAATAGATATCAGCATGTTCATGATGTGCTAATGGCTTCAAAATTTGTTGAGTAATCAGCGCAAAACGTTTTTCTTTGTTTAGTTCAAAATAAAGCATATACGCTTTGGCTAAGTGTAAAGACAAATTAAGGTATAAGCTCAATGGCATTTCTTCATATTCCATACGAGCTTGTTCAAGCAAGACAATAGCTTCTTGTAAGAAATGAAGTTGTTCTTGGCGAACACGACTTAATACTACAAGTTGCATGCGTAACTCAGCACGCTCTAAAGCAAGCTCAGGCGTATTTTCAGTCAAATAAAGTTGGTCTGTTTCACCAATTCGGTTCACAATTGTTTTACTTTCAATAGACATACGCCATCACCTTTTTTAATCAATAGCTCTTATATCGGGTTCATTTACCAAATTTAAAGAGTAACCTTTAGACCCAAATGGAATTTCCACTACGAAGCCAGGCTGTAATAGAGAGTCTTTGTTGTTTTGAAATTAATACTTCATGTAATAAATCACTTTGAAATATTACCAGTCGATTGGGTTCAGGATTAACAATATGCCATTTCTCATTTTTATCTTGCAGTCGTAATTGTCCACCCCAATCTTCTTGCCATTCTGGATGTAGATAATAGACAGTTGAGATAATACGATCATTTTTTTGTTGAGGGTTGTCTCGGTGTAAAGCATAAAATTCACCCAAATTATAACGAGCAAAATGAGCTTCAACCTCCTTAATCCCTAAATAGAATGCTTGATTTAGACTTTGTGAAAATAAAGTTAAGGTTTCAATATGTTGCTGAGCAATATGGAGCTGATCATTAATCCAGAGAATATGGTCGCTACGAATATTGCTTACAACGCCGTTTTGAATGCCTGCTTCTCTAAATTCATCCATATGATGGCTACATTCTTGAGAAACCTGTGCGCGATATTGATCTGGATATGCTTGATTTATAATGGCAAAGCCATGCGCATTTAAATCATCTAAAATTTGATCCAAATTCCATGAATCAGGAAGTGAGTGAGAACGCATATAACCTCGAGTAGATCGTAAAAATATCAAGCAGCTCTATTTTAGATGATCACAACCTTACGAAAGAATATTTTTTTCATGTTAAACTATTTGTTGAATTGAGGAATTAAAGTCAACATGAATTACCGTCACCATTTCCATGCGGGCAACTTTGCAGATGTTATGAAGCATGTGCTTTTGCTACAGCTGCTCAACCGTTTAAATGCTAAAGATAAACCTTATCGTTATATCGATACGCATGGAGGGGCAGGCAAATATGATTTATCTCTGGCACCTGCACAAAAGTCTGGAGAGTTTCTCACAGGCATTCATCGTCTAGTTCAACTATCTGAAATGGAAAAGCGTCAGGCACCTGAAGCAATCCAGCAATATTTGAAGTTAGTAGAACAATTGCGTTCTGAAGAAGGTAAGGGGAGTTATCCAGGTTCTCCTTGGTTTGCTTTGCAAGGCATGCGTGAAATCGACAAGGCGACTATATTTGAAATGCAGCGCGATGTATTTCAGCAATTACGCCATAACATTCGTGATAAACGTGCAGGTTTACATGAGCGTGATGCATATGAAGGCTTGCTCGGTGTAATTCCGCCAAAAGAAAAGCGCGGTCTGGTTATGATCGACCCTCCTTACGAATTAGAACGTAAAGACTTTCCGCAATTAGTTGAACTTTTACAACAAGCTTATAAAAAATGGCCAACGGGTGTTTTTGCAGTTTGGTATCCAATCAAAGATCGAGCGATGATTGAACGTTTTGAAAAGAAAATGTTTAAAACGGGTATTCGCCGTCAGTTAGTTTGTGAAATTTGTGTATGGCCAGATGACACACCTGTAGGTCTAAATGGTTGTGGTTTATTAGTAATTAACCCACCTTGGCAGTTCTCTGAACAAGCAGACCAAGCACTACAGTGGTTATTCCCGCATCTTCGCATGCAAGAAACTGGTGGTCATGCTGCTGTTCGCTGGTTGGTAGGTGAGTAACAGTTAACTTAAATCAATGCACATGTTTGGAATAGAAAATAATGACAAATGCGCCTAAACCAGAGCAAGATTTAACTCATAATGAACATTCATTTGATGGGATTACATTTGAAGTGGTTGAAGAAGAAGATAATCCGGAAGGACAAAAAGTGAAGCGCCGAGGTATTTATCTTTGGCCTAACTTAATTACAACCGCTGCTCTGTTGTCCGGTTTCTATTCCATTATTGCAAGTATGAATGGGGATTTTAACCAAGCGATCTATGCCATTTTTATTGCAGCGCTATTGGATGGCTTAGATGGTCGAGTTGCTCGAGCGATTGGCGCACAAAGTGCTTTTGGCGAACAATATGATTCTCTCTCAGACTTGTTAGCTTTTGGTGTGGCTCCAGCAATGCTGATGTATAGCTGGAGTTTGCATGATTTAGGTCGTATTGGTTTAGCTTGTTGTTTTGTTTATACAGCCTGCGCAGCCTTCCGACTAGCGCGTTTTAATGTGCAAATAGGCGTTGTTGATAAGCGTTATTTTATCGGCATTGCAAGTCCACTCGCTGCTATTATCATTATTTCACTCGTCTGGGTTGCTCGCGATTATCCTTTCATTTTTGATTTACGTGATATTGCGATTCAAACTATTAATGCTGTTCTTATGGTAATTGTGGGATTACTCATGATTTCCAATATTAAATATTATTCTTTCAAGCAGATGGATCGTAAACGCGTTCCTTTTGTAGTTATGTTGCCAGTAGTACTGATTTTTGCGGCAATCACTTATAATATTCCAATGGGCATTTTGACAGTTTCAATTATTTATGCTCTATCTGGTTTTGTTACGACTTTATTTGCACGCAAGAGTAATGAAACACTAAAAACATAAAATAGAAGAGGTTCAGTATGCCTAAGTTGATAAGTGAAATTAATCAATTACAGCAGCTGGGCCCTAATGCTAAAGAGGGGGTTGTGTATCAACCTTCTCGTGGCTTTTTTAAAATTGTTTATCAAGGCTTGATCCTTCCAAATTTACCAACCCCACTTCGTTATTTTAATTATATTAGTTTAGTGGGACAGCCACGTATTCCTCTGTGTTATAACGCCCATAGCATTACAACTTCAGCTATCGACACTGCAACAGTGCTTGTAAGTAATAGCCAACATAGTGTGGGACATTTAAAAACATATTCTATTCGACGCCAATGCCAGTTTGATTCGACGCTATATCAATTTGATAAAACCGATCTGATTCAATGGCAAATTCCCGTGATTCGCCTTCAGAGATTAGACCCAGAAATGGGGTGTGATCTTACGATTCAGATTCCAGAAAATATATCTAATGCCTCTGCTTTGCAGTGGGGTGTTTCTGACTATTGGTCAACACTATGTGTATGTGAAGGTGAAATTTTTTATAAAGGACAGAAATATGAAATTGAAGGGTTGGGACGATTTAAACACGCGCGAGCTTTGCACTTGCCGTTCTTATCTTTATGTTTCTATACATGCCAAATTATTAACTTAAATGAAACGACGCAGCTTGCATTCTTACAAATAAGAAATCAGTGGAATATTATCCTATGTTCAAGATTAGATATTCAAGAATTTGGGAAGCCTGTTGAAAGTTTTACAGAAGACGTAAATTTACATATCCACCGAGTTTATCCAAAGGTTAAAACACCGAATGGTAAAGAGATGTACTTGCCAAGGGAGTTTTCTTGGCAATGTGAGAAAAATGGGAAAATAATTTTTGAGCTTTATGCACAAAGCCGTGGTGACTATAAGTTTGGTTTGGCGGCTGGATATGTGGGAAGCTTTCAATATCAATTAAGCTGGAATGAACAGTGTCTGCAAGGAGAGGGGGGATACTGTGAATATATTGATTGTCGTCCACTTAGATGGCAAGAAAAGAATCAAGACGAGAAAATTTTAGATAAATTGATGCTTTTACAACCATGTTTATATAAAAAATGACTATTTTTATCATTTTTGATTAAAAAGCGAACTGTTGTTGCACTAATATTAAAAAAGGTATTGCAAAGGGATCTTAATCATCTATAA
>NZ_LRDR01000019.1:0-41947 GCF_001541635.1 Acinetobacter sp. LMB-5 | reverse complement strand
AGCCATTAAAAAATTACTTAAACAAGCCAACCTGACTTTAGAGCAAATGGATGTAATTGAGCTAAATGAAGCTTTTGCTGCTCAGGCTTTGGCCGTGACCCGTGATTTAGGTTTGCCAGATGATTCTGACAAGGTGAATCCAAATGGTGGTGCCATTGCTTTGGGTCATCCACTTGGTGCATCAGGTGCACGCCTAGTGACAACAGCCCTAAACCAGCTTGAGCAAACAGGGGGGCGTTACGCTTTGTGTTCAATGTGTATTGGTGTGGGCCAAGGCATTGCTTTGATTATTGAGAGAGTTTAATCATGAGCCAGTTATATGCCAGCTTGTTTTATCAAAAAGACGTCACTGACATCTTTAGTGACTCATCTTTAATCAAATACATGATTGAGGTTGAAGTTGCCTTAGCGCAAGCACAGGCACAAGTTGGTGTGATTCCTCAAAATGCGGCTAATACCATTGCCCAAGTAGCTGAGCAGGCATTAGAAAAGTTTGACTTTTCAGCTTTGGCTGTCGCAACTGGCTTAGCTGGAAATATCGCAATTCCATTTGTAAAACAGCTTACAGCAATTGTTAAAGATGTTGATGAAGATGCTTCGCGTTATGTGCATTGGGGGGCAACCAGTCAGGATATTTTAGACACAGCTTGTATTTTGCAATGCCGTGATGCGTTGAACATTGTGGAAGATCAACTTCAACAATGCTATGCGACTGTATTACAGCAAGCTAAGCAATATCGCCATCAAGTCATGATTGGGCGTACTTGGTTACAGCAAGCTTTACCAATTACCTTGGGACATAAACTTGCTCGTTGGGCTTCTGCATTTAAACGTGATTTGGATCGTATTCAAGCAATGAAGTCACGTGTACTTACTGCTCAGTTAGGTGGTGCTGTGGGTTCATTAGCTTCTTTGCAAGATCAAGGTTCGCTGGTGGTCAGTGCATTTGCTCAGCAACTGAATCTAACTGCACCGACAAGCACATGGCATGGTGAGCGTGACCGTATTGTGGAAATTGCAAGCGTGCTTGGCATGATTGTCGGGAATACGGGCAAGATGGCACGTGATTGGTCACTGATGATGCAAACTGAAATTGCAGAGTTGTTTGAGCCAACTGCGAAGGGTCGTGGTGGTTCATCAACCATGCCTCATAAGCGTAATCCAGTTGCGGCAGCATCCGTATTAGCCGCGGCGAATCGTGTACCAGCACTTATGTCTAGCATTTATCAAA
Source organism: Acinetobacter sp. LMB-5 (assembly GCF_001541635.1). Taxonomy (NCBI): domain Bacteria; kingdom Pseudomonadati; phylum Pseudomonadota; class Gammaproteobacteria; order Moraxellales; family Moraxellaceae; genus Acinetobacter; species Acinetobacter sp. LMB-5. The sequence goes on along the minus strand of NZ_LRDR01000019.1, from coordinate 40,716 downwards.
GCATGGTACAGGAACATGAGCGTAGCTTAGGCGCGTGGCATGCAGAATGGTTAGCAGTTCCAGAAATCTTTCAGCTTTGTGCTGGAGCATTAACTCGTACTGGTGAAGTTTTACAAGGTTTTGAAGTGAATGCTGAACATATGCAACAGAACCTTGAGTGTACCAACGGGTTAATTATGGCAGAGGCTGTGATGATGGCACTTGCTCCAAAAATTGGACGTTTAAATGCTCATCATGTTGTTGAAGCAGCTTGTAAAACAGCCGTGGCTCAAAACCAGCATTTGTTTGATGTTGTTAGCCAACTAGACGAAGTGAAAGGACAGTTTAGCCAAGCAGAAATACAAGATATTTTCAAACCAGAAAACTATTTAGGCAATATTCAGCAACAGATTGATGCAGTTTTGCAAGAAGCACAAGGAGAGCCAAAGTGAAACAGACTATTAGCAATCGCCAAGGAAAACAGCTAGCTGTTTATACCGACGGCTTAAAAGACGCTCCTGTGCTTATTTTCTCTAATTCATTAGGCACAGACCATGGTATGTGGCAATCACAGGTAAGTGAATTAAAAAGTCATTTTAATGTCATTACATACGACACACGTGGTCATGGCGAGAGTGATGTGATCGCTGAAACATCTTTACAAAATTTAGGCGAAGATGTTGCTGATATTTTAGATGCCTTAAATATTGAGAAAGCTCATTTTTGTGGCATTTCAATGGGCGGAATTACAGGGCTTTGGTTAGCTATCCATTACCCAGAGCGCTTTCTAAGCATTACTGTCGCAAATTCGGCGGCAAAAATTGGACAGGCTGAGGCGTGGTTGAGTCGCGCAGAATCAGTAGAACAAAATGGACTAGCTGAATTGGTTAAAACTACGCATACACGTTGGTTTAGCGAAAAATTCGACTATCAACATAATGTGGTTGCACAAACGACGATTCAAAGTCTGGCAAACACACCGACACAAGGTTATGCCAATGCTTGTCGTGCTTTAGCAGATGCTGATTTAAGAGATGAAATTACACAAATCCAAGTTCCAGTATTGCTCATTGCAGGAACGGCAGATCCAGTGACCACAGTAGCAGATGCTGAGTTTATGCAGAATGCTATTAAGAACAGTCAAATTGCTAAATTAGAAGCATCTCATCTTTCTAATATTGAGCAACCGCAAAGATTTACTCAGGAATTGACTAGGTTTATTCAGCAAATCTAATAGCTTAGTAGTTTAAAAGGAATTGGCCTTAAGGAGGCAAATATGGCGTCTCAGGATTACGCTGCACCAAATAAAAGTATCGATGCTCAAGCATTAATTAATGATGCTCCACTCAGTAAGTATCAATGGATGATCGCCATCATCTGTTTTTTAATTATTTTTACTGACGGTATCGATACAGCTGCAATGGGTTTTATTGCTCCAGCATTGGCACAAGACTGGGGAGTTGATCGCTCTCAGTTAGGGCCAGTGATGAGTGCTGCACTTGGTGGAATGATTATTGGAGCTTTGGTTTCTGGCCCAACAGCTGACCGTTTTGGTCGCAAAATCGTACTGGCTTTTTCGATGCTTGTATTTGGTGGGTTCACCTTGGCATCTGCTTATGCAACCAACTTAGATAGCCTTGTCGTTTTACGCTTTTTGACAGGTATTGGACTTGGTGCAGCGATGCCAAATGCCACCACATTATTCTCTGAATACTGTCCAACACGCATTCGTTCATTACTCGTGACCTGTATGTTCTGTGGTTACAACTTGGGTATGGCAACCGGTGGTTTTATTAGTAGCTGGCTTATCCCGACTTACGGTTGGCACAGTCTATTTTTACTTGGCGGCTGGTCACCTTTGATCTTAATGATTTTAGTGATTTTGGTTTTACCTGAGTCTTACCGCTTTTTAATTGTTAAAGGTAAGAATCCTGAAAAAGTACGCAAAATCTTAAATCATATCGCACCAACTCAAGTTCAAAATACGACTGCGTTTCACGTACCTGAAGAGAAAACCGAGACAGCTCAAAAGAAAAATGTCTTTGGAATTATGTTTTCTAAACCATATGCAAAAGGAACACTTTTGCTTTGGTTGACCTATTTCATGGGGCTCGTGGTTGTTTACTTGCTTACAAGCTGGTTACCAACGCTTATGCGTGAAACAGGTGCCTCAATGGAGCGTGCTGCATTTATCGGTGGATTGTTCCAGTTTGGTGGTGTGGTAAGTGCTTTGTTTATTGGTTGGGCGATGGACAAATTCAACCCGAACCGAGTGATTGCTATTTTCTACTTTGCTGCAGGTCTATTTGCGATTGCTGTTGGTCAAAGCTTAGGAAATTCAACATTACTTGCAGTATTGGTGCTTTGTGCGGGTATCGCAATTAACGGTGCGCAATCTTCAATGCCTGCGTTAAGCGCTCGTTTCTATCCAACGCAGTGCCGTGCAACTGGCGTGTCTTGGATGACAGGTATCGGCCGTTTTGGTGCGGTATTTGGTGCTTGGATTGGTGCCGTACTACTCGGTAATGATTGGTCGTTTACTGCCATTCTCAGTTTATTACTAATTCCAGCGACTGCTGCGGCTGTTGCTGTATTTGTTAAATCACTTGTTGCGCATACCGATGCAACTTAATAGAGGTCTATCACAATGAATGATGAACAACGCTATAAACAAGGCATTGAAGTGCGGACTGAAGTTTTGGGTGAAAAGCATGTTGGTCGGTCTTTGCAAAACTTAAATGACTTTAACCAAGATTTTCAAAACTTTATTAGCCGTTACGCATGGGGTGAGGTGTGGTCTCGTCCGGGCCTACCGCGTCATACACGTAGTTTAGTGACGATCGCAATTTTATTGGCGCTTGGCCGCGAAGATGAACTACGCATGCATTTACGTGCTTGTTTCAACAATGGTGTAACTAAAGAAGATTTAAAAGAGTTGATCTTACATAGCTCGCTCTATGCAGGTTTACCTGCTGCAAATGCTGCAATGCATATGGCCGAAGAAGTCTTTAAAGAGTTGGGAATAGAAGTCAACTCAGTTGCAGCAAAAGAACAGGATTAAGGAGATAAAGATGTCACAACATAGCTGGGGTGCTTACGCCCAACGTAATACAGAAGACCATCCACCTGCATATGCAGAAGGTTATAAGACAAGTGTTTTACGTTCGCCAAAAAATGCATTGATTTCTATTAATGAGACTTTAACTGAAGTTACTTCACCGCATTTTTCTTCAAATTTGTTTGGCCCAAAAGATAACGATTTGATTTTGAACTATGCCAAAGATGGTTTACCAATTGGTGAGCGTGTCATTGTTCATGGTTATGTCCGTGACCAGTTTGGTCGTCCTGTTAAAAATGCACTTTTAGAAGTATGGCAAGCCAATGCTTCTGGTCGTTATCGCCATCCAAACGATAAGTTTATTGGTGCAATGGACCCTAACTTCGGTGGTTGTGGTCGTACATTAACTGACGAAAATGGTTTTTATATTTTCCGTACCATTAAACCAGGTCCATATCCGTGGCGTAACCGTATTAATGAATGGCGCCCAGCTCATATTCACTTCTCTTTAATTGCTGATGGTTGGGCTCAGCGCCTAATTTCGCAGTTTTATTTTGAAGGCGATACGCTCATTGACACTTGCCCGATTTTAAAAACGATTCCTTCTGAAGATCAACGTCGTGCATTGATTGCACTAGAAGATAAAAACAACTTTATCGAAGCTGATAGCCGTTGTTACCGTTTTGACATCACTTTACGTGGTCGTCGAGCGACTTACTTCGAAAACGAATTGACTTAATCGGGAGCACGAGCATGAATAACTGGAATTTTCAGGAATTAAAAGAAACTCCATCTCAAACAGGTGGTCCTTACGTTCACATTGGTTTGTTGCCACAACAAGCAAATATCGAAGTATTTGAAAACAACTTTAATAACCAGTTAGTACAAGACCAAACCAAAGGCGAGCGTATTCGTCTTGAAGGTCAGGTATTTGACGGATTAGGTTTGCCGCTGCGCGATGTGCTGATCGAAATTTGGCAAGCCGATGCGAATGGTATTTACCCAAGTCAGGCAGATACGCGTGAGCAAAAAGCTGATCCTGCGTTTCAGGGGTGGGGCCGTACTGGTGCTGACTTTGAAACAGGTATCTGGAGCTTTAATACAATTAAGCCAGGTGCTACAGCCGGTCGTAAAGGTTCAACTCAAGCACCTCATATTGCATTAGTGATTTTCGCTCGCGGTATTAACTTAGGTCTTCATACACGTGTTTATTTTGAGGATGAAGCTGAGGCAAATGGCAATGACCCAATTTTAAATAGCATTGAGTGGGCACCGCGTCGCCAAACTCTTATTGCAAAACGTTTTGAAGAAAATGGTGAAATTGTTTACCGCTTTGATATTCGTATTCAAGGCGATAACGAAACAGTATTTTTTGATATTTAAGAAACACCTAAGGCTACACATGATTGTCCATGGATGCGTGTAGCCTTTTTAAAGGACGGTATGAAAGAGATGAAAATGAAAACATTATTAAGCTTAAGTTTGCTTGCACTCCCATTTTTTACAGCACAGGTGAATGCTGAACCTGTTGCTTTAGCTACTCAAACACAACCTGCGACTACGGCAGTTAAAACAATTGTTCCAATTACAGCAAAAACTAAAGAACAAGCTTTAGCACAAGCTCAAGTCATTGCAAATACAGCAGATGCTGATTTGGCAGAGTTCCGTATCGACTTACTCAGTTTTGCGAGTGATACAAAACAAGTGATTGCATTGGGGCATGAATTAAAAAAGATTCTAGGTAATAAGCCACTAATCGCCACAATTCGTACTAAAAACGAAGGTGGTCAGCTTGAAATTAGCGATGCTGATTATGGTAAGACTTATCAGGCTTATTTAAAAAATCCGTTCATGGATTGGTTAGATGTTGAAATGTTCCGTGATCAAAAAGTAGTTTCAGAAATTGTTCAAAAAGCACATCAAAAGAAAGTGTTGATTGTGATGTCTAATCACGACTTCCAAAAAACGCCAAGCCAAGATGAAATTGAAAAACGCTTGTTAAAACAAGATCAAATGGGGGCAGATGTTCTCAAAATTGCCGTAATGCCAAAATCTAAACAAGACGTTTTCACTTTAATGAACGCAACTTTAAAAGTAAGTCAGCAAACCACTAAACCATTGTTAACGATGTCGATGGGACAATTAGGTACGATTTCTCGTGTTGCGACTGCCAACATGGGCGGAAGTTATAGCTTTGGCATGATTGGTGAGGCTTCCGCACCAGGACAAATTGATGTGACTAAGCTCAAACAGATTTTAAAAACCGTTCAACCAACAAACCCATAAATCATAAGGATATGATGAAATGAATACATTACGTTTAACTACTCTTGCATTAGGTTTGATGGTTTCAGGAATTACTGCGGCACAAACTTATGTTGTTGACCGTTATCAAGATGATAGCAATAAAGGTTCTTTACGCTGGGCAATTGAACAAGCGAATGCGAATTCAAGTGAATCGAGCGAGATCTTGATTCAGGCGGTAGGCAAAGCACCTTACGCGATTAAATTAAATAGCGCACTTCCTGAAATTAAAGCACCTGTCAAAATTATTGGTACCCAGTGGGATAAAACTGGTGAATACATCGCAATTGATGGATCAAATTATATTAAAGGCGAAGGTGCAAAAGCTTGTCCTGGTGCTAACCCTGAACAATACGGAACAAATGTCCGTACCATGACTTTACCGGGATTGGTACTACGTGACGTCAACAATGTCACTTTAAAAGGTTTAGACATCCATCGTTTTTGTATTGGTGTATTGGTTAACCGTTCAAGCAATAACCTTATTCAACATAACCGTATTAGTAATAATTACGGTGGTGCTGGTGTCATGCTTACTGGTGATGATGGGCAAGGTAACCCAACTGCAACCACGACCAATAACAATAAAGTTTTAGACAACATTTTCCAAGACAATGGTGATGGTTTAGAACTGACACGTGGTGCTGCATTTAACTTAATTGCAAATAACCATTTTGTTTCAACTAAAGCAAATCCTGAACCATCACAAGGTATTGAAATCTTGTGGGGTAATGACAATGCCGTGGTCGGTAATAAATTCGAAAACTACTCGGATGGCTTACAGATCAACTGGGGTAAGCGTAACTATATTGCTTACAACGAAATGACCAATAACTCGATTGGCTTCAACATGACAGGCGATGGCAACATTCTTGATAGCAATAGAGTACATGGTAACCGTATTGGTGTTGCTATTCGTTCGGAAAAAGATGCAAATGCAAAAATTACATTGACTAAAAACCTGATTTGGGACAATGGTAAAGATATTAAACGCTGTGAAGCAGGTGGTTCATGTATACCAAATCAGCGTTTAGGTGCAATTGTATTTGGTGTACCTGCACTTGAACACGAAGGTTTTGTCGGTTCTCGTGGTGGTGGCGTAGTGGTTGATCCATCTAAGCAACAAAAAACATGTACTCAACCAAATCAACAAAACTGTAATGCTCAGCCGAATCAGGGCATTAAAGCACCTAAGTTAACCGTTAATAAAGGTTCAGTTGCTGTAGAAATTAATGGATTACCAAACCAACGCTATCAAGTTGAGTTTTTTGGTAATCAAAATGCGTCATCAAAAGAAGCTGAGCAATATTTAGGAGCAATAACTGTTGCTACAGATGCACAAGGGATCGCAAAAGCGAATTGGAAGCCGTCTGTAAAAGTTGCCTCAATTACAGCGAATATTACTGATCGTTTTGGCGCAACATCTGAGCTTGGTTTTACAAGTGTTAAATAACAATAAGGAAAGCGCCTCATATGAGGCGCAGCATAGAAATATAGAAATGATAAAAGGGACTTGAAATGCCAAATTTAATGAAATTGAGTGTTTTAACGCTCGCTGTATTAGGTAGCCAATTTGCGCTCGCGAATGAGCCTTGGTCACAAGACCGTCAATGGTTGCTAGGTGACTGGAATGGAAAACGCCAGCAATTAGAGCAGCAGGGCTATAAATTTACAGCTTCTATTATGAGCCAAAGTGCTACAAATTTAGATGGTGGTTACAACGACAGCAATACTTTTGAAAATGCTGCACAACTTTCTTTAGGTGCAAACCTAGATTTAGAAAAAATTGCTGGATGGAAAGATACAACAGCAAGCCTAGTCGTGACCAAACGTGATGGTAATGCGCTCACTTTGGAGCGTATTAAAGATCCACGTTCTAGCCAATTGGGCAATGCTCAAGAGATTTACGGACGCGGTAAAATCTGGCGTCTGTCTCAAGCATGGGTGAAGAAGGGTTTTGTTGATAATACTGTACAGGTCAAATTTGGTCGTATGGGGATGTCAGAGGACTTTAATAGTTCTCAATGTGAATTTCAGAACTTATTGCTTTGCGGTGGGCAGTTAGGAAAATCAATCGGTTCAATTTGGTATAACTCACCAGTCGGTGTTTGGGCGACAAACGTTAAATATCAGTTTGCGCCTGAATGGACTTTGGGATTGGGTGTGTATGAGGTCAATCCAGACAACATTAAAACCGAATCAAATAGTGATGGTTTTAATCTGGATATGAACAATGTGAAGGGCGCCACCATACCAGTTGAACTTGCATGGAAACCAAAACTTGCTGCCTTTAATGGCTTGCCGGGTGAATATAAAGTAGGTGCACTGTATTCAACCGCCGAAGCAAATGATATTAAAACTGCCGGTAAAGTGCATGACGGGAAACAAAGTTTCTGGATTAATGCACAACAACAACTGACGAATAAAGGCGAAGATCCGAAACGCGGTTTATATGTAAGTTTTAATGGCGTTGTAAATGATAAGGCAACGACTTTTGTTCAAAGTACGCAACAACTTGCTCTTTGGTATAAGGGGCCATTTGATAGCCGTCCAAATGATTCGATTGGTTTTGGTATAGCCAATTATGTAGTTAATGACCGTGCTAAAGATAAACAGATCGCAACAAATGAAAGTCGTGGATATTACAGCTATGATTCGATTGCATCTGACTATATTCCAATTCAAGACGACGAACTAAATGTCGAGTTGAACTATACCTATCAATGGTCTCCGGCCGTCATGTTACGTCCAAACATTCAATATATTCATCAACCTGCTGGTGTAAAAGAGGTTGATGATGCTTGGGTGGCTGGTCTTAGTGTGAAAGTCAATTTTTAACAATATTGATGGCTGGTTAGACATAGTTTAACTGGCCCAAATGCTTGAACTATTCGGGTTCAGTATATGTGGAGTAGGATCTATGTCTGAGTCAGATTCTAAGTTTCATATCTTATTCAAAATATGGTGTTTTATATTAGGTCTAGTTTTATTGGCTACTGGTGTTTTTTACATCGTAGGTGGTGGAAAACTAGTATCACTCGGCGGTTCTTGGTATTTCCTTATCTCAGGACTGTTTATAACCATTTCGGCAATTAGTATTTTCCGAAAAAAAGCGTTGGGTGTCTGGATTTTTGCGGCTGTTTTTGTTGGTACCATAATTTGGTCATTTGTTGATGCTGGATGGGAATTTTGGCCGTTATTTTCGCGCTTAATGTTTCCTGCCGGTCTTTTTGCTGCCTTGCTATTTACTTTGCCATCAATCCGACGTTACCAATTTCAAACGAGCTTGGCATCTTCATCTTATGCGGTAGGTGGATTAGTTGTTGTAGGTATGTTGATTGCGCTCTATCAAATGTTCCAACCGCATCCAACAGTAGCAAGTTCAGGTGAAAAACTACCTTTAGTACCAGTTGATCCTGCTAAAAAACAGGTAAATTGGGAAAATTATGGTAATGATGCAGGTGGTAGCCGCTTTGTTGCTCTCGATCAAATTAACCGAGATAACGTTCATAAACTAAAAGAAGCTTGGCGCTTTAGAACGGGCGACTTTACAACGGGTAGTGGTAATGGTGCCGAAGACCAAATGACTCCGCTACAAGTTGGAAATAAAGTCTTTTTATGTACACCACATAACAATATTTTTGCGATAGATGCCGACTCAGGCAAACAACTCTGGAAAGCTGAGGTGAACTCTACAGCCGATGCTTGGGAACGTTGCCGCGGTGTTGCATACTTTGATTCAACAAAACCGCTTGTACAACCAACTTTAGCTGGTGCAAATGCAGTAACTGCGGTTGCAACCAATACGGCATGTCCACGCCGTGTATATACCAATACACCTGATGGTCGTTTAATTGCGGTGAATGCAGATAACGGCCAGCGCTGTGCTGATTTTGGTGTAAATGGAACGGTTGATTTGCTAGAAGGTCTTGGCGCTGGAACAAAAGCTCCGCGTTTTGAAGTGACTTCTGCACCGACTATTGCTGGAACAACTATTGTGGTGGGTAGCCGTATTGCCGACAACGTGGCCGCAGATATGCCGGGTGGTGTTATTCGTGGTTATGACGTAATTACGGGTAAACTTCGCTGGGCATTTGACCCGCGTAATCCAAACCCTAACTATGTTCTTAAACCGGGTGAAACCTATAAACGTAGTTCAGCAAACTCATGGGCTGCAATGTCATATGACCCGCAAATGAATACGGTGTTCTTACCTATGGGTAGTTCATCTGTCGACATTTGGGGGGGTAACCGTAATCCATTAGATCACAAATACAATACTTCTGTGTTAGCACTTGATGCGACAACAGGTAAAGAGAAGTGGGTATATCAAACTGTTCATAACGATTTATGGGACTTTGACTTACCAATGCAACCGAGTCTAGTGGACTTCCCATTAAAAGATGGTACGACTAAACCAGCTGTTGTGATTGGAACCAAATCAGGCCAATTCTTTGTTCTTGACCGTGTAACGGGTAAACCACTGACTAAAGTGATTGAACAACCAGTTAAACCTGCCAATATTCCAGGTGAACAATACAGCTTAACTCAACCTCGTTCAGTTGAAATGCCCCAAATTGGTAATCAGACTTTAACTGAGTCAGATATGTGGGGTGCAACGCCGTTCGATCAATTGATGTGTCGTATTAACTTCAAGTCAATGCGTTACGAAGGCCTATTTACTGCACCGGGCACTGATGTTTCTTTAAGCTTCCCGGGTTCTTTGGGTGGTATGAACTGGGGTAGCATCGCTTTTGACCCGACTCATCGTTATATGTTCGTGAACGATATGCGCCTTGGTTTGTGGATTCAATTGATGGAGCAAACTCCTGAAGATATTAAGATTCAGGCGAATGGTGGAGAGAAAGTAAACACAGGTATGGGCGCTGTGCCAATGAAAGGTACACCTTACAAAGTGAATAAAAACCGCTTTATGTCGGCGTTAAAAATTCCATGTCAGAAACCACCATTTGGCACCATGACTGCAATTGACATGAAAACTCGTCAAGTTGCATGGCAAGTACCATTAGGTACAGTAGAAGATACTGGGCCTATGGGTATTAAGATGGGCTTAAAAGCACCGATCGGTATGCCAACAATTGGCGGGCCGATGGCAACTCAAGGTGGCTTGGTTTTCTTTGCTGCAACACAAGATTACTACTTACGTGCATTTGATTCATCTACAGGTAAGGAACTGTGGAAATCACGCATGCCAGTAGGTAGCCAAGGAACACCAATAAGCTATGTTTCACCTAAAACAGGTAAACAGTATGTGGTTGTTACCGCAGGTGGAGCACGTCAATCACCTGATCATGGTGATTATGTGATCGCTTATAGCTTAGAACAATAATTAAGAAAGGCAAAAGAGAGTATTTCTCTTTTGCCTTACTCTTTAATATATTTTTTATATAAAAGAGTAAAAGTAAATTCTATATTTTTAACTAGATAGCTTTACCAAATAGTAAAAAAGTGCTTGATGTTGTTGCTAAACTTGAAATAGTCTTATGGTCAATTCAGCCTGAACGCTAGATATAGCTTAACTATTGACCAGTTCCTTAGGATGTTTTACCTATAAATAAAACCTTAACTTTTATTAAGTTTTGTTTAACTTAACATTGTGAATTTTAATTAAAAATAAACATTATTAAGTTTTAAACATTAAAAATACGGTGTTTTTTGTTGGAAAAACGAGCTTAAATATATACTTATATTATATTTATATAATTTATTGGGTTGCGCTAGAATGGTCGACGCAGATTATTACTATCCAGTAATAATTTGTATTTCAGGAATTTAAGCTTTTATGGCTTAAGGCTCATCGAAAGATGGGCCTTTTTTTATGGGTGAAAGAAAATGTTTTTATCTTGCTCAATAGCCTAAGCAAAATTAAAAGTTAAATAATGAATAAAATCACAAAAAATAGTCTTTAATGACAAGAAGTGTATGATTTGATAAATTAAAGCCACTTGATAATAATAGGTGATGTAATGAGATTTTTGGTTCTTGCAACTTTATCTGGTTTAGCTTTGATGGGTTGTGCTTCTGTTCAGCAAGCACCGAATACACAAGAGACAATTCGCTATGCTTCTAGCCCATGTTTTGGCGCATGTCCGATTTATTCTGTAGAAGTAACACCTACAGGTTTAATTCGCTTTGAAGGTAAACAATACACTAAAGCTATAGGTGTTAAAGAAATTCAAGGTAGCGTTAAAGATTATAAAAAACTTGCAGATGATCTAAAAACTTATCGCCCTGAAACAGGTACACAATCAAAAACTGCGGGTTGCCAGCAAACAGCGACCGACATGTCTAGCTATTACATTACTTGGATTCAACCTAATGGCACAGAAACTAAATTAAGCCATTACACAGGTTGTATCTCTCCAGCAAATAATAGATTGAATAAGGTTATGGAAAAGTTACCTGAACAATTAGGCATTAAAGATCTAATCTAATGATAAAAGCCCCAAAATCTTGGGGCTTTTTCTTGTTAAGAAGAATTATAAACTCAAAAGTTTTATATTAAGTATTTCTAAAAGAATCAGCGTATAATACATATTATAAAAACATATATTGTTAAGAGTGGTTATATGTCAAATATTGTCTATGCCTTTTTTGGTGGTTTATTACTAGGCATCGCAACAGTTGGGTATTTATATATAAATGGCCGTATAGCCGGAATCAGTGGTTTGCTTGCTCAAGTCATCAATCCTACTAAAGACACCTTTAAGAGTTCGGCATTCTGGTTCATTGCAGGACTTGTGATTACACCTTTCATATATGGTTATTTTTATCAGCCTGAAATTGAAATTAAAGCTAATACATTTGCACTTATTCTAGCAGGTGTACTTGTAGGCTTTGGAACACGGTTAGGGTCGGGTTGTACAAGTGGTCATGGTATTTGTGGTATGAGCAGGTTATCAAAACGCTCGATGATAGCGACAGCAGTTTTTATGTTTGCTGGCATGTTAACGGTTTATATCATTCGTCATGTGATGGGGTAATCCTATGAAAAACATTTTTGCTTTTTTATTTGGTAGCTTATTTTCATTAGGTTTAATGATCTCTGGCATGTCTAATCCAGAAAAGGTATTAGGTTTTTTAGATATTTTTGGGCAGTGGGATATTAGCTTAATGTTTGTAATGTTAGGTGCTATTGCTGTGGCATTTATTCCATTTCAAAAGGCTATAAAAACTCCTAAAACGCTTTTTAATGAGAAAATTCAATTACCAACGAATACACAGATTGACCAAAGGTTAATTGTGGGTGCTTTTATTTTCGGTATAGGCTGGGGAATAGCAGGTATATGTCCAGCGCCCGCTTTAACTTTGATTGGATTAAGACATTTTGAAGCGCTTTATTTTATTGTCGCAATGTTATTAGGAATGTTTATTTACCGAATTTTAAATAAAGGAAATTAAGCCTATGCAACAACCTCTAGTAAAAGATTTTTTTGATGAAAACACCAATACTTTTAGCTATGTTGTTGCGGATTTAGCGACTCTTCAATGCGCTATTATTGATAGCGTGCTTGATTACGATGCCGCATCGGCCACTACAAAAAAAACCAATGCTGATCTGATTGTCGATTATGTCTTGGCGCAAAATCTCAAAGTGCAATGGATTTTAGAAACCCATGTACATGCAGACCATATGACTGCGGCTCAATATTTAAAATCTAAATTGGGCGGTACAATTGCGATTAGTCAAAAAATCTCGATAGTACAAGAAACATTTTCGGCTATCTATAATTTTGATTTTAAGAAATTTAATGAAAATCAGCCCTTTGATTATTTGTTTGAAGATTATGAACATTTCAAAATAGGGGATATAGAAGCCTATAACATTCCTACACCAGGACATACACCCGCTTGCTTAAGCTATGTGATTGCCGATGCTGTTTTTGTCGGTGATACTTTATTTATGCCCGATTACGGCTCGGCCAGATGCGACTTTCCTAAAGGAAGTGCTGCTGAGCTTTATGATTCGGTACAAAAAATTTATACACTTCCCGACAATATGCGCATGTTTTTATGCCATGACTATAAGCCCGAAGGTCGTGATGAATATATCTGTCAAACAGATATTAGAACCCAAAAACAAAGCAATATTCATTTAAATCGACGAGTTTCCAAGGACTCATTCATCAAAATGCGTCAAGAAAGAGATGCTACTTTGGCAATGCCAAAATTAATTTTGCCTTCAATTCAAATTAATATGAATGGTGGAAATTTTCCGGAACCTGAAGCGAATGGTATTCGCTATTTGAAAATCCCTTTCAATTACTTTTAGAAATAGCCTAAGCATTCATTTGGGAACGTTCAATCTATTCAAATAGTCTAAGCAAACAATAAAATTAACCCTATGAAATAGCCTAAGCAAGATTTAAAGAACTTGTCTTAAATCCCGCGAAGTCTCTTGCAATAAAGGCAGAATATGTTGAATTAAATATTCTTCAGTTGTTTTCATAGTTGGAGAAACAATATTTAAAGCTGCAACCACTTTAAAGTCTTGTCCATAAATTGGTACGGCGAGCGCATGAACTCCTAATTCGTGTTCTTCACGCGAATAACACCAATCTTGTTCTCGAATCTCTTGTAGTAACTCTAAAAATTTATCATTTTCGACATGCGTATATTTAGTTAAACGCTGAAGAGGATATTTTTGGAGCCAGTCCAATTGTTCTTCTTGGCTTAAATGTGCCAGTAAAATTTTACCCGCAGATGTCGCGTGAGCAGGCAGACGGTTACCTAAGTGTAAGCCGTATGGATTTACACGGTCAGTTTGTTGGTGGGCCGCACTACGAGCAATAGTAATGGCTTCATAACCATCAAGTACCATCACCGAATAAATGAGAGAAGTTTGGTTAGTTAACAGATTTAATAAAGGCTGAGATACTTTCGGAAGCTGGGCTGCACCTAAATAAGCTCCTGAAAATTTAAGAACTTTCGGAGTTAAATAGTAATAGTGACCATCTGACTCAAGATAACCTAAATATTCTAAAGTTAATAAATGACGTCTTGCTGCTGCTCGGGTAAGCCCAGTTTTTTCAGCAGCCATAGAAATGTTTAAACGATGTTGATTACTACTAAAGCTATCTAAAATCGCCATGCCTTTACCAATACCAGCAATGTAATCTTCATGACGAATCGTTTTTTTGTTGTCCTGATTCTGGATTATCCGTTCATCTTTACTCATTACTGATCCTTGTACGATAGAAGCTTAGTAGATCAATTTGCTTTACTGAAAAAGTTTAATAATTTCATGTCGCAGAAATTGATGTCTTAAATTATCCCTTAAATCTTCGTGCCAAAACATACCCATTTTAATATTGGTTATCTCAAAAGGCAGAGAATGTAAGCAAATTTCATGACTATAAGACAAATGCTGTAAAATCATTCGAGGCATGGTGAGTATTGCGTCGGCTTGAGCTCCCAAAACTTGTAACGCCGTTGAATAGTTTTGACAGCGCATAAATACATTTCTTGAAATTTTTTGGTGTTGGTTTAAATAAATATCTTCAAGTAAAGCGCCCGTACGGCGTGACGAAACACCAATGTGCCGCCCACTGATATAACTAGCTAAATCGACTTCTTTAAGTTGGCTGCAAATGACAAACTCATCTGTTACCAAATGATCAAAGGTAATTTTTGGAGATAAGTATTGTTCTAGGTCAATCACGAAATCGAGCTGTTGTGTCGCTAAGTCAGTCATAATATGTTTTCGATCGAGTTTCATACTCACAAACTGCAAATCTAAATTAAGATTTTGAAAATGTTGAGCTAGTCTTGGAAGAATAATCGGCTCAATTTCATCATGCACGGCGATTTTTAAGTTTTTTAAGCTTGTTGGATCGAACACATGCTTCTGCTGGCTAATATTTTGAATGGTTAAAAGTGCTTGCTTCACAGTTGGATAAATCTGTTCTGCAAAAGGAGTGGCAGACATTTTATTGCCTACACGTATAAATACATCATCTTCAAGTTGCTGGCGTAAACGCTGCAAAGCATGACTTGCTGCTGACTGCGTAATATTAAGGCTACTTGCGGCATTCGAAATACTTTTTTGTTCATAAATCGCGATAAAAAGCGGATATAAATTGATATCAATCCGGTGGAAAAAACTTAGATCTAGGCCATGTAAGTTATGAATATTATTCATGAGGTGTTATTTAATAAAATCATTTCATTCATATTAAGTTTCAAGTTATGTTGATGTAAAGACCAGATAATGATGTGAAGGAAAAAAGAATGTTTGAACTTTCAAAGAAAGCTCAAGATTTTGCTGAGCGAACAAGAAAATTTATTTTAGAAGAAATAGAACCTGTCGAAGCAAAATTTTGGGAAGAGGTTCATGAGCTAAATCCAGATGGAAACTGGAAAAAATGGCAATGGCCAGACCTTTTAGAAACTCTGAAAACTAAAGCTAAACAAGCTGGTCTTTGGAATATGTTTTTACCCGATGAAAAACTCGGTGCAGGGTTATCAGTTCAAGAATATGCGCATATTGCTGAATTGACTGGCCGCAGTTTATTGGCACCAACCGTTTTTAACTGTAATGCACCAGATACAGGAAATATGGAATTGTTATGGCGCTATGGTAATGAACAGCAAAAACAGCAATGGTTAGAGCCATTATTGGACGGAAAAATTCGCTCTGTTTTTTGTATGACTGAACCAGATGTTGCGTCAAGCGATGCAACCAATATGCAAGCGACTGCACTCATCGACGGTAATGAAATTGTTTTAAATGGCAAAAAATGGTGGTCGTCTGGTTTAGGTGACCCAAATGCTAAAGTCATTATTTTTATGGCGCATACCCCAGATAAAACCAAAGACCGCCATCATCAACACTCCATGGTTTTAGTACCGATTGATACCGCAGGTGTCGAAATTCAACGGATGTTACCTGTGTTTGGCGACTATGATGCACCGCATGGACACGGTGAGGTTCATTTTAATAATGTTCGAGTGCCTATTGAAAACTTTATTGGTGGAGCGGGGCAAGGCTTCGAAATTGCACAAGGTCGTTTAGGGCCAGGGCGTATTCATCATTGCATGCGCTGTATTGGAGCTGCTGAAAAAGCTTTAGAGCTTATGATTGATAGAGGTATGTCTAGAACGGCGTTTGGCAAAGAAATTCTAAAACTTGGCGGAAACCTCGAACGCGTGGCTGATGCTCGAGTCGCCATAGATCAAGCCAGACTTTTAACCTTGTATGCTGCTTATAAAATGGATACTTTAGGAAATATGGCTGCTTTAACAGAAATATCTGCAATTAAAGTGGTCGCTCCGAGTGTTTTAGAAAAAGTAGTCGACATGGCGATTCAGCTACATGGCGGTGCAGGCGTTTCAAGAGATACGCCATTAACGGGTTTCTTTGCCCAAGCACGCAGTTTACGTTTAGCTGATGGTCCAGATGAAGTACATAAAGGCATGATTGCCAAATTAGAGTTGGCCAAACGTGGTTATGGTCGTCATAAGAAAGTATAAGTTTAAAGGAAGTGAATATGTCGGTAATTGATGTAGGCGGTGAAGTACGTGAAGGTGAAGAACTTGATATTGGGGCAGTTGAAAACTGGTTAAAAAACCAAGGGGTTGAGTTGGTTGGCCCAGCAGTCGTTACTCAATATACGGGCGGGGCGTCGAATTGGACTTATCGTTTAAAATATGAAAATACCGATTTAATTTTGCGACGTCCCCCAAAAGGAACAAAAGCGAAGTCAGCCCACGATATGGCCCGTGAATATATGGTGCAGAAAAATTTGGCCCCTTATTATCCAGTGCTTCCTAAAATGGTGGCACTTTGTCAGGATGAATCGGTCATTGGCTGTGATTTTTATGTCATGGAACGCATTGAAGGTATTATTCCTCGTGCAAAATTACCGCCTGAGCTTGGCTTTAATGAAGAAGATGTTCATGAGCTTTGTGTAAATGTTATTGATAAGTTGATTGAGCTACATCAAGTTCCCTATGAGAACACGCCTTTAGCTGAACTAGGCAAAGGAACAGGATATTGTCGTAGACAAGTTGAAGGTTGGGATAAACGCTATGAAAAAGTCCGCACAATCAACGTTCCTTCATTTAAATATGTCCGAAAATGGCTAAACGATAATATCCCTCAAGACTCGACGACTTGTATTATTCACAATGATTGGCGTTTTGATAATGTGATTTTAGATCCAGAGCATCCAACAGATGTGATTGGGGTGTTGGATTGGGAAATGGCGACCTTGGGGGATCCATTAATGGATTTGGGCAGTGCTTTGGCCTATTGGGTTGAGCCAACGGATAATATGATTTTTAGATCAACACGACGTCAGCCGACTCACTTAAAGGGAATGTTCTCTCGAAAAGAAGTCGTTGGCTATTATTTGCAAAAAACAGGTCTGGACCCTCAAAATTGGGCTTTTTATGAAGTCTTCGGTGTATTCCGTTTAGCAGTGATCGCCCAGCAAATCTATTATCGTTATTACCATAAACAAACCCGAAACCCTGCTTTTAAAGATTTCTGGATAGTGATCCATGCACTACATATCAGAGCTTTAAAACTTATCGCCCAGCAAAAACTGCAAGAATCGGAATTTGCTCAGCAATCTCTACAGAAAATACAGGGTATTTTAAGAAGATGACCACAATTTATCTGGTAAGGCATGGACAGGCATCGTTTGGTAAAAGTAACTATGATGAGCTGTCTGAAAATGGTGAAGCTCAAGCGACTTTATTAGGCCAATATTTTAAGCAAATATTGAAAGAACAACCTTATGTGGTTGCAGGAACCATGCAGCGCCACGAGCAAACAGCAAAGCTCGCACTCAATGAATGCTTCCCAGATGCGGTAATTCATCATAATAATTTATGGAATGAGTTTAATCATCAGCAGGTTTTTGCCCGCTATGAACCGCGTTTTGAACAACCTGAACTTTTAAAAGCTGATGTTGCACAAGAACAAAACCCGCGTACTTATCTTGCCAAAATATTTGAAGGCGCAATTGGACGATGGACAGATGGCGATTTTCATCATGAGTATGATGAGTCTTGGCCACACTTTAAAGAAAGAGTCGAAACAGCATTGCAGCAACTTTGTGATGAGTTAGCAAAAACCAAACCTCGCTATGCAGTCGTTTTTACCTCTGGTGGTGTGATTTCTGTAGCAATTGGAAAATTGCTTGAACTGAGCCCTAATCGAACTTTTGCCTTGAATTGGGCAATCGCGAATACAAGTCTCACGACTTTGCGTTTGGTTGGAAATGAAGCTCAGGTTTTAAGTTTAAATGAACATCATTTTATAAAAGCTGAACGTCCAGATTTACTGACATGGATTTAAAATAAGGATAAAAGCATGGCAAAGACAATTTTAATTACAGGTGCAAGTTCTGGATTGGGCGCGGGTATGGCGCATGAATTTGCAGCCAAAGGCTATAACTTAGCGATTTGTGCACGCCGTTTAGACAGATTGGAAGATTTAAAAACGGAACTTGAAAATCAGTACGGTATTAAAGTCATTGCAAAAAGTCTGGATGTAACTCATTACGATCAGGTTTTTGAAGTATTTCGCGCCTTTAAACAAGAATTTGGCTATTTAGATCGAATTATTGTAAATGCGGGAGTCGGAAATGGTCGTCGTATTGGTAAAGGTAATTTTGAAATTAACAGAGCCACAGCTGAAACAAACTTTATTTCTGCTTTAGCGCAGTGTGAAGCAGCAACTGAAATTTTTAGAGAGCAAAATGCCGGTCATTTGGTGGTGATGTCATCCATGAGTGCGATGCGTGGATTACCAAAACATTTATCGACTTATGCAGCAAGTAAAGCTGCAGTTGCTCACTTGGCCGAGGGTATTCGTGCTGAATTACTGGATACCCCAATTAAAGTCTCCACCATTTTTCCGGGTTATATCCGTACCGAAATGAATGAAGGTGCTAAACATTTACCTTTTGAAGTTGACGCCAAAACAGGATGTAAAGCTTTAGTAAAAGCTATCGAAAAACAACCTGTAAAAGCTTATGTGCCACAGTGGCCGTGGTTACCAATGAGTATTGCTATGAAGGTTTTACCATTAAAGTTGGTCAATAAATTAGGATAAAAAATACCCCCTAAAGTTTAGGGGGTATTTTTTATTTAGAATTTTTTAGTGTAATTGACAAACAAGCGATCTTCACCAAAGTCATTGCCATGTTTTACATTGTAATCAATACGAATATATTGCAGGGCCACGCCTTTTAAGAAAGGCTGCTGAAATGCGTAGTTTAAAATCACATTTGACTCGGTTTCGTGGTTTTTTTCACCATTGGCTGCTTTAAAGTTATGTCCGTAAACATATTTTACCATCGCATTTAGGCCCGGCACATAATCTTTAAAATCGTAGCCATACATGACGTGGTAAGACTTTTCATCCTCTTTAAAAAAGCCTGTAGCGTTCCAGTTAATGAAATACGTCTCTGGTAAAAAACCATCTGGTAATGGGTAAGCCGATTCACCAATAATCTGTTGGTAACCTAAACCAAAGGTATGGTTTTTTACTTTAACCGTTTCAAGTAATCCAATGTTCTGCGCATCAATATCAAAGGTGTTGCCATCATCTTTTGCATTGAAGTATTTAAACTTAGAGGTCAGAGCAAAACTTGGCTGTTTCCACGTATGTTCAAGTCCTATATAGTGTTTGTTATACAGATCTTCTAAATTACCGAAGTAATATTCACCCTTTAAAGACGGCGTGAATTGATAGCGCAGGTCAATGTAGTTCAAACCATCAGATTCTTTAGTAATTCCATTTGATGTGAAAGAAAACTTTTTAAAGTCTTCTTCATTTCGTGGAGATACTTTTTCAACCCGACCAATTTCTGCGTAGAGTTGGTCTGAAAGTTGTGACTTTAAATTGGTTCCCCAATATGAAGTGAGTAACTGACGACTAGCATCTACAGCCGTTACAGGTAAATCTAGCCAGAGTTCACCGACACTCAAAAGAGTTTTGTCATAACCCAGTTTTAAAGTTGCACCATATTTTAAATAATCTGAAGCTTGAGATTGCGTTTCTTTATTAAAAGGCAAAACTGTATCCGCAACATGTTTGTCTGAACTTAAGCGCACGGCGTATTGAACGGAAGCATCAGCCCCAATCGTAATTGGTTTGTTTGCTATGACTAATGGAGTGTCATGCATTTTCGATTTATAAAATAAAGATGCTGCCTGAGACCAACTGCCAGTATCTTTAAGTGCATCATTATCAAAATCGCGGTTGATATAGGCATTTTTTAAAGTGAATTTCCATTCATCTTCAGTTTGTTGATTTGGATTTGCAGCCCATGAGTTGCTGCACATCAGTAATAAAGTGGCAACAGCTAAAGTGTGTGGTTGAAAGCGGTGAAATAATTCCATAATCCATTTCCCAAGTGTAAGCCAGTCCTCGGCACTACGTAATTTTGAATATTTCGGTACTCTCTAAGCGTTTAGTTAGAGAGTACATTTTTGCAATTGGTGAGACCTATTAATTTAATTTTTCAAGCTTCATGCTTTCACTAAAGAATTTGCAGCCTTTAAAAAGTAGAATTAAAGCCAGTACACAAGACAAACCACCCACAATAGATAAAGAAGAACCCACCATTAATGGGCTACCAAAAACTTTATCTGTAATAATGGCTACCAGTGTTGTGCCAATACCGAGTCCAATTAAGTTACTCACCAAAAGGAAGAGGGCAGAAAGGCGTGCTCTAAACTGGTTTGGGGCTAACATTTGCAAAGCAGTTGCTGAAATCACTAGAGGGAAAGATGCAAAGAACATTGCAGGAATCAGTAAGCTAACTGAAAGCCAAAGCTGATCTGTTTGGGTAAAAAATGCAATTGGAATAATCAGGCCAACAATACCAATTACACCCGTGAACATCGGCGCATCTTGACGGCCTTTTTTGATAAACCAGTCATTTAGCCAGCCTGCACAAAATACGCCTAATGTATTTGCGACTAACAGAATGGTACCAAGCATATAGCCTGTTTCAGTCGGCGCGAGTTGAAACTTACGAATATAAAATGCAGGTGTCCAGCTAGTTAGGCTATAGAGTGCCATTGCATAAAAGGTAAAACCTAAATAATGACAAGCAAATGTTTTCGAATGTTTTTTAATAAACTGAAGACATTGTGTGAATTTAACTTGGTCAACTTGTCCATTTTGGTTGAGTTGTTGGCCTTTACGTGCAGGGTCTTTAACGGTCAAAATAAACAGCAAACCAATAATGATGCCGGGTAAACCCACCACTAAAAAGGCAATTTGCCATGCTTTAAGCGCACCCAATAAAGGAACCTCAATGAGTGTCACACCTTTAAGCAGGTTAATGACATAACCGCCAACTAAGAAGGCAATACCTCCACCTAAAAAAGCGCCAATTGAATAGATCCCGACAGCACGCCCTAGTTTGTCTTTACTAAACATGTCGCTAAACATTGAATAAGCCGCTGGAGATAAAGCCGCTTCACCGACACCTACCGCCATACGGCTTAAGAACAGTTGAATAAAGTTTTTACTTAAACCGCAAGTTGCTGTTGCCAGACTCCAAACAATAATCCCGATTGAAATTAATTTTGGTCGTGAAAAACGGTCAGCAATATAGGCTAAGGGTAAACCCATAACCGCATAAAACAGTGAGAAGGCGAGGCCATGTAATAAGCTAAATTGAGTATCTGAAAGTTGGAGATCTGCTTTGATGGGTTCAATCATCAGCGCCAGAATTTGGCGGTCAATAAATGAAAATATATATGCCAACATACAAAGTATGACCACATACCATGCATATGCATTGCTTTTCTTCTGTGTCCTTTCAACAGCGATATTACTTTGGTTCATACACTTAATCCTTATGTATAAAACGCTTAAAGAAATTGATATCTAACTTTTATTATTCCTCTAAAATTTTCGATATTTCCCCCCTTTTAGATAAGAATAATAAATAGGCTAGAAATGAGTAATTTGGTCTCGTACAGACCGGAAGAGTGCGTCTAAGCCCAATTAGGAGTTAATGGGATTTTTAAGATCATGGAATTATTATTTTCTTTTTATATGTAAAATTCCATTACTTATTGAGTATGTTAGAATACCTAAAAAGTATGTTAAGTAATTATATATAGATAAATTTATGATATAAGGGTTTGATTTTATTAATTTTTATTGTTTTAACGAAAGAGCAGCTAAAGAAAAGGAAATTTTTAACTGCTCTAAGAGAGCTAATTTATCATGATGAGAAATATTTAGCTGGATGGCATCAGGTCAAATAGTTTCTTTAACTGGGTATTTAAATTATGTAGCTCGTCTTCTGAAAAAGCATTCAGAATGCCTGCCAAGGTAACCACACTAATTTGATTAATCTGTTCAACCAACTCAATACCTTTGGCCGTTAATTTCACCATCGAGATCCGTTCATCAGAAGTAGAAGAGTAGACCTCGACAATTCCATCTTCTACCAAGCGATATACAGCTTTTGTTGCCGTCGTTAACTTTAAAGTAGAAAGATTGGCAATGTCGGTAATACTGGCTTCCCCAAGGGCATTAGTGCTTAAAATAATTTTACGGCGTGTATTATCAATACCTAGCTTTTTTATTGATTTTTCAATCAGTTGTGAATACTTTCCATTCACTTGGGAAACCCAAAAAAAAGGGAAATTTTGAATACTCGACGGTTCTTTATTAGGAAGAAATTGTTCTAAATGATCAAGCATAGCTAAGCAATAACTTAGTGAAAAAAGGGTAATCCTATTATAAACAAAATTTTGCATATTTCCTTGAGAACAAATTATAAAAAATACTTGACAATTCCATTAAATTTTCCGATATTTTAATTAATGAATAAAAATACATGGAAAAGTGAATGAATATTGTTAGCCAAAGCGTGCACAAAGGAAGTGGCAAGCTCAAGGTCATGGTCAAGGACACAATTGATATTCAAGGTCTAAAAACCATTGCTGGCAGTCGAGCTTTATTAAATGTTGAAGCTGCTCAAGATGATGCCGAGGTTGTTAAAAACATTCTAAAAGCAGATTGTGAAATTATTGCGAAAACAAATTTGCACGAATTGGCTTTTGGTATTACAGGCATTAATCACGCTTTTGGTACACCCATCAATCCTAAATATCCTGAACTTATCCCAGGCGGATCTTCAAGTGGTTCGGCTGCGGCAGTTGCTGCTAAACAAGCTGACTTTACTCTAGGCACAGACACTGGTGGCTCTATTCGTATGCCTGCTGCGTGCTGCGGAGTTTTTGGTTTAAAACCGACTTTTGGTCGCGTGAGCAGAAAAGGTGTATATCCGCCGTCAAGTTCTTTAGATTGCGTTGGCCCTTTTGCAAATTCAGTCGAGATGATTGAAAAGGCCATGCAAATTATTGATCCAACTTTTAAACCTACTGAATTTACTAGTGCACCAAAAATTGCTGTTTTAGATGTAAAAGCAGATGAGGTTGTTTGGAACTGTATTTATCAAGCACTTCAAAAAGCCAATTTACAGACCGTTTTAGAAAAAGTTGAATACTTTGAAGCGGCTTATGACGCAGGCATGCAGATTATTAATTATGAAAATTGGCAAGCTTTTGGTGAATTAACTCAAACGGGTTTAATTGGTTCTGATGTAAATGGTCGTTTATTAAAAGCGGCACACACCACTTTAGAGCAAGTAAAACAAGCAGAAGTTGTGAGAGCGCAGCTGACCCAAGAACTCGATGCTTTATTAGAAAAATATGATGCATTGGTTCTACCGACACTTCCGCAAATTCCACCGAAAGTTTCTGAAGCTGAAAATACAGTCGCTTTTTTGAATCTTACAGCTTTAGTTCGACCATTTAATTTATCAGGTCATCCAGCCATTTCAGTGCCACTTGAAACCAGTGAAGGTTTACCAGTGGGTTTACAGATCGTATCGAAGCATCAAAAAGATGAGCAATTATGCGCTATAGCTAAATTTTGTGTTGATGCAATGCAATAAATTACAAGGAGTTAGATGATGAATAAGTTGTCTAAAATGGAGTTTGCTTCTCAAGACAAAGCAGTTGACTTAGATGCTTTGTGCCAAGAAATTCGTGAGCGTGCCTGTGCAGGTGAGTTTGATAATCAGGCCTACGTGAGCCAAGACATTATCGAAAAACTTAAACAGATTGGTGTTTATCGTGCCTTGGTGCCTAAACGTTTTGGCGGTGAAGAATGGTCTCCTCGGCAATTTTGTGAGTTGATCGAGACTTTATCTAAAGCTGATGGTTCAGTGGGTTGGGTGGCAAGTTTCGGTATGAGCCCTGCGTATTTAGGAAGTTTGCCAGAAGAAACGCTTAAAGAGTTATACCAAAACGGGCCAGATGTGGTGTTTGCCGGAGGTATTTTTCCACCCCAACCTGCCGAAATTACCGATGAAGGTGTGGTGGTGCGTGGAAGATGGAAATTTTCCAGCGGTTGTATGGGTGCTGACATTGTTGGCGTGGGGATTTCACCGCTTAAAAATAATGAAATGCAAGGCTTACCTCGCATGGCAGTGATGCCTGCGAAAAAAGCCAAAATTGAAATGACTTGGGACACAGTTGGCCTAAAAGGTACAGGAAGCCATGATTTAGTCGTTGAAGATGTATTGGTCGAAAAGAAATGGACCTTTGTTCGGGGTGAACCTTCAAAACTAAGCGAGCCTTTTTTTAAATATCCGTCCCTGTCTTTAGCGACTCAAGTATTAACCGTGGTGGGTATTGGGGTTGCAGCTGCCGCATTAGAAGAATTTGAAAAATTGGCGCCGGGTAAAGCATCCATTACAGGCGGTTCAGAAATTGCCAACCGCCCCGTGACTCAATATGAGTTTGCTCAGGCTGATGCAGAGTTTCAGGCTGCAAAGTCTTGGTTTTATCAAACCATGGACATTGTTTGGAATGAAATTATTGCTGGTCGTGAAGCAACTGCTGAACAAATTAGCGATATGCGTCTGGCATGTACCCATGCAGCTCGAGTTTGCGCCAAAGTCACCCGAAAAATGCAAATGCTTGCGGGCATGACAGCAATTTATACCAACAATCCATTTAGCCGTTTTGTGAATGACACCAACGTGGTGACTCAGCATGCCTTTATGGGTGATGCAACTTTACAAAATGCAGGCTCAATCAGTTTCGGGTTAAAACCAACCCCAGGTTATTTATAAGTTTAATTTTTAAAAGGATATTGAGATGGAAGCTAAAAAATCATTACGCGTTTTGTTCTGCATGGGTATTAACCAAAACTTTTTTGACGCAGAGCCAGCTGAAGCAAAAGCGGTTTGGGCAGCGTTTGGTGAAATGTGGAATGGCATTCATGACTTACCGGGCGTGCATGTTTTTGGAAATCTTGATGATGACCAAAGCATGGTTGGCCCAAGTGCAGGTTGGCCTTGGACAACCTACTTGCTTGCAGATGTTCCGGATATTGAAACCGTACACGCGGCTTGTAACTTGTTTAGAACGACTGTGGTGGGTGAAGGTCCATACAAACTTTGGAAATATTGCAAAGTTGAAGCTCGTGTTGGGCGTGAATTGATTATTCAACGTTAAGGCGATGGCAATGAATGACAAAGTGAATATTGCAAAAATCATAGAACGGCTAGAACAGTTAGAAGCGCACAATGCTATCCGTAACTGCCTGAACCGTTATATGGAAATCTGTGACGAGCTTAATGCAAATACAGACCTTGATGAGCTAATGAATCTTTTTGATCAGGACTGTATTTGGGAAGGTATTGGCGAGAAATATGCCAAATCTTTTGGCCGTTATGATTCTTGGCAGTCGATTTACGACATGTTTAAAAGCTATACCCAAAAAGAATCTCACTTTGTTATGAATGCACACTTTGTAAATTCAGAACAAATTTATGTAAATCAAAATGATGCAAATGCTTCATGGCTCATGTTGCAAACTTCAACCTTTAAAGATGGCCGTAGTCATCTGAATACAGCAAAGCTCAATGTGAAGTTTCAAAAGCAAGCAGATGGAACATGGAAAATTAAACATTTCCAAACACAGAATATTTTCAGTCGTCCCGTATCGCATTGGCACACTGAAGCTGAATTGCCGGTACCTTCCCAGGAATGACCCAGGACATATTTAAAAGGACTATTGATATGAACAGTATTATCCCAACGCATAACATTGGCATTGATTACGATGCTTTGGTTCAAAGTGACCGTGCTCATACTTCTCTTTATAAAGATGAACGTATTTTTGATGAAGAAATGGAAAAAATCTTTTATAGCACTTGGGTCTGGGTTGCGCATGCCAGCGAAATTCCAGAAGGCGGAAGCTATAAAACGATTAACATCGGTAAACAGCCTGTTGTGGCGGTACGTGACCGTAAAAAGAAAGTCCATGTACTTTTAAACCGTTGTCGTCACCGTGCAGCAACCGTATGTGAACATAAAAAAGGAAAAACCAATAGTTTTGTATGCCCGTACCACGGTTGGAGTTATGCACTTGACGGTAGTTTACGTGGTGTACCATCTCCGGAAAGCTACGGCGATTGTTTAGATAAATCAGAATTGCCACTGGTGAGTCTACGGGTAGAAGAATATAACGGGATGATCTTCGCTTCATTTAAAGAAGACATTCAACCGCTTGAAGAGTTCCTTGGGCCTGCAAAAAAATGGATTGACCTATTTATGAAACAGGGCGCGGGTTATCCAATTAAAGTGTTGGGTGAACACCGTTTCCGTTTCCCGGGTAACTGGAAAATCCAGCTTGAAAATACCACCGATGCATATCACTTCCCGTTGGTACATAAGTCATTCTTAAGTTCTGTAGATGAAAAAACAGAAGAACTCTTTAACTTCGAAAATCAGCCGGGCTTTGTTGAAGACTTAGGTAATGGTCACAGTGTTATGGTGATGATTCCTGAACTGGTTGATCTAGACGAAGAGCTTATGGAGCGACCAATTCAAGAGCGCTTTGAAGACTTGGCTCAAGCTTTGCGTGACGAAGGGCATGAAGAGTTAGAAGTACGCCGTATTGTTCGTGCAGTCGGTGGTTCTGGATTTAACTTAAATTTATTCCCGAATATTGCATGTTCAATGGCGTTCTTCCGTGTGTTACAGCCAATCTCAGTTGCTGAAACAGAAATTCATCACTCGGTGATTACGATGGATGGCGGTCCGCAAATTGCCAATCAATATCGCTTACGTTTGCATGAACATTTCCAAGGTCCATTTGGTTTTGGTACACCAGATGACTCGGAAGCTTGGGAACGCGTACAACACGGTGCCAATGCTGGTAATGATTTATGGATCATGTTGAACCGCGGTTTGCCGGGCGAAGTCAAAACTGAAGATGGCTTAAAAAGTGATGTCAGTGCTGAAACAGGTATGCGCGCAGCATACCAGCAGTGGAAAAAGATGATGACGGCTTAAGGAGAGAGCAATGAATATGAATCTGCAATTATTAAATGAAGTCACTGCTTTCATCTGGGCTGAAGCAGATATGTTAGACCACAGCGAATATCGTGAATGGCTCAATTTATGGAATGAAAAAGGGGTTTATATCATTCCGATTGACCCGAACCTCACAGACTACGAAAACAACTTAAATTATGCCTATGACGATAATCATATGCGTACTTTACGTGTACAGCGTCTTGAAAATGGTGAGGCAATTTCTACGGCACCGAAGGCGAATACGGTACGCAGTATTTCGCGAGTACGAGTCATTCAAGACCAAGATGATGAAATCGTTTTACGCTGTGCTCAGAACTTACGTGAATTCCGTAAAGAAAACCTCAAGCATTACACCGCAGATATTACTTACCATTTGACTCGTGATGCCGATACTGGTTTTAAGATTAACCGTAAAATCATTAACTTGGTTAACTCAACCGATACCTTAGCTGGTATTAGCTACATTCTTTAGGAGCGGTAACATGAAACAGGTTGTTTTAGTGACAGGTGCTGCTTCTGGACTCGGTAATGTGATTGCTGAATATTTTGCGAGCCAAGGCCATCAAGTGATTTTGTCGGCAAGTACGCTTGAAAAAGCCGAGAATGCTAAGGCACAAAGTCAATATGCACAAAATATGTTTCCCTTGAAATTAGATATTTCAGTTGAGGCAGATTTTCATGCAGCGGTGCAATGGATTGAAGAGAAATTTTCTAAACTTGATGTGCTAATTAACAATGCCACCGTCACCAAAGCAACGCCAGTATTAGAAATTACCGCAGCTGATTTTGATTGGGTGACCCAAGTTAACCAACGCGGCACCTTTCAGGCTTGCCAAATTATTGGCCAATATATGGCGAAAAAAGGCTATGGACGCATCATTAATATGGCGTCGTTAGCAGGACAAAACGGTGGTACTGCAACAGGTGCACACTATGCGGCAACCAAAGGCGCGATTGTGACGTTAACCAAAATTTTTGCCAAAGAGTTTGCGGCAAAAGGGGTGACGGTTAATGCAGTTGCACCGGGACCGATGGAATCACCAATCGTTCATAGTGTGGTGCCAGACGAAAAAATGGAACAGTTCATCCAGAATATTCCGGTTAAATCCTTAGGAAGTATGCACTTTATTGCTGAAACTTGTAGGTTGCTTGCGAGTCCAAATGCGGGGTTTGTGACTGGTGCAACATGGGATATTAACGGTGGTTTATTCATGCGCTAAGCCACGAGCTTACGCATGAAAAGGGAGTTAAATCATGACTACACTTTATGATGTTGTCGTTAAAAATCGCCATGTGGAAGGTGGAAATATTGCAGTCATGGAATTTGAATCTGCAACTTCTGCAACATTGCCAAAAGTTGAAGCGGGTGCGCATATTGATGTGCACTTACCAAATGGTATGGTGCGCCAATATTCACTTTGCCAAAATCCAAATGAGGAAGGTAAGTTTCGCCTTGGAATTTTACGTGACCCTGAATCACGTGGTGGCTCAGTCTCGGCTTTTGATGAAATTAAAGATGGCATGCAAATTCAGGTCAGTGAACCGAAAAATTTATTTCCACTTTTAAAAGCTAAACACAGCGTATTGATTGGCGGTGGAATTGGAATTACGCCGTTAATCACGATGGCCTATCAACTTGCACATGAAGGTGCATCGTTCGAGCTTCACTACTGCGGCGCTAGCCCAGAAAACTGTGCTTTTGTTGATGAAATTAAAAATGGTGAGTTAGCACAATACACAACTTTCCATTTTAAATCCGAAGGCGCAAGCCATAGAGCATTTTTTGAATCTGCCATCAAAGATATTGACCTTGAGAGCCATATTTACACCTGTGGTCCAGTCGGCTTCATGGACTGGGTGATTAATCTTGCCACGACTCACGATTTTCCTGAACAGCAAATCCACAAAGAATATTTCCAAGTTGAAACAGACACCTCGGGAGATTCATTTGAGGTGGTGGCTGAGCGTAGCGGAAAAATCATTATGGTTGAAGCTGGTGAAACCATTTTGCAGGCTTTGGCTAAAGAAGGCATCGACATTGAAATGTCTTGCGAGCAAGGCGTATGCGGAACCTGTATGTGCGATGTAATTGAAGGCGAACCTGATCATCGAGATGTTTATTTTACTGACGAAGAAAAAGCCAGTAATGAACAAATATTGGTGTGCTGTTCGCGTTCTAAAACACCGAGACTAGTTTTAGATATCTAATGCTCTCGCGATTTATATGGATGTAAGAGAAGGTTTAGGAGAAAGATGATGAATGTATTACAAC
Source organism: Acinetobacter sp. LMB-5 (assembly GCF_001541635.1). Classification (NCBI taxonomy): domain Bacteria; kingdom Pseudomonadati; phylum Pseudomonadota; class Gammaproteobacteria; order Moraxellales; family Moraxellaceae; genus Acinetobacter; species Acinetobacter sp. LMB-5. The sequence goes on along the minus strand of NZ_LRDR01000019.1, from coordinate 10,699 downwards.
AAATAGATGAGTTTACGGTCGATCCACTACAGTTCCGACGAGCATTAGGAAATTTTGCAACAGGCGTTACCATTATTACTGCACAAAATGCACAAGGTGAGAAAGTCGGTGTAACCGCAAATAGTTTTAACTCGGTGTCACTCGACCCACCACTTATTTTGTGGAGTATTGATAAAAAATCTTCAAGTTTTTCAGTATTTGAAGAGGCGACACATTTTGCAGTCAATATTTTATCAGGCACACAAATTGAGCTGTCTAATAAGTTTTCGAGACGCAATATTGATAAATTTGCAGACACCAATTTTCAACTTGGTGCAGGACGTGCACCAATCTTAGAAAATTGTTCTGCGGTGTTTGAGTGCGAACGCTATCAAGTGATTGAAGGTGGTGACCATTGGATTATTGTTGGCAAAGTGGTTCGTTTCCATGACCAAGGTCGAAGCCCACTGGTCTACCATCAAGGCGCATATTCTTGTGTCATGCCGCATCCGAGCCTTCAAGTTAAACAAACTGAACAAAACGGCGTAGACCAAACACATTATGGGCACTTATATAATAATGTTTGCTATTTGATGAGTCGTGCTTTTAAAGCTTATCAAACCGACTATATTCCTAAGCAAATGGCTTCTGGTTTCCGTACCAGTGAATCACGTCTTTTACTCGTTTTAGCCAGTGGTACTGCTTCAAGTAAGGAAGATTTACCGCGTGATATTGCTATGCCAATGCAGGAAGTTGAAAGATCGGCTGAAATTCTAAAATTTGAAGGATTATTAGTTGATCACGATAATTTATACGCACTAACGGAAAAGGGTAAACAAACGGCGCAGTATTTGTTTGATATTGCCGATAGCCACCAAAATGAAGTGTTTAAAAAGTATTCTGATGAGCAAAAGGATATTTTTATTACCATGCTGCGAGATTTTGCAGGAGTAGCATAAGTCCCATTAAGCTGATAAATTGAATTGATTTATCAGCTTCTTCACATCTAGCTGACTATCATCAAAACAATTCCAAGGATAAGGAATTTTTGGCACACAATTTGTTTATCAATAAAACAAGATTGCAAATAAGCCAAGACAGTGCACCACCACAAACGCAAAATTTTGAGCGGTTGCACATGTATAGAGAGGTAAGGGATGAACCAATATGTAAGCGATGCATTACTCACATGGACGCACCATATTAAAAGTGTGTGCGGCAATTTTGAAACCGATTTTGACGGAACCCGTAATTTATTCATTGGTGAAGTTCAGTGCTTTTTATTGGGCGATACCGAAATTGCTTTTATCAAAAACAATGCAAATAAAATTGTCCGGAAAGCCGATGAAATCGATCGAGTGAATAATCGTTTTTGTTTTTTGATTTTGCAGTATTCGGGAAAAATGCTGCTCGAATATAAAAATGAGACACTCAGCCTGAATGAAGGCGATATTGTGTTGGTCGACCCGGTCGAAACAATTTCGATGTATCCGCAAGGTTTGGTAAGTCAGATTTCAGTCCATCTGTCGCGTGAAAAATTACTGAAAGAAAATATTAGTACTGAATATTTTGGAAAACTGATTACTCAAAATATGAGTGGTTTTTTACTCAAGAATATTTTGAAAAATATGTCTGCTGAAAACATCAAACTTTGGTACGCAACCGAAGACGGTAATGCCTTTGAAGATGCACTGATTGCCTTAATCAAACCTACAATCAATTATAAAAATATTAATAGCTCCAATAATCTAATGGAAAAAGCCGAGCGTTATATTATAGAAAACTTAGCAAAACCAGATTTAACACCTAAATTAATTGCAGAGCATATTGGAGTATCGCTACGTCATCTCTACCGTTTGTTCCTTCAAGAAAATTTATCTATTAACAAATATATACAGCTTAAACGCCTAGAAAAAGTCAAAGCGGATTTGCTTGATAAAAAGAACAAACAGAGTTCGATTACCCAAATTGCCTTGAAGTGGGGTTTCTGGGACGGTGCTCATTTTTCAAAGATCTTTAAAAAAACATATGGTATCTCTCCTAAAGAATTTAGAGAGGGTATGTCAGTTTAATTTTTCATCTTTGAATGTCATTTTTAGACAAATTCGACGTCATTCTTGAACAAGCTAGCCCTATGTAACTATGTTGAAATTAAATTCATTAGAGCAGGTTAGATAAGCTTAATAACCATAAAACTATTAAGTTGGTCTAATGAATTTCACTCACAGGAAGTGCATTTTAACTATCTGATTCAGATAGTTCAGGGATAGATGAAAAGGATGAAACCAATGCGTAAACAACGATTATTGAATGACATACAAAAAATACTGGCACTTAACTTATCAATAGCTGCAAGCTTTTGGGGACTCAATACTCAAGCGTTTGCTCATGGTGGACATGCCGAAATGGTCTCACTTTATCAAAACATGAGTGAGCAAGGCGCTAAAGTTGTCAAAGATGATTTTACCAATACCTATACAATTACCAAAGGTTCTATGGTGGTTCGGGCCAAACCCAATTCAGATCAGGTTTTGGTGAATGGCAAACCTTTCAAACTCAGCGTGCCTTTATTAATTAAGGATGGTAAGCCTGTTATTGGAAAAGATTTTTTTAATGAAGTATTCCAGTCTGGGTTAGATCAAACTTTTAAAATTGAAAATACGTTTCATCCACTCAATAGCTTAAACTCTGACGAAATTAAAAAGACCTTTGATGTGATTAACCGCTCGAAATACGCTTATAAAAATATGCGTTTTGCCGAGTTAAAGCTTAAAGAGCCTGAAAAAGCCAAAGTTTGGGATTACTTCATTAATCACAAAGAATTTAAAGAAGTTCGTATGGCCTCATTTATTTTATTAAAAGGCAACCAAGCGATTGAAGGTGAAGTTAATCTTAACACTCAACAAGTCACAAAATGGAATGTACTTAAAGACACTCATGGAATGGTATTGCTCGATAATTTTGAAGCCGTACAACGTGTAATTGAAACGAGTAAAGAATATCAAGACGCGTTACGGAAACGCGGCATTACCGATGTGAAGAAAGTGATTGCTACACCGCTAACTGTTGGATATTTTGGCGGTAAAGATGGTCTGGACAAACAACTCAATATATTAAAAGTTGTTGCTTACCTTGATGTCGGTGATGGTAACTACTGGGCGCATCCTATTGAAAATTTAGTTGCTGTAGTGGATTTAGATAAAGAAAAAATTATCAAGATTGAAGAAGGCGCAATCATTCCTGTGCCAATGGCAAATCGACCTTATATGTCCAATAAACCCATAGCAAGTAAGCTAAAACCACTCAATATTACTGAACCTGAGGGCAAAAACTTTAGCATTACAGGTCAAACCATACATTGGGGGAATTGGTGTTTGCATGTGGCCTTAGATTCTCGTGTTGGCTTACAGCTTTCAACCGTGACGTATAAAGATAAAGGCGTGAAGCGTAAAGTCATGTATGAAGGCAACTTGGGGGGGATGGTGGTTCCATATGGCGACCCTGATATTGGTTGGTACTTCAAATCTTATTTGGATTCTGGCGAATATGGTATGGGAACACTTACCTCATCTATTCTTCCGGGAACAGATGCACCCGACAACGCTGTTTTACTTGATGCTGTGATTGCAGATTACAAAGGCCAGCCACAAGTGATTCCAAATGCTATTGCTGTATTTGAACGTTATGCTGGGCCTGAATATAAACATCACGAAATTTTTGGTAACCAAGATGCGAGTGAAGCCCGCCGTGAACTTGTTGTGCGCTGGATTAGTACAGTGGGGAACTATGATTACATGTTTGACTGGGTATTTGCCCAAAATGGTGTAATTGGGATTAATGCAGGTGCAACAGGTATTGAAGCTGTTAAAGGCGTTAAATCACGCACCATGCATGACAGTACCGCCAAAGAAGACACCAAATATGGAACTTTAATTGACCATAATATTGTGGGTACAACGCATCAGCACATCTATAACTTCCGCTTAGACATGGATGTGGATGGGGAAAATAATAGCTTTATGCATATGGACCCTGTGGTGAAAGCCAATGACAAAGGCGGTGTTCGTACTAGCACGATGCAAATTGACAGTAAAGTCATTACGAATGAGCAAAATGCGGCTGAAAAATTTGACCCATCCACTATTCGCTTACTCACGAATTTCAACAAGGAAAATAAATTAGGTAATCCAGTTTCTTACCAATTGATTCCGTTTGCAGGTGGAACACACCCTGTGGCAAAAGGAGCCAATTTTTCTAAAGATGAATGGTTATTTAAACGTTTGAACTTTATGGATAAGCAAATTTGGGTGACTCAGTACAATCCAGACGAACGCTACCCTGAAGGGAAATATTCAAATCGTTCGACTCATGACACAGGGTTAGGACAGTTCATTGGCAACAATGAGAATATTGAAAATAAAGATCTTGTGGTGTGGATGACAACAGGCACAACTCATGTGGCACGTGCTGAAGAATGGCCAATTATGCCAACAGAATGGGTGAATACGCTCATCAAACCTTGGAACTTCTTTGACAGCACCCCGACTTTAAACTTGGGTGAAGAAGAGCAAAACACTCAGCACGACCATCACTAAACGGGTGCATGATCTAGAGTGGGTAACGAATCGATTACCCACACTTGAGCACGGTTAGGCGGTTCGCAAAAAAGGAATTTCTCAATGAAAAATTTATTTTCTCAGGTTGTGAGAGGGACTCTCTTTGTCTCATTTTTTTCAACTGTGCATGCTGGTGAGCTTGAAATTAAGTCAATTTTTGAAGCAACTTTTGGGACTTTTAGTAGCGGTAAAAGCTATAACGGCGAAAACCTAGATGATGAAAGAGTCAATTGGCAAGAAGGTCATCTTAAATATGGTGCGAAGGGAAACTACACCTTTAAAAACAATCAGCTCTATGCAAGCTTGAGCGGTATTAGCTCGGCAACATTTGGTGATGGAGACGCAGGCCAAAATAGTAATGGCAAAGAACGTAAAACAGATGTGAATGAATGGATCATTGGTTTTAAAGACGGCACCAATAAAGATGAGTTAACGACCTACGATTTAAGTATTGGTCGACAAAATATCATGATTGGTGATGGGTTCTTCATTGCGGGTGATGCGTTAAATCTTGGTAAAGCGCCTGCGGATGGCACACTAGATCGTGGCGGAGCATATTATTTGGCAGCTCGTCGAAGCTTTGATTTTACAAGTTTGCTTCAATACAAACCGCAAGAGAATACAACCCTTAAGTTGGCTTATTTAAAATCGGACAATAAAGCACAATTTTCCCCACAACTCTTTGTGACTGATCTGATGTATCAGCTTAAAGATAAGGGCGTTGGGTTTACCTATTTAAACGTATTAGATCTTAAAGATGCTGAACAGGTTTCAGGACGACAAGACCTTAAAAATTATGCTTTACGTTTGAATTATCAGCCTTTACCAGAACTACAAGTTAAAACTGAGTTTGTGGTTCAAGATAAAAAAGATGGCCAAGAAAATGCTGGCTATTTAGCGCTGAACTATAACTTTTTATCTTCAAAATATACGCCCTCATTAGGCTACCGTTTTAGTCATTTTTCAGACCAATACGACCCTATGTTTTATGGAAATACAGTCGGCTTTGGTACATGGTTTCAGGGCGAAGTTGCCGGAAATTATGCTGGTCCATTCAATAAAAATGCCGATATTCATCAAGTTTCTTACATGATGAATTTGAAAGAAAATTTTATGTTGGGTGCTTTGGCCTATAAGTTCAAAACAGTAAATAAATCTTTAACTAATGTAGATGGACATGAATTAGATGTCTTTTCAGTCTGGTCGGTTAATAAAAAATTCAATGTTATTCCTTTAATTGGGCTCTATAAACCAAAACACGATATTCATAGTGGCGGTACACAAAACTACGATGACAAAACCAATGTCTATGCGCAGTTAATTCTGCAATACATCTATTAAATCAAAGCGAAGGAGACCGTGTTTACTGGCGGTGCATTCATAGAAATAAAATTAGGATGAAATCAGATGAATCAACAATATGACTATATCGTGATTGGTGCTGGCTCAGCAGGTTGTGTGGTCGCAGCACGACTATTAGAAGCCAAGGCAGGGCGTGTTCTTGTTCTAGAGGCTGGAAGCCGAGATAGTAGTATGTTTCATACTATACCTGCAACAGTAGTTAAAGTATTCCAGCAAAAATCATGGCAATACATGACCGTTCCACAGAAATATTGTAATCATCGTGAAATGATCCTTGCACAAGGAAAAGTGTTGGGAGGTGGAAGCTCGGTTAATGGCATGATCTATTGCCGAGGCCAACGACAGGATTATGATTTATGGTCCTCGGAATGGGGATGCAATCAGTGGTCTTATCAACATGTGCTGCCTTTTTTTAAGAAAGCAGAAAAAAATGAAAGTCTTGCTGATGAATATCACGGACAAGATGGCATTTTACCTGTCAGTGAAAACCGTTATCGCCATCCTTTAACACTTGCTTGTATTAAAGCAGGTCAACAAATGGGGATGAATTATGTCAATGATATTAATGGTTGGGATCAGGCGGGGGTAGGGTTTTATCAAACTACTACTCAAAATGGTTCTCGGGCGAGTACCTCAAAAACTTATTTAAAGTCAGTCGAAAACCACCCGTATCTTACGGTGATTACTGATGCTTTAGTCCATAAAATTGAAACTCAAGGTGATCAGGTTACTGGGGTGACTTATAGCGTTGGGGGAAAATCACCGATTACGGTACAGGCTCAAAAAGAAGTCATTCTGAGTGCTGGTGCAATTGGTAGTCCTAAGGTTTTATTACTTTCGGGAATTGGCCCAAAACAGCATTTAGATGAGCTCGGCATTGAATGTATTCGTGACTTACCTGTAGGTGATAATTTTCACGATCATTTGCATATGTCGGTTAATGCGACAGTAACAACCAATAACAGCCTGCTCGGTGAAGACCACGGTTTAGCCGCAGTACGACACTTTTTACAATGGTGTTTTACACGTTCAGGATTGCTAACCACTAATATTTTAGAAGGTGGTGGTTTTATTGATACAAACAACAATGGTCGACCTGATGTCCAATTTCATTTTTTACCTGTGCTGGATAATTTCGATAATACCCCCGGTGAAAAAGCAGCGGCTCAGGCACATGGCCTTACCATTAAAGTCGGACATGTACAGCCAAAAGCACGTGGGACTTTACGGTTAAGCAGTAAAGATCCAAAAGATTTGCCTGTCATTGACCCTAATTATTTAGGCCATCAAGAAGATATTGACGCAAATATCCGTGCGGTACAGGCCGGACTTCGCCTATTACAACAACCAGCATTGAAAGCGATTGTCAAAGAAGTCGTTGAGCCTGCAAATATCGATCCTGATGATATTGAAGCGATTGATAAATGGATGCGTCAGAACATTAAAACGGTTTATCACCCCGCAGGTAGCTGCAAAATGGGCAATGCTCCGCAAGATTCGGTCACAGATCAGACACTTAAAGTACATGGTTTTAAAAACTTACGTGTGGTGGATTGTTCTATTTGCCCACAAGTTCCAAGTGGTAATACCAATGCAATTGCCATCATGATTGGTGAACGTGGTGCAGACTTTATTTTGAATCAGGTCGCGTAGTTGCTGTCATAACAAAAGTTTAGAAATGAAAAGAGGAAAAGAAAATGAGTGAAGTTCAGATTTTAGAAAGCGTACAGCAATTTATGGCACGTCAACATGGACATTTTATTGATGGAAAATTAGTTGCTGCCGAGCTTTTAGATAAAGTGGATATTGTGAATCCATCGACTGAACAGGTTGTTGCTCAAATCAGTATAGGCAGTCAACAGGATGTGGAAAATGCGGTGAAAAGTGCTGAACATGCTTTTCAAAATGCTTGGGCTGAAACTACACCGTACGAACGTGGCGTTAAACTAAATAAGTTGGCAGATTTAATTGAACAACATGGTGAAGAACTTGCACAGCTCGAGACGTTGTCTACAGGAAAGCTTATCAATATTTCAAGACACCTTGAAGTCGCACAATCTGTTATTTTCTTGAGATATTTTGCTGGTTGGGCAACTAAAATTAATGGTCAAACTATGCAACCCTCTATTCCTTCTATGCAAGGTGAGAAATATACAGCCTTTACTTTAAGACAACCGATTGGTGTGGTTGCAGGGATTGTGCCTTGGAATTTTTCACTCATGATTGGTGTTTGGAAAATCGGTTCAGCTTTAACAACGGGTTGTACCATTGTGCTTAAACCTAGTGAATTTGCCAGCTTATCTTTATTACGTTTAGCCGAACTTGCGATTGAAGCAGGTATTCCAGCTGGTGTAATTAATGTGGTTACGGGTAAGGGCGATACAGGGCAATATTTAATTGAGTCGCCACTCGTTAAGAAAGTCTCGTTTACAGGTTCAGTACCAACAGGCATTGCGATTGGTAAGCTCGCGATGAGCAGTGATTTAACCCGTGTAAGTCTGGAACTGGGTGGTAAAAATGCAATAGCCGTTTTGGCCGATGCAAATATTGATGAGATTTTACCAACTTTATTACAAGCAACTTTTGTACATCAAGGTCAAGTTTGTGCATCCCCCGAGCGTTTTTTTGTACATCACACAAAACATGATGAACTAGTCGAGAAACTCTCGAAAGCACTCTCCCAGTTCAAAATTGGATCGGCTATGGATGAAGGAAGTATGTTTGGTCCACTCTCTAATCAGCCACATTTTAATAAAGTGAAACATTATTTAGATATGGCTAAAGCCAACAACCAGATTATTGCTGGTGGTAAGGCTCTAGATCAGACAGGGTATTTTGTACAACCGACTTTAATTTCCTTTAAAAATACGGATGATCCTTTATTTTCAGAGGAAACTTTTGGTCCAGTAGTCGGGGTAATGCCATTCGAAACTGACGAAGAACTCGTTCAACTGATGAATCAGTCGCGCTTTGGTTTAACCGCAAGTATTTGGACAAATGACCTATCTAAAGCTTTACGTTTAATTCCTAAAATTGAAGCAGGCACCTTGTGGGTCAATATGCATACGTTCTTAGATCCATCAGTTCCATTTGGTGGGGTAAAAGCTTCAGGAATTGGTAGAGAGTTTTCAGATGCATTTATCGAAGATTACACCGAATTAAAATCGGTTATGATTCGTTATTAAGTTTCTACGAGATATAAAAAATGGCCTCTATAGGCCATTTTTTGAATCATTAAATTAACCTAATAAAAAATCCTTTAGGATTTTATTAAAAGCTTCTGGCTGTTCTACATTAGAAATATGAGAGGCATTTATTTCTGCAAGTTTTGATTGCGGAATACGTTGCTGCATAAACTCGCCATCTGCAACTGTAGTTACTGGGTCTTGAGTTCCAGCAACCACTAATACAGGAATTTTGATGTCTTTTAACTGCTCACGGACATCCGCTTTAGCCAAAGCCTCACAACAATTGGCATAACCCATTGCGCTGCCAGCACTTAAGTCGTTACACAGGTTGTTGACAATTGAAGGGTGACTTTGGATAAAGGGATCTGTAAACCATCGCGAAGCAGCTGTAGCGGCGATTGGTTGTAAACCTTGCTCACGTACTAATTTTGCACGGTCAAGCCATGCCTGTTCTTGTCCAATTTTAGCGGCAGTATTTGCCACAATTACATGACTAAAACGGTCAGGGTAGTGAATCGCAAGCCATTGACCGGTTAAACCACCCATAGAAATACCACAAAAAGCAGCTTTGCTAACATTCAGATGATCCAGTAAACGGACAACATCTTCACCTAATTGCTCTACCGTATATGGGCCGTTAGGGGTAGATGATGAACCATGACCACGAGTATCATAGCAGATCACAAAAAATTGATTTTTTAATTCATTAAACTGTTTTTGCCACATGCCATAGTTAGTGCCCAAAGAATTGGAAAACACCAGCGCAGGGGAAGATGGCTCACCAAAAGTTTGATAGTTAATTTGTGCATCAGCAGATTGAAAAGATGGCATTTGTTTCTCCTTAAAGTGCTTGAACACGTTCAATAATCAATGCGATGCCTTGGCCCACGCCAATACACATTGAACACAAAGCGTAATGACCACCTGTTTGTTCAAGCTGGTTTAAGGCTGTAGTGACTAGGCGTGCACCTGATGCACCAAGTGGATGACCCAATGCAATGGCACCACCATTTGGATTTACCTTGTCAGAATCATCTGGCAAACCTAAATCACGAGTGACGGCCAAAGCTTGTGCAGCAAAAGCTTCATTTAGCTCAATTACATCCATCTGCTCTAAAGTTAGGTTAGCTTGTTTAAGTAATTTTTTAATGGCTGGTGCTGGAGCAAAGCCCATAATGCGTGGTTCTACACCGACTGCTGTCGAAGCAATGATCTTGGCACGTGGTTTGAGGTTATAAGCCTGAAGTGCTTCATCAGATGCAATCAGCAGAGCGGCTGCGCCATCGTTGATGCCTGAAGCATTACCCGCAGTAACTGTGCCATCTGCTTTAACCACAGGTTTAAGTTTGCTTAAACCTTCAAGGGTGGTCGATGCACGTGGATGCTCATCGGTATCAATCACAACAGCATCGCCCTTACGCTGAGGGATTTCAACTGCCACGATTTCTTTAGAAAAAAAGCCTTTGGCTTGCGCGCTTGCGGTGCGTTGTTGGCTCACCAAGGCAAACTGGTCCTGATCTGCACGATTCACTTTAAACTGTTCAGCCACGTTTT
>NZ_LRDR01000018.1:0-51885 GCF_001541635.1 Acinetobacter sp. LMB-5 | reverse complement strand
AAGTTGTTCTTCAATTCTCTTAATGATTTTTCTGCTCTTCGTCAGAGACAGAATTCAACGCAATACTAAGCTTTCATCTTAACCCTGTAAGCTAAGATATTCTCGTGTATCGCGTCGGGATGAGTGCATTATAGGGAAAAAAAACTGGTACGCAAGCACTTTTATAAATATGCACGTTCGACCGGTTCTTTTTCAGCCAAAAAAAATCTCAAAAACAAACAAATATATGATTTATATAGTTAATTTATTTTTGAAGAGTTTTAAACTTTATATCTACTATCTTTATAGACTGTTTTGGTACGTTTTGATGCATGCCATAGTTTGATGTAGGGACCTGAACAATACGGTCAACCACATCCATTCCTTTAATTACTTTTCCAAAAACTGCGTAACCCGCATTACCCGCAGAACGATTTAAAAAATTATTATCTGCAACGTTTATGAAAAACTGACTAGTAGCTGAGTCAGGATTTGCAGTACGAGCCATCGCCAACGTTCCGCGTGTGTTAGCAATTCCATTTCTAGCTTCATTTTTGATAGGTGCTCGCGTAGTCTTTTCCTGCATATTTGCAGTAAGTCCACCGCCCTGCACCATAAAACCAGGAATTACGCGGTGAAATATCGTATCTTTATAAAAGCCTGACTTTATATAGTCTTTAAAATTCTTCACACTGTTTGGTGCTTTATCATCATAAAGTTGTATTTCAATGTTGCCTAAATTTGTTTGCATTTCAACTAAAGTGTCAGCCCAGACTGAATGGCTGCTTATACCCAAACAACATAACATTAATAATTTTTTCATATCTTCCTACAATAAAATGCAAAACTTAATGATGAAAGATAAATTTAATCATCTATATAAAAGAATTCTAGTGAGTATTTATTATCTTTTATTTAGTACTTTATATTTTAGATTTGAGTATTAGTCCACGTTCCACGTGAAACATGGACTAAGCTTTTGTTTAACTATTTTTATCCCAGAACTTTCTGAAGTTCTTACTGATCTCGATAGTATATCTTTTTGCCTTTTTAGAAATAGGTGTCAAATTTATAAAACCATGTGTTTGATCTGAATATTCTTCATAATGCATTTTGACGCCATTTTGTCTTAGCTTATAGCTATAAATTTTCGCTTCATCATGCAATACGTCATGACCAGCCGTAATCACGAAAGCTGGCGGGTTCTTTTTCAAATTACCATAGGTTGGAGAAATAATCGGATCGTCTAATTCTACATTATGCTGAGTTGCATAATATTGGGTAACATAATTGATATCATTATCTGTTAAAACCAATCCTTCATTATAGGCATAGAAAGAAGGATGTCGGCTTTTAAAATCAACTGTAGGGTAAATGAGAAGCTGTGCTTGTGGAGCATAAGGTTTATTTACTGATCGTTGAGCCACAACCGTACTGATATTGCCGCCTGCACTATCCCCTGCTACAGCAATACGATTTTTTAATATTTTTAGTTGTCTGCGATTTTGATATACCCAAGCTAATGCATCTTCACATGATTGGATTAAATGTTGAGGTGAGACCTCAGGTGCAAGTGGATAATCAATACTGAGTACTTGTACTTTTGCATATTTTGCCAATATACGACAAACCTCATCATGAGTATCTAAACCACCTACAACGAACCCTCCCCCGTGATAGAAAACAATCAGAGGTAATTTTTTATTCGGTGAAGGATGATAGTGTCTTGCGAAAACAGTTCCACTTTGAAGCGGCAAACGAATGTCTTCCACTGAATCAATTTCAGTTGATTTCTGGCGTATAGCCAACATTTGTGTATCAAACTGCCGTCTAGACTCAATAGGATCTGAACCAATGAAACCAATACGTCCCTGTTTAATTTGTACGGCCATCATACATTTAGTAAACGAGTCAAGCTCTGGGTATTGGTAGGCATATCCAAGGATTTTGGCAAGTGATTCTTGAGCTAATCGAGGTAACTTATCAAGAGCTCGAGCAGCAGGCCCTTGGCCCTTATCTAGCAATGTTTGAATTTTTTGATTAAATGCTGTCATGCCTATCTCCATGAATTCCTCTTATCCTTCATATTTTCTACAGAATTCTTTGTTGTTTGACTATATTCGCATACAACTCATGTAATCAAGATACAAAGGTAAAAACCAATCTACGCTAATCTGATTTATAGCAAATGTCATTAACAAATCTGTCGTTTAAAACAGAACTTTTTTGCCAATTATTGTTAACAGACAAAAGGAGATTGTGCTATGTCAGCAAAACTAGTTGTTACTTTATTAGCAACCAGTCTTTTAACTGTAGGTTGTGTTGCTTATACAGATGATCCTTATTACCGCGGTGGTTATGCTTACCATGATCATGATGATGATCGCTATGACCGCAATGATGGACGTCGCTATAGTGACTGGGAAAGAAAACGTTGGGAAGAGCGTAAGAGAATATACGAACAACAACGTAAAGATGCTCGCGAACAGGATAGAAATCGTCGTGAGTGGGAAAAAAGACACCGTGAATGGGAGAAGAAAAGATTAGAAGATCGTGATCACAATCATAGAGATTATCATGATGATGACTAAAATCTATTGGAATATGGAAGCCCCAAAGAAAAAATCTCTTGGGGCTTTTTTGTTGAGAAATCCACATTCTCTTGACTATAGAATAATGAGTAGCAGCTCATTTCATATATAAATCGGCATCTTGAATATATGTACTCTATAATCTTTTAACTGTTCTTATCGCTAAGAATTACTGAGCAGTTGCAGAACCTGAAACAGAACCAGAAGCACCAGCATCAACTTGACCTGGTTGTGCTTGACCAGAAACACCTGCATCTACACCAACACCAGCTTGTACGCCAGATGGGCTAGCGCTAGTTTGAGCTGAACCTGATGCATTTAAGCCAGCTTCAGATGCACAACCAACAGCTGTAAAAGCAACACCAGCAAGCACTACAGAGATAAGACCTAATTTTTTCATAATCACTTTCCTTTCATTACGACAAACATTTAAATGCAAAGTTCATCTTCGCGCTGCCTATAATTCACAATTTTTTTTTCTGGCGTGCGTATCATTGGTTGTCTTTTGTAGTAATAGAAGTACAAATTGTGCAATTTTTTATTAAAACCTCTTCCTTAGCCTCACCTCTACCTTTTATATAGAAGCTACAACTTAAGCTTTTGTTTATTTTTATCAATTTCTAATTTTTATCTTAGCCTTTTACTCTCGTTAAAAATTTTCTCTTCATAGAAACGCTATATAAGGTGCGTAGAATGTTACAGAGACTTTTTACTTGAAAATGCCTTATTTCATAAAAAAAGCCGGGGATAGACCACGGCTTTTTAGAAAATTTATGGTGTTTCGATTTTAATTATGGCCATTGCATCTCACCTTTTACAACTTTTGCACCTAGTTCTAGGCTATCCACACTCTTCAATGTTGGATATTGTTTCTGCATGAGCTGACTTAGCTCACTCGCATTTTTACTTACTTTGACCGCTTTCTCATAGCTCTTGAGATAGTCGATAGAGAAGTTAACCGCATCCAAACCTTGTGGAGCTCCCTCAACCATATGAGCTGGAACAACTGTTTGAGGTTGGAGTGATTTAATACTTTCTAAAGCTTGAATCACTTCATTGCGATCTTTAACTTTTGGCGTATCTGCCATCCATAAATGAATACCTGAAGAGACAGGAATACCACCTACTACTGCTTTAGAAGAAGGAATCCATAAATAAGTGAGTTCTTTCTTACCTTTAATTTCGATCAACTCATTTTCTAACTTTAAAGTTTTAGCAGTATAAGCTTGAGGCACAATAATTTGACTAGGCGCATTTGCACCCATTTGTGGACCCCAATATTTCACTTTAAGCGCTTGAGTATCTTGGATATGTTTAACAGTTTCTGGCGTTGCGATGATTTGTACATTTGGGAAGTATTGTTTAAATACATCTAAGCCAAAGTAATAGTCCGGATCGCCATAACTTACGAAAATTGTCTTTAGTGTTTTACCGCTATCGAGAATATCGGCAGCAATACGTAATGCTTCAGATTTTGAGAATTGTGCATTCACCAACAGAACTTCTTTATCGCCTTCAATTAAAGTAGAAGTCACGCCGAAATGTTCGGGTTTAGCCAGAAAACTTTGGATTTTCAAATCTTGCGCAAAAGCTGAGGAAGCTACCGTTAAAACAGTAGCAGTTGCTAGGGCTGAAGCAGTTAATTTAAAAAATTTCATTATGTATCTCCAATTTCATGAGAAATACTTTAAATTGCAATTCTTGTAAGGTAAATGCACTAAATTAAGATAAACTGTTGCATATATTGTAATAATGATAAAGCATATGGACACATTAAAAGCCATACACGTCTTTGTTTCTATTGCTCAGCATGGCAATTTAACCAAAGCCGCAGAACACCTAAATTATTCCCGTGCCATGGTTTCACGCTATCTTGAGCACCTAGAGCACACATTCTCAACTCGACTATTTCAAAGAAATACCCGAAAAATATCTCTCACTCCAGCAGGTGAAAAAGCCCTACTCTACTGCGAGAATATTTTACAACAACAGCAACTTTTACAAGAGTTAGCCGCACCCGAACAACATAACGGTACGATTCGCTTTACGTGTGGTTTATTTTTATTTCAATTAGGAGTTGGGGAATGTATTCGCCAATTTAAACAGCAACATCCACATATTCAATTTGATGTATATCTAACTGAAAATACGATGGACTTAATTGATGCTCAGGTCGATTTAGCCTTACGTATAACGCAAAAAGTTGCCGATGGTTTAATTGCACGACCTGTTTGTCAAATCGAGTCTGTATTCTGCGCTCATCCTGATTATTTAAAGCAACACAGCCCCCTCTCCCATCCAAGGCAACTTATTCAACATGAATGTTTAGCTCACCATAGCCAACATCAATTTTGGACACTTTTTGATACTGAACAGCAACCTCAGAACTATCCTTTAAACGTCACCTTTAAAAGTAATGATGTAAATGCTGTTTATGACATGTGTGTACATGCTCAAGGTGTGGCAATGTTACCGACTTTATTAGTTAAAAAAGATTTAAAAGAAAAACGATTGGTGCCTTTATTTAAAAACTTTTCGGCTCCCGAATTAAGTTTGTCGGTGGTATATGCTTCAAGACAACATTTACCCAAAATAACCCAAGAATTTATTGCTTTTATGATCGAAAATTTAGATTTTTACTTAAAACCGCAAAATTAAAAGTTTTAAATTGCCGTGTACGCTTGAATTTTTAGGCAATGCCCATACTTCATCCCTATTAATGAATTACAGCATATGCATGGCAGTTCAGGTTTTACCCAGTAAATGCTGATGCCAAAAGGACTGTACATGTTTAAAAACCCATTTAAACGGAGATCATCAATGGCTAATGAGCAAAATGAGCAAGCTCAAGACATTCAACACGAGCAAGCAGAGCAATCTAATGAGCAAACTCAGGCTGAAGGTGTAGAGCAAGCAAACGACGTTACCGTTGAATCTTTACAAGCGCAAATCACCAAATTAGAAGAAAGCCTAAAACTTGAAAAAGCACGTACTGCAAATGCAGTTTACGAAGCACAAAAAAGTGTAGAGCGTATTCAACGTGAGTCTGACAAGCATAAAGAGACTGTGCTTGAAAAATTTGCAAAAGAGTTACTAGATTCTGTTGATAATTTAGAACGTGCAATTCAAGCGGCTGGTGATGAAGAAACGCCAGTACTTGAAGGTATTAAACTGACCTTGAAGTCGCTGTTAACCACACTTGAAAAATTTGGTGTTGTAGAAGCTGATACGAAAAATGGCTTCAATGCGGATTTACATCAAGCTGTAGGTATTGACCCAAATGCTAAAGCGAATGAAATCGGTAGCGTTTTACAAAAGGGCTATACGTTAAATGGTCGCTTATTGCGCCCTGCTATGGTTATGGTTGGTCAATAAATAATTTTTTGAGAGTTTTTAGATTTTTTTTCGCTAAAACGCTTGAAAAAAATAGATTCACTCTCATATCGGATAACAAGCAAAAACATTGCAAAAGAATTTTTGAGGAAAACGTCACATGGCAAAAATTATTGGTATTGACTTAGGTACTACCAACTCATGCGTTGCTGTACTTGAAGGCGATAAAGTAAAAGTAATCGAAAACGCTGAAGGCGCACGTACAACTCCATCGATCATTGCTTATAAAGATGGCGAGATCTTAGTAGGTCAAAGTGCTAAGCGTCAGGCAGTAACTAACCCGAAAAATACATTATTCGCTATCAAGCGTTTAATCGGTCGTCGTTATGAAGATCAAGCGGTACAAAAAGATATCGGTCTTGTACCTTATAAAATCATCAAAGCAGACAATGGCGATGCTTGGGTTGAAGTAAACGATAAAAAATTAGCGCCTCAACAGGTTTCTGCTGAAATCTTGAAAAAGATGAAGAAAACTGCAGAAGACTATTTAGGTGAAACAGTTACTGAAGCAGTTATTACTGTTCCTGCTTACTTTAACGATGCTCAACGTCAAGCGACTAAAGATGCGGGTAAAATCGCTGGTTTAGACGTTAAACGTATCATTAACGAACCAACTGCTGCTGCACTTGCGTTCGGTATGGACAAAAAAGAAGGCGACCGTAAAGTTGCAGTTTACGACTTAGGTGGTGGTACTTTTGACGTATCAATCATTGAAATCGCAGACCTTGATGGCGACCAACAAATCGAAGTGTTATCAACAAACGGTGATACTTTCCTTGGTGGTGAAGACTTTGATAACGCATTAATTGAATTCTTAGTTGAAGAATTTAAGAAAGAACAAAGTGTGAACTTGAAAAATGATCCACTTGCGTTACAACGTTTGAAAGAAGCTGCTGAAAAAGCAAAAATCGAGCTTTCTTCATCAAATGCAACTGAAATCAACCTTCCATACATCACTGCTGATGCAACTGGTCCTAAACACTTAGTGATCAATGTAACACGTGCGAAACTTGAAGGTTTGGTTGCTGATTTAGTTGCTCGCACTATTGAGCCTTGTAAAATCGCACTTAAAGATGCTGGTCTTTCGACTTCAGACATCTCTGACGTGATCTTGGTTGGTGGTCAGTCTCGTATGCCACTTGTACAACAAAAAGTACAAGAGTTCTTTGGTAAAGAGCCACGTAAAGACGTGAACCCTGACGAAGCAGTTGCAATCGGTGCTGCCATTCAAGGTGCGGTATTGTCTGGTGACAAAACTGACGTTCTTTTATTAGACGTAACTCCATTAACTTTAGGTATTGAAACAATGGGTGGTGTATTAACACCAATCATTGAGAAAAACACGACGATTCCTGCGAAGAAATCACAAGTGTTCTCTACTGCTGCTGACAACCAGCCTGCTGTAGACATTTCTGTTTACCAAGGTGAACGTAAGATGGCTCAACAAAACAAATTGTTGGGTAACTTCCAATTAGGCGATATTCCACCTGCTCCACGTGGTGTGCCACAAATTGAAGTATCTTTCGACATCAATGCTGATGGTATCTTGAAA
This sequence comes from Acinetobacter sp. LMB-5, assembly GCF_001541635.1. NCBI lineage: Bacteria > Pseudomonadati > Pseudomonadota > Gammaproteobacteria > Moraxellales > Moraxellaceae > Acinetobacter > Acinetobacter sp. LMB-5. The sequence goes on along the minus strand of NZ_LRDR01000018.1, from coordinate 44,370 downwards.
GTATCTGCTAAAGATAAGAGCACTGGTAAAGAGCAATCGATCCAGATTAAAGCGAACTCAGGTTTGTCTGATGCTGAAATCGAAGCCATGATTAAAGATGCTGAAGCGAATGCTGAAGAAGATCGTAAGTTTGAAGAACTTGCAAAAGCGCGTAACGAAGCTGATGCATTAATTTCAAGCTCGAACAAAGCTGTTAAAGATCTGGGTGATAAAGTTACTGAAGATGAAAAAACAGCTGTAAGCACTGCCGTTTCTGAACTTGAAGCAGCAACAAAAGAAAATGATGTAGAAGATATCAAAGCAAAAACTGAAGCTTTACAAAACATCTTGATGCCTATCACTCAACGTGCTTATGAACAAGCGCAACAAGCTGGTGGTGCTGAAGGCTTTGATCCAAATGCATTCCAAGGTGGTGATGCGGGTCAACAAAAAGCAGATGATGGTGTTGTAGACGCTGAGTTCACTGAAGTTAAAGATGACAAAAAATAATTTGTTTCTTTAATAAAAAACCGTGCTTAGGCGCGGTTTTTTATTGTTTACAAAAAGTAACAATAAGTTTTTTAATGATATTATTCAAATATTTCTGTCAGAAAAATCAATGATAAAAACTAAATATTTAATTTTAAATAATATTTTTTTGTTAAAAAACCACTGTTATTTACTACATTAATTATTTGATTATTGCCAAGTCTGAGAACATCTTTTTTAATTTTTCGACCAATATCACAAACGCCACCTAATCTATTGAGATTTTTATCATTTTGACGAATTAAATTAAGTAGCTAACAATAAGATTTATTTATATTTTTTATTTTGCCATGAAAAAATTTCTATGGTGGGGATTGAGCTTATGCTTATGCATGGGCTTACAAACAACACTTTTTGCTCAAAGCAATCTGCCAATTCATTCATCTCATCAGCCTTTAAAATACCGAATTGCTTTTATTGATCCGCGGTTTCAACTTACTAAAGAACAACTAGTTGAGGTAAGTCGGCAAGCTGCTGAAATCTGGCAAAAAGAAACTGGGAAGACCTATTTTATTTATGATTCACAGGCTCAATTGTCAATTAACTTAATCTATGATGATCATCAAATGCTTAAAGATGAACAACAAAACAATTTAGATGCACTTTTGCAAAAGCAGGAAGCTTGGCGCATTAAAAATGAAGAAATTGTTCTAAACAAACAGCAAGTTGCTCAACTATCAAGTGATTTAAACAAGAAAAAGGTCAGTCTAAAAGTTGAGTTTGAACAATATCAACAAGATGTAACGCGCTTTAATCAAGGAGAACATCAATACTCTAATGCCAATAATTTAAAAGAATGGCAAAAACAACTAGAGCAAAAATCGGAAGAGTTACGAAATGAATCCAATAGTCTAAATTTTAAAATTCAATCACTTAACTTAAAAATTAAAGAGCTAAATCGAGAGCAAAGTGATTTAAGCGCTTTAAAAACACAATTCAAACTAGAGCAGAAAACGAGTATTCAACCCTTCCATAAAGGTTTATTCAGTCAAAACCAAATCCAGATTTACGGCTATGCTTCTTTAAATGACTTACGTTTGACCCTTGCTCATGAGTTCGGGCATGCATTAGGACTAAAACATACTACTGATCCTAAATCATTAATGTATCCACGGTTAAAAGAGCAAGATATTCATAACTTTAAACTAACAGATTCAGATTTAGATTTATTAAGTTCAATTTATAGACCAAATTAAGGAAAAATCATTAAAGTTAAATGATTAAAAAAACTAAATAAAACCAAATATATTAAATTTTTTCTAAAAAATAATTTGGCATTTGGTAAAAAATAATGAGACCAAAGTCTCATTTATTTTTCTGATTTGTACGTTTTTTGATTGATTTTTCATTTTATATTCTTATAATACGTTTTTTTTAAAATCTCCCCCCTTCGATTATGCGTTTAACATCTTTGTTATTAGGCGTAGCCTTTGCTTTTTCTAATTTTCAGGCTAATGCTAATCTTGCAACTCCAGCACATACTCAAATCCAGCAAAAAACAGGTCAACATTTGACTTATAAAATTGCTGATATTGATCCACGTTTTGGTTTAAGCCAAGACCAATTAATTCAAATTAGTCAACAAGCTGCGGACATTTGGAAACAAGGTACTGGACAGGATTATTTTACTTATGATCCAAATGCAAAGTTAGAAATTCGTTTAGTTTACGATAATAGTCAAAGCCGTTCTGAACAGCGTCAAAAAATTGCAGCTCAGTTCCAACAAGAACAGCAACGTGTAATTGATGAACAGCAACAAATTAAGCAATTGAAGCAAACTCTTGGTCAAACTCAGTCTGAGCTTGAAAATAAGAAGCAGATTTTGAATGGCAAATTGAAAAATCTTGACCAACTAATGATGCAACTTAACCAAGGCAAATTAGCACCTGAATACAGCGCTAAATCTTTGGCTAAAACTCAGAAAGATTTGCAAAAACAAACTGTTGCTTTAAAGAAAGAAATTGCTGCATATAATCAGCAAGCTAAAGACTTAAATGTCAAAGTTACTCATTTTAATCAGATTAATAATGAGTTTAATAATTCATTGAACCAATTTAAGCAAAATGCTCAAGCGGATGTCTTTAAAAAAGGTATCTATAACGGCAAACAAATTGTGATTTATGAGTTTAAGTCTATTGATGACTTACGCTTAACGATTGCTCATGAGTTAGGACATGCACTGGGTTTAAAACATAGTGATCAACCAAATGCATTGATGTACTCAGTACGTAAAGATGGTGACAAAAAAATCACTGGACTTACGGATGCTGACCGTGATCTATTAAGTGCTTTACCTCAATAATTAAGAGCTTGATATAAAATGATGTATCTATTTCTATGTAGATACATCGAAATTGGTATCAAAGTCATGTTATTGTGGTCATAAGAGCTAACGAAAATAGAATGGAGATCAAGATGAGTTATTATCATATCCTGATTGAAGTAAATGATCATATCAGCACAATTGAACAGACACGAGATATTGAACTGTTTGATATTATTGAAATTAAACCATACCTCCATTCTATTTTAATTCCCTTTTTCAATGAGCATGAAATCGAGCTTGAGGATGAAAATATCGAATATAAAGATATTCTCCATCTTGAAGTAAAACAGACTCTGTTACCGATTGAACATTTAATTGAAGAAGAGCAAAAGCAATTACCAAGTGATACTGATGTCACGATCACTGCGTATGAAATCTTTAATGATCGTGATTTAAGCCAAGATGTTACGTCAGTTATTTTTGATATTTTGGAAGCAGTTAAATTAGAGTAATCCTCTTATACAAGTACCTATAAAAAAGGTCTGCATGAGCAGACCTTTTTTATTATTTCCAGTTTATTGCATCATTTTTTGAGCTTGTTCTTGACGGAATGCACGTAAAATTTGCTGCCCTGCCCGTCCTGTTGGATTTAAACCTAAACGAGTTTGTTCTTGACGAATAGCTACGCGGGTTTTATCTCCAATAAGACCGTCAACTGCACCAATATCATAGCCACGATTAATCAAAAACTGTTGGATTTCACGACGTTCTGCACGTGAAGTTCCCGGATCATCAGTTGGCCAAGACGCAACAAATGGACCAGCACCTTTTAAACGATCAGATAAATGTGCAATCGCAAGTCCATAGCTTTCCGCAGCGTTATAGCTGTAGATAGCATCAAAATTCTTAAATACTAAAAATACTGGACCATTTATACCTGCAGGTGCCATTAAACCCGCTGAAGTATTGCCAGATAAAGCCCCTTGAACAAGTGGAGAACCATCAATTCGGGTTACCCCTCGTGCACTCCAGCTACTTAAAGCTTTCTTTGAACGTCGCCCTTCTCCATCAATTGACATACCTTGAGGAATTTTGACTTCAAAACCCCACGGCATTCCTGTTTGCCAGCCTGCTTTATTTAAGAAATTAGCCGTTGAAGCCAGTGCATCAGCTGTACTCGACACTAAATCTCGACGGCCATCACCATCAAAATCGACAGCTAAACGTTCATAGGTAGATGGCATAAATTGAGTATGACCAAATGCACCAGCCCATGAACCTTTCAGCTGATCTTCGATTAAGTCACCACGCTGTAAAATACGCATAGTGGCAAAAAACTCAGTGCGGAAATAATTTTGTCGACGCCCTTCACAACTTAAAGTCCCGAGTGCTTGTAATAAAGGATATTTTCCAGAAATATCACCAAAATTACTTTCTACACCCCACACTGCTACAATTGTTTCTGGTGGTACACCGTAGGTTTGAGAAGCACGGTTTAAAACATCTCGATGTTGCGCCAGTTTTTGTTTACCAAGCTCAACGCGCTCTTCATCAACTAGACCAGAAAGATAATCCCAAATTGGTGTCGAAAATTCTGGTTGATAGTTTAATTTATCAATAACTGAATAATCTGGGGTCAAGTTTTGGGTATAACGATCATAAGTTGTACCAGATACTCCAGCAGCAATTGCTTGAGAACGTAAATTTGCCAAACAGCTTTGGAAATTATTATTAGGCGTATAATCTTCACTCGTCACTACTGGAACAGTAGCACTGCTAGATATTGTAGAACCATTAATTACGAGCTCTGCTTGAGCCTGAGTCATCGCTAAAAATACAGAGCCAACAATACAAGAAAAACGTCGCATATTATCCTAGTTCAATTTTTAAATTTAAATTTGTAAGTACCATACCATTATGAGTCCAAAATTTCAGAGAGAAAACGTAAATTTGAATTCATAATCTCTACTTTAAATTCATTTCCCATGTTTTAAATTCAAATTTTCTACTTCATTTTTGAATTTAAAATTCTCTAAATCAAAATTATTAGTTTTGAATTCAAAACCGATACTCAAGTTTAAATTCAAAAGCACTTCTTTAAATTTAAACTACAAACCTCTCTTTATTGTGGATAACTTTATCCACAATACAGCCAAAACACCTTTATTCCTTAATCCTATATCACCTTATTATTTATTACAGGCTATAGCCAATCACCAAAAAACCGTATTTTTTTAAATTTAAAGATCAACCAAAATTTTTAAATTCAAAACCCCATACCAATAGACTTCTATTTTTGAATTTAAAAAGGTACATCCAACTCTCTCATTTAAATTTAAAAATACTTTTGTGGATAACTAATTTTAAATTCAAAAGCACCCAAAACAGTTATTTATAGTTTTAAATTCAAATTACAGTAGCTTTTTTAAATTCAAAAGTTTAAATCAGAGTTATCCACAAACATAAAATATGCATGTTCTATTATTTTTTAAATTTAAAAGATAAAAAAAGCGATCTGAAGATCGCTTTTTAGAGAATTAAAAATACTTTTAGAGGGTCATATCTGCTGTTAAAGCGAGTGGTTCTGGCAAAATTTCCGCCAATTGACGGCATAAATTCGTCAATTCATTACTATCCACAGGCATTAAAGTGATATGGCCTAATTTGCGGCCAGCACGTTCTGACTTGTTATAAAGATGCAGATGAGCACCATTTAAGGCAAGTACATCCTCAGTTTTAGGATGTTGACCAATAATATTGATCATAACCGTTGGGCGAACAACTTCTGTTGAGCCTAATGGTAATCCTGCAACAGCTCGAATATGGTTTTCAAACTGAGAACAAACCGCGCCTTCAATTGACCAGTGGCCTGAGTTATGCACACGTGGTGCCATCTCATTTGCACATAAACCTTGTTCTGTCACAAATAGCTCGAGAGTCAGCACACCAACATAGTTAAGGTGATTCAACAAACGAGTAATGTAGTCTTGAGCAACGGGTTGCAAAGCTTCACTATTCGGTGCAGGAACAATTGAATGCGATAAAATACCATTATGATGATGGTTTTCAGCCAGTGGCCAAGTTTTTACTTCACCATTTTGGCCGCGCACTGCAATAATTGAAACTTCACGAGAGAATTTAACAAAGCTTTCGGCAACTAGACTTTTTGCAGGACCAAGTTCAGCCCAAGCAGTATCAATCTGGTCTTCTGAACGAAGTACAAACTGACCTTTGCCGTCATATCCACCAGTTGCAGTCTTAAGCACGATCGGTAAACCAAGCTCAGCCACAGCCTTTTTCAAGCTTTCTAAGCTATCTACAGCACGATACGGCGCAACAGGAATAGTAAGCTCATCAAACAATGCTTTTTCTGACAAACGATTTTGCGCAGTTGCTAAAGCAACACGGGGAGGGTGCAATGTTTTAGTTTGTGTCAAAACATCAACATCTTCAACTGGCGTATTTTCAAATTCAAGACTGAAAACATCAGCACTTTCAATAAACTGCTTTAAACCTTGCTCATCTTGGCTAGAAAAGACCTGGCCTAAAACACCTGCAGGACAATCTGTATTTGCTTCAAAAAAAGTACATTGAATATTTAATGGTAACGCTGCTTGTGCCATCATACGGCCCAGTTGCCCACCACCAAAAATACCGATAGTTTTATCCATCTCAGCCTCTTACACCTGACCCGGAATATTTTTGCTTGCAACTTTATCAGTTTGCGCAGCACGGAAATCAGCAACATTTTTTGCGATTTCAGGACGAGTTAAACCTAAGATTTGTGCAGCCATAATTGCCGCATTCGTTGCACCAGCTGGACCAATCGCTAAAGTACCCACTGCAATACCTGCTGGCATTTGTACAATTGAAAGCAAAGAGTCTACGCCATTTAAAATTGATGATTTAACTGGCACACCTAAAACAGGTAAATCAGTTTTTGCGGCACACATTCCAGGTAAATGCGCTGCACCGCCTGCACCAGCAATAATCACTTGAATACCGCGATCACGTGCAGTTTCTGCATATTCAAATAAACGATCTGGAGTACGATGAGCAGATACCACTTCCGCTTCAAATGGGACACCAAGCTGTTTAAGCATATTGGCTGTGTTTTCGAGAGTTGCCCAATCAGATTGAGAACCCATAATAATTCCAACGAGAGGTTGAGCGTCTTGTGCTGCGGCCGCATTCATTGCTAATGTTCCAGAGACAAAAGTAAAAGAAGATAAATCTCGACGAGAGCCAAGTTTTAAATGGTTCGGAAGCCCATTATTATAGACTGATTTTTCATCTCACGAAAATTTAACTGACTAGCTCTGCGAATATTTTTAATATCATCAAAAAATGTCATGCTTTAACAGTGACACATTCTCAATTTTTATTAATATAACGCGCTTAATCAAATCAATAAGAGCTTAATAATGAAAAAATTTCTTGGAGTCCTAATACTCACACTTTGCACAACAACGAGTTACGCGGCTTTAGTAAATTTAAACATCGATGAATTTCAAAAAACCATTAAAACTTTAAATAAAGAAAAAGGTTATAACGGAGAAATCAAAAGTGGAGCATTAACTGGCAAAGTCCAAGAGAAATTTATTGTTACTGGAACATCTGCTACTGATGAGAGAGAACCAGTTCTGATGACTGGTTATTATCTTGGTGCAACTGAGGTAGGAAATTTATATTCAATTACTGAATATCGCATTTACTGTGACGATCAGACCTATGGTTTTGCCATGTCTAATTTTGAGCCTGATGGCGCCTTAAGCTTAACTACAACAGACAGTAATTATGCTTTTGACTATGAAGACCCAACGCCAAGAGATCAACAATTTTCTAAAATTCTAAAAAAAGCATGTAAGTATTCAGCTAAATAAATAGTTATGTCTACTAACTATGGCTTGTTATTAAATAGAATAAATCATTTAATTCACAAGCCATAGGAGCTTACTGGCTTCTAAATACAAAATAAACACAACCAAATAGGCATAACATCGCCCATAAGTAATCGAGTTTAAAGGGTTGCTTAAACAAGAAAATCATAAAAGGTACAAACACGACCAATGTAACCACTTCCTGAGTGATCTTCATTTCACCGAGTAACCAGCCTTGCGCGCTTAACATACGAGTAGCTGGGATCATAAAACTGTATTCAAGTAAGGCAATAATCCAACCGAATAGAATCGCTTGCCAAAGTGGAGCATGGTGCAAAAATTTAAGATGCCCATACCATGCAAGTGTCATAAAGCAGTTAGAAATAATTAATAGCGTAAAAGCTAAAACCGTTGGGCTCAAAGGCACATCCTTCATCATCACGATGATTTAAGTATTTTAACGATACAAAACATTATAAAAGATAAAACTGTAATTCAGCTTAAATCTAAAAAATAAAGCTGTAGTTTTATTAGGGTCTCAAACACATAGAACAACAACGATTTTTGACTATCTTTTCGAGTTTAGCCTTGCTATCGTTGCTGGCAAATTTATCAATAATGCACACACAGCAATTCATTTTAATGTTGTGTACAAAAGCAGTGGAGAAGGCGAGCAATGCATCTGCATATCTTGGGTATTTGTGGCACTTTTATGGGCTCTTTAGCACTTTTGGCTCGTGATTTAGGACATAAGGTAACTGGTTCCGATTTAAACGTTTACCCACCGATGTCTACCCAGTTAGAAAATGCAGGCATTACACTCATGCAAGGCTATGACCGTAGTCATTTACAGCCTCATCCGGACTTGGTTATTGTCGGCAACGCCATGAAACGTGGTATTGATGCTGTGGAATACATGCTCAATGAAGGCCTGCCATATATTTCTGGTCCACAGTTCCTTGCAGATCACGTTTTACAAGGCAAACATGTCCTTGGTGTGGCGGGTACTCATGGAAAAACCACGACTACCACCATGCTCGCTTGGGTACTTGATCAGGCTGGTTTAAACCCAGGCTTTTTAATTGGTGGTGTGCCACTTGGTTTTAGTGAAAGTGCTCGTTTAGGCGGTGGCAAATACTTCTGCGTTGAAGCTGATGAATATGACTCAGCTTTCTTTGATAAACGTTCTAAGTTTGTTCATTATCATCCAAAAACGGCGATTTTAAATAATCTTGAATTTGACCATGCCGATATTTTTGATGACTTAGCAGCGATTCAAAAGCAATTCCATCATCTTGTTCGTACCATTCCAAGTGAAGGCCGTATTATTGCGCCAATTACTGAAACTCATATTGATGAAGTGCTTGAAATGGGTTGCTGGACGCCAGTGATTCGTACTAGTTTAGAAGCGAATGAAAAAGCTGCTCTCTCTGCCGAATTAATTTCAATTGATGGCAGCCATTTTAAAGTACTCGAAAATGGCAATGTCGTTGGCGAAGTTAAATGGAGCATGACAGGGCAACATAGTGTAGCGAATGCTTTGGCAACCATTGCAGCCGCTCAACATGTAGGTGTTACGCTTGATCAAGCTTGTGAAGCTTTGTCTAACTTTGGCGGTGTGAAACGTCGTATGGAGTTACTCGGCACAGTCAATGGTATTGAGGTTTATGATGACTTCGCTCACCATCCAACAGCAATTGACACAACTTTAGATGGCGCACGCAAACGCTTAGGTGAACGCCGTTTATGGGCCATTATTGAACCACGTTCAAACACGATGCGTATGGGTAGCCATAAAGATGGCTTAGCACATTCAGCACGCTTAGCAGACGAAGTGATCTGGTATCAGCCAGAAGGCTTAGATTGGGATTTACAACCTGTAATTGAAGCGGCTTCTAACCATGCTCAAGTGAGCCGTTCACTTGATGAAATTATTGAGCGTATTGTCAATGAAGCAGGTGAGGGCGATGCCGTTGTGATTATGTCTAATGGTGGCTTCGGTGGCTTACATCAAAAATTAATGAGCGCATTAAAAGCAAAAGCTGCTTAAATTTCGCTTTAGATGATTCAATAAAAAATGGGTTTCAAATTGAAACCCATTTTTTATCAGTAACTTTTAAAGCTTTTCTGGCTCTATATTGGCCATAAATTTATTAGAGACCATTAAACGTAAACTATAGACAATGCCCATCGCAAAAACGCTATATCCCACGTTATTACAAATAAACGGAATACATAAAATAATGAGCGCTGTGATTGGATAAAACCATTTCGTGATTCCAGATAAGCATTGGAACTCATAAAGTATCCAAATACAGGTGGTATAAAGCACCACACTCACCGCAACAACTATTCCCATATATAAATCAGAAATATGCGCATGATCGGTTGTAACATCCACGGCAGCAGCAAGCGCAGCACCTACCGCAGCAATACTGACAAAAACAAAATAATGACCATATCCCCAAACAAATGGGCGTACACCTTTTACATGATGGTGTTGTTCGCTACGGTCAAAATAAGCCCACCACATCGCAAACATTAACATCAATCCACCGACCATTAAGAAAATAGCAGGGATATTCATTGACTGAGCGGCTAAAGCATCACGTATGGCATTAAAACTACCGACAATCGACTCACCCAACACAATAATTGTGAGTAGGGCATAACGTTCTACAATATGATGAGGATGCCACGGCGTTGGAGAATATTTTTCTGCATAGATTGGAACAAATAACTCCACTACAACCAGAAATAAAAATAGAGGTATTGAAAGTACATGAGCAAAGTTAGCCACAAGCCAGCCAATTTGTACTAAGACTATACCTATTGCATAGCGATAAGCCGTAACACGCCTTTCAGGATCATGTTTTGCTGCTCTGAGCCACTGAGTCACTAAGGCCATGCGCATGATCACATAACCGATAATGATTACATCAAAATCCTGACTACAAAATACATCAGGGATACCCGCTGCCATGACCAATGACCCTACAATCTGTACAAAGGTAAGGCACCGATACAATGCATCATCGTTATCGTAAGCCGAAGCAAACCATGAAAAATTCATCCATGCCCACCACAGCGCAAAAAATACCATCAGGTAGCTTGGTAATGCATGCCAGAGGTGATTTTCAATAATTGCATGATGTAACTGCTGACCCGCTGTTGCAATCGCGACCACAAAAATTAAATCGAACAATAATTCGAGTGGAGTCGCTGCTCTATGCTGCTGATCAGGATCTCTTGGGGATAGGGGCCTCAAGCTTAATTTTTTCTGTTTTTCTTGAGTAGTCATAAAATAACGTTCTCGTATAAAGTGCCGACACGTTAACACTTTAATATCAACGCTTAGATCACGCATTAAAAATTATCTAGACCTGTTGTTTAATCTTTACCCATCAGCGAGCTATATTTCATTTTTGTGACAATTCTTTATCAAGACCTTAAGCTTAATTCTTTATCATAGCTCACGTTTTTGTTCTTGTTTGGAATATGAATGTCTTTAGAAACACTCAACCTTAGCTTATTCCATGTGATTAATGGGGCTCAGGATGCGAGTCAATTTATCATTCGTCTTGCTATCTTTTTTGCTAATGATCTCCTCTATATTCTCTTATTCATCCTTACATTTTTATGGTTTTATGGCGATCAAGATTTAAAAAATAGGGTCATTAAATCTGTCTTTTTAACCTGCGTATCACTTTTAGTAGGTTACGTTATTTCTCTGTTTTACCATCACTCAAGACCGTTTGTCATGGGTGTGGGTACGACTTTTATTGAACATGCACCAACGGCATCTTTTCCAAGTAATCATATGCTGATTTTCAGCACCATTGCTTTATCTTATTTGTTTGCTCAGCGCAAAATGATTGGAATCATTCTGTTATTTTTGTCATTTGTGGTAGCGTGGTCACGTATTTATTTAGGTGTGCATTTCCCTTTAGACATGTTAGGGGCTTTTATTGTCGCACTACTAGTCAATACAGCAGGTTATTACTTCTGGAATGCTTACGGTACAAGTTTGACGGCATTCTGTATTCATATTTATCAGATTATCTGCAAACCACTTTTAGACCGCGGTTTAATTAAATAACCTATAGATCTTTTTTTGCATTCAAACCACGACATTAAGTTCAGTTGCGTAATACAAAAAAATCTGCCATTCTATGTCGACTTGGATATGTTTTATCCAAAACAGAATTTAGTTTGACAAGGGGAGTAGCCTCCTCCAAACATAACAGCAGTGTTATGTGTCAGATATCGTCAATACGCTTTTATTAAAAAGTCGGTATCTGAGCATCGTGAAATTCATGATGTAGGCAAGACCTTGATCATGTTGATACAGATGTTTAATTCATCTGGCAACTGGTCGAGGTTTTTTTATGCCCAATTGCCGGATGTATGGAGGATTTATGGAATCGATCGGCAATTTATGGCTGTACATAGCATTCTTTGGCATTGTCATTGTGATGCTCCTGATTGACTTTTTAGGCTTTAAACAAAAGCAAGGTCAGGATGTCTCAATTAAGCAAGCTGCTTACTGGAGTGTAGCGTGGGTAAGCGTCGCAGCCCTATTTGGTGGTGGTTTATGGCTTTACCTACAACAAACAGTTGGGGTGACCTTAGCAAACCAAAAAACCATGGAATACTTTGCGGGTTACTTACTCGAAAAGTCCCTCGCAATTGACAACGTTTTCGTCTGGTTAATGATTTTCGCAGCGTTTGCTATTCCAGCTGCACTACAACGTAAAATTTTGCTCTACGGCGTATTAGGCGCAATCGTACTGCGTACCCTCTTTATTTTTATTGGTGCATGGTTCGTTCAAGAGTTTTCTTGGGTACTTTATATCTTCGGTGCGTTCTTGGTATATACAGGCTTTAAGTTCTTAAAAGGCCAAGATGAAGAAACCAATATTGAAGATATCAAGCTCTTAAAATGGTTACGTAACCATATGCGTATTACACCACAGCTTGAAGGTGACAAATTCTTTGTACGTCAAAACGGTTTATTGTGGGCAACGCCGTTATTTCTAGTTTTGATTCTGGTTGAAGCTTCGGACGTGATTTTCGCAGTAGATTCTATTCCTGCTATTTTCGCGGTAACTAGCGACCCGTTTATTGTTTTAACAGCGAACTTAATGGCAATTTTAGGTTTACGCGCAATGTTCTTTTTGCTTGCTGGCGCTGCGACTAAGTTGCATTACTTACCGTATGGCTTAGGCATCATCTTATTGTTCATTGGTGCAAAAATGTTGTTGCTTGATGTATTCCACATGCCAATCTGGATCTCATTAAGCTTTATCGTCATAGTGTTAGCAATCACTGCTTACCTCTCTTTACGACACAACAAAAAGCAATTGCAGTCTTAATTCATCACAACAAGGCATCTACACGTGAGATGCCTTGTTATCTAAATTTTCAAAATAGACTGTACTTTAAAAAAACAGATTAATATCATATGCCAACTTAAAATTTATCTTTCCTAATCAGAAACATAATAGATAACAGCTATTCGGTATTTTATGCCGAACATACTTATTAAAATGTGTGGAGTCTCATGCGTTCTAAAAAAATTAATCTTGTCGTTGTCCCTCTATTACTCACGGCATGTAGCCATAATGATGGTCCTTTAGTACAAGACGTATATAACAACCAATATGACTGTGCTCGCGACTGGAATACCCAAACCTGTGAAGAAGAAAATAGCTCCAGTGGACATGGTTCTAGCTATGTTAGTAGTCGCTATTTAGGGCCTGCGTATTATCAAAATAATCGGGAAGTTTCTTACCACGGCAATACCTTACATCCTTACAGCAATTTGAGTGTAGGCCGACCAATTATTTCAAGCACAGCGAAAAGTTCGTCTTTTTCATCCCCAATTCGTGGTGGTTTTGGCCGTAGCGGTTTTTCTTTCGGAGGCTAAGTCTTTAGGCATTCACTTAATATGAAAAGAAAAATATTTACTCCACGACCAGACTGGCAAGTGGAGCATCAAAATATTGGTTTTGATTATTTTAATTTACCTTCTCTTGATGGCTCAATTTACTGGTCTGAAGGAGTTGCTTATGAGTTTACCCTTAAGCAGATTGAACAACTTGAAGATGCAGCAAATGAACTGCATCAGATGTGTTTAGCAGTAGTAGGAGACCTCATTCAACGGGGTAACTATCCTGCTTATTTTCAAATTCCTGAAGTCGCCATAAACCATATTGAACATTCATGGAAACAAAATGCCCCTATGCTGTATGGCCGTTTTGATTTCGCTTACGATGGGCGAAATATCAAAATGCTGGAATATAACGCCGATACGCCGACTGGCTTACTCGAAGCCTCTGTCGCGCAGTGGCTGTGGATAGAACAAGTCTCAGGCATTGCAAACCGAGATCAATTCAATAGCATTCATGAAGACCTGATTAAACGCTGGAAAACAATTTTACCGCGTGCTAGCCATGTGCATTTTGCTGCTTGTCAGGAGGCTGGAAGGGAAGACTGGGGAAATCTCGAGTACTTGATGGATACAGCTTATCAAGCTCATCTACAAGTTTCCGAGCTTTCTATGGAAAACATAGGCTGGAACGGGCAAGATTTTGTTGATCTCCATAATCAGCCCATTCAAAACATATTTAAGCTCTACCCATGGGAATGGATCTGGGAAGAAGCCTTTTCTCAATATCTCCATCCACGAACACAGTGGATTGAACCTTGTTGGAAAATGTTACTTTCAAATAAAGCGATTCTGGTTGAGCTTTGGAAGCGTTATCCAAATCATCCCTTATTAGTTGAAACCCATGCGTATGAACCGCAACAAGCTTTATCTGGCAAATGGGTGAAAAAGCCGATTTTGGCAAGGGAAGGGGCCAATATTCGAGTTTTACAAGACGGCCATGACCAAGGCGCGGCTTCTGGTAGCTTTTATTTTGATGACTATGACAAATATGGTTATGTCGTACAGAAATGGGTAGATACCCCATTATTTTCAGGACAACTGCCTACACTCGGTTTATGGATGGTTGGACATCAATGCGCCGGCATGTCTATTCGTGAAGATTGCTATGACATTATTGGTAATGATGCTCACTTTGCAGCACATTATTTTGTCGAGTAAAAACGCATAGAGATTTATAAAAAAGCACTTATAAAGTGCTTTTTTATTATGCTTGGTTCGCAATCAAACAGTGCATTTTAGATATATAACAAATAATGAATATTTATTTTTAAAGCTAAATTAGAACAAAAATTCAAAAATATAATAATTTAATCTTATGAATTTTAAAAACTTTATTCTTAATTTCAAAATTAAAAAGTGATATTGGCAAGCTCTTTGCATCTCCTAAAAAGAAAAAAGCCTAGATTTTAAGGGCTCGCGAGAGCCCTGATTTTTTTAAGGAGTGATGCCATGAATGCGATTCCAACTTTAACGCCACTTGCGATGCCATGTAACAGCAGTTTTGATGCAAAAGATTGGGAAATTTTATCAAGTCATTGGTATCCAATTGTCCGTATTCAAGATGTCTCTACTGCACCCCAACGAGTCACGCTACTAGACGTCAATATGGCGTTATATAAAACAGAAAGTGGGGAAATTCATCTGGTTCGAGATATTTGCCCACATCGTGGGGTGCCATTAACCAAAGGTTGGGTGGATGGTGAGGAGATTGTCTGTCCTTATCATGGTCTACGCTATAACACTGAAGGGAAATGTACCCAAATACCAGCTCAGCCCGAACTGACTAAAATTTCTGATCGTTTTTCTCTGACCAAATTTCCAGTTGTACAAAGATATGGTCTCATTTGGACCAGTATTCATGGTCGTGATATTACTAAAGCTAATATTCCTATATTAGATACTTGGGACCACGCAGAGCATCAAGCGATTTTACCGCCTTTTGTGGATATTGGTGGTTCTAGTGGACGTCAACTTGAAGGATTTATCGATGTCGCTCATTTTGCGTGGGTACATCACAATGCCTTTGCGAATCGTGATAATCCCATCGTCCCTAAATATCACACTGAACGTACCGACTATGGTTTAAAAACGGTCTATATCAGCAATGTCAGTAATTATCCGCATGAACTAAAACATCTCGAGCCAGAAGGCTTTTTGTGGAAACGCACCTTTGATGTCTATCCACCTTTTTCAGCCGTACTCACGGTCGATTTTCCAGAAGGTGGGGTCTTAAAAATTTTGAATGCCTGTTGTCCTATCTCAAGTAATAAAACCCGTTTATTTGTTCCACTCACCCGTAACTTTGACCAAACAGGCGATTTAGAAAAGGTATATGCATTTAATGCCCAAATTTTTGCCGAAGACCAAGATATGGTCGAATCACAAAAGCCAGAAGAACTGCCGCTTGATTTAATGATGGAAGCACATTTTGAAGCAGACCGTTCATCAACAACTTATCGACGGATTTTGGCTGAATGGGGACTAAGTAAACGTTATACCGTTTAAATATTGGCTAACTGGGGTACAATCAATCGAAAAAAGTGAAAATATAAAGGCTTTCCATGTCATTGATCGCAAATACCACCGTTGTGCGTGGTCGTTTTTTAGATATCCAGCAAACCGTCTCTGAGCCAACTGATATTCCAAATCAAGTGCGTTATTTGGAAGATGGTGTATTGGTTAGTGAACATGGAAAAATCAAATGGTTTGGTGCATGGGAAGACGCTCAGGCGTATCTACCTGCTGGGGTTGAGATTCAACATTATCCAGAACAATTGATTGTACCTGGCTTTATTGATACCCATATTCATTTCCCGCAAACCGAAATGGTTGGAGCATACGGCGAACAACTTTTAAGCTGGCTCAATACTTATACTTTCCCAACTGAAATCCAATTTCAGGACAAAGCATATGCAAGTGAAATTGCCCAGTTCTTTGTTCAAGAACTACTGAAACACGGTACAACCACAGCACTGGTTTTCTGTACAGTTCACCCCGAGTCTGTTGATGCCTTATTTGAAGCCGCAGAACACGTTCAGATGCGTTTAATTGCTGGTAAGGTACTCATGGACCGCAATGCCCCTGAAGCGCTTTGTGACACGCCAGAAACGGCTTACAGCGACACCAAAGCACTCATTGAAAAATGGCATGGTAAAGGCCGTGCGCTCTATGCGATTACTCCACGTTTTGCACCAACATCTACACCTGAACAGCTAGAAAGAGCAGGGCAGTTAAAACAAGAATTTCCAGATGTGTATGTCCATACCCATTTAAGTGAAAACAAAGATGAAATCGCTTGGGTGAAATCTTTATTTCCAGAACAAGCTGGTTATTTAGATGTTTATCAACATTATGGCTTGACTGGTAAACGTTCTGTATTTGCGCATTGCGTTCACTTAGAAGATCAAGAATGGCAATGTATGCATGATACGCAATCGGCTATCGCATTTTGTCCAACGTCAAACTTGTTCTTAGGCAGTGGTTTATTTCCATTGAAAAAAACATGGGAAAAACAAGTGAAAATGGGCTTGGGTACAGATATCGGTGCTGGTACATCATTTAGTTTGCTGCAAACTGTTAACGAGGCTTATAAGGTTCAGCAATTACAAGGCGATAAACTTTCAGCTTATGAAGCGCTCTATCATGCAACTTTAGGTGGAGCAAAAGCACTTGATTTGCAAGATCAGTTAGGTAACTTCAATGTCGGTAAAGAAGCAGACTTTGTGGTACTAAATCTTAAGCCAACAGCATTACAGGAACTTCGCCAGTCTAAATCTAAATCTGTTGAAGATTCACTGTTTGCATTATTCACTTTAGGTGATGACCGTAATATTGAGGCGACTTATATTTATGGAAACCGTGCTTATCAAAAAGAAACTGTCCAATAAAAACCGAGCCGTTAAGTTTTTGTTATTATTTGGAATATGTACTCTTGCATTAAAGCATGATCGACATAATCCGCAAAATGATAAAATTTCACAGCCATCAAAGGGTGCATGAAACGTCATTTTGCTTTAAAATTTTACCATTAACTCAGATTTTCGAGGTGTTGCAGGTCAACACCTTTTTTATTTTTTCTTTTATATCTTGTAGGAATCTGCCATGACTGTTGCAATGAGCATCATGATTTCAACCGAAGAAATTCAAGCAAAAGTCAAAGAGCTCGGCGAGCAAATTAACGCTCACTATGCAAATAGTGATAAAGAATTGGTCCTGATCGGACTACTTCGTGGTTCTGTTATTTTCATGGCAGACTTGTGCCGTACAATTACCAAACCGCATGAACTCGACTTCATGACAGTGTCTAGTTACGGCGGTGGTACGACTTCAAGTCGAGATGTCAAAATCTTGAAAGATCTTGATGGTGAAATTCGCGGTAAAGATGTATTGGTTGTTGAAGATATTATCGACTCAGGTAATACCTTAAGCAAAGTGATGGAAATGTTGCAAACTCGCGAGCCAAATTCGATTCAATTGTGCACATTAGTGAGTAAACCATCTCGCCGTGAAATTGATCTAGAAGTGAAATTTTTAGGTTTTGAAGTTGAAGACAAGTTTATTGTAGGTTACGGTTTAGACTATGACCAGAAATATCGCCATTTACCGTTTATTGGTGAAATTGGTTTATAAATTTCAGAGAAATAGCACCGTAAGGTGCTATTTTTTTTATATAAAACTTTAGATTTGAACAAAAAAGACACAAAAAGTCGCAATCTGCTACAGACAAAATAGACAGCTCTACCGCACGATAGAATATGAAGCAAAATCATTAACTTCATCAAAAAAACAACTGGAGAACAAATATGTGGTCACTTATTGTCGCTATTGTAGTTGGTTTCTTTGCTGGCTTAATCGCTCGTGCTTTGCATCCTGGGGATGATAAAGCAGGTTTTATCGTAACAACCTTGATTGGTATTGCAGGTTCACTTTTAGCCACTTATGGTGGTCGCTTACTTGGACTTTACGGCGAAAACTCAGCTGCTGGCTTTATCGCATCCGTGATTGGTGCAGTCATTATTCTTTTTATCTACAACTTGATTGCACGAAAAAGCTAAACTTTAATTCATTTATAAAAAAAGCACCTTATGGTGCTTTTTTTAAATTTATTTTAAAGACCTAACTCTTTCCATACGGCCTGAATTTCTTCAGCAGATCGTGCACCCACCAGTTTAAAGCCATTTGCAAAAATCAGGGTAGGAGTCCCATTAAAGCCTAGTTTTTTTCCTAGTTCCAAATTACGGTCAATGGGGTTTGGACAGCTCGTAACCGTTGGTTTAACGCCTTGCTGAATCAGTTTTTTCCATGAGTAAGATTGATTTGGTGCACACCAAACTTGTCTAGAAACAACAATAGACTGTGGTTTTAAAGGATAGATGAACGTGTAAATAGTCACGTCTTTAAGCTTGTCGAGTTCAGGTTCAAGCTGCTTACAATAAGGACAATTTGGATCAGAAAAAACTGCTAAAACATGCTGGCCATTACCTTTGACTGTTTTAATTGCATCTTTTAAAGGCAGCTGTTTCCAATCAATTGAGTTCTGTCCTAAAACTAGATCTTTGGTTAAGTTTTTCTGGTCTCTTAACCGAATCATAGTACCCACAAACATATGTTGCCCATCTTCACCAACATAAATGATTTGTTGATCGAGATTAGCACTATATAGTCCAGGCATTTCGGTTTTCTGGATATTGCTGATTTTCAAATTAGGATATTGTTTTGTAATATTTTCCCGAACAGTATCCACATTGGCAAAACTCACACTTGCAGTTAAGCTAAATAATGCCAATATTCCTAATTTTTTAAGCATAAAACCGACTCATAGGTAGGAGAGGAGATTATTTTAATCAGTTCAGTTTTTTGAAAACAGAACTGATTACCGAGTTATAACCAAACTCACACTCAGTTATGCCAATGTTTCACGTGGAACATAAATAGGTTTTAGAGTATTAATTTCTACCGATATATGCACAATTTCATCATGAATTGATAAAGCCTGACGAATCTGGTCTGCGGTTAAAGAAATATCATCAGTTTCGAGCGCCAAAATACAAGAAAACTTACCTTTCGCGACTTTCCAAACATGAATATCCGTAATTTCAATATGTTTAGGAAACTCAGCAATGACTTCACGGATCTCTTCAACTACCGGATGATCCATCTCTGCATCTAGAAGAGTTTTCCCAGTTTCTTTCATTAAGCCCAAAGACCATTTTGCAACTAAAATAGCACCTAAAATTCCTAAAAGTGCATCTAAAAAATCCCATCCAAAATATTTACCTGCAACAAGAGCAATGATTGCAAAAACGGAAGTTACTGCATCTGCAACCACATGTAAAAATGCAGCTTTTTGGTTTAAATCGTGGTGGTGATGCCCATGATGGTGATGGTGATGGTGATGGTGATGGTGATGGTGATGGTGATGGTGATGGTGTCCATCATCGTGAAGTAACCATGCGCAAATCAAGTTAATGACCAAACCTAAAATTGCAATCGGAATCGCTTCATTATAAAAAATTTCAATTGGATTAAATAAACGTTGTATCGACTGAAACGCCATTAAAATGGCGACAACCATCAACAAAATTGCACTGCTATAACCCGCTAAAATCTCGATTTTCCACGTTCCGAAACTAAACCGACGATCTTTGGAATAATGACGAGCCGCGCGATAGGCAAAATAGGCTAAACCGAGAGCCAACATATGGGAACTCATATGCCAACCATCAGCCAGAAGCGCCATTGAATTGAAAAACCATCCACCGAATATTTCTAACACCATCATTGATGCCGTTAAAATCGTTGCAATCAAAATACGTTTTTGTGCAAGTGGATTTCCTTCATCAAACTGATGTTGATGATGACGTGATACACTATGATCCTGCATAATATTTAAACCCAATATACTCCCTACCAGTATATTGAATTATACAAGAGAACACAGATGAGTCACATTGGTCAGGATAAAAAAATAGTTAATCGTGTAAAACGACTAAAAGGACAAATCAACAGCATTGAGCATGCTGTTGAACAGCCAGATATTTCATGTATAGAAATACTACAACAAGTTGCTGCAATTAAAGGGGCAATAAACGGTTTGATGAGTGAATTAATGGAACAGCATTTACATCATCACGTGCTCAAAAACGCACAAGTTGATCAAAATGAGCTAGATGAATTTTTAAAGGTTCTAAAAAGATATGGTTAACAAGGTGACTGAATGACACAGCGATGTGCATCATTCAGAATTTTGTAATTATTTTCCAATACAGAATGAACCAAAAATCTTGCCTAATAGGTCATCGGCACTAAAGTCACCGGTAATTTCACCTAAAGCATTTTGGGCAAGACGTAGTGACTCAGCAACCAATTCACCTGCGTTAAACACAACAAGTTGCTCGCGTGCTTCTGAAAGATAGAGCTGTGTGCGCTTCATTGCGTCTAAATGACGTGTTCTTGCAATAAAGGTGTCTTCCTCAGGGTGGAAGCCTGCATGCGCTGTAATCGCTTCTACGAGGCCTTGTACGCCCATCTCTTGTTTTGCAGAAACGGTTATATGACGGAACCCTTGAAAATCGCTTATTTCAGCTAATTGCCCAGTTAAATCGCATTTATTACCAATTAACATTAAACGACGCGGTTCAATATGTTCCGCAAAATACTCTTGAGCGAGTTTTAATGGGTCATCACCTTGGTTTAAATCATAAACCAGCAATAACAAATCGGCTTGTTCAATTTCTTTGATTGCACGACGAATCCCTTCTTTTTCAACGATGTCACCTGTTTCACGAAGACCCGCAGTATCTGTTAAGGTGATTGGTAGACCATTTAAGCTAATTTTTTCATGTAAAACATCACGAGTTGTACCAGCAATATCGGTCACAATTGCACGCTCAACACCAGCAAGTGCATTCAACAAGCTCGACTTACCCGCATTTGGTTTACCTGCAATAACGACTTGCAAACCTTCACGTAATAATTGACCTTGTCGTGCAGAGGTTTGAACGGCATGTACCGACTGCTGAACATCTTCAAGTAAAGCTAAAATTTTACCATCTGCCAAGAAATCGATTTCTTCTTCAGGAAAATCAATAGCTGCTTCAACATGCAAGCGTAAATGAATCAGTTTTTCTAAAACAGTATTAATTTTTGTTGAAAAAGCGCCTTGTAAAGAGCGAACCGCAGAGCGTGCCGCAGCTTGCGAAGTCGCATCAATCAAGTCGGCAATCGCTTCCGCTTGTACCAAGTCTATCTTGCCATTTTCAAAAGCACGCATGGAAAATTCGCCGGCTTTTGCAGCAATTGCACCAAGCTCAAATAGACGTCCAAGCAAGGCATTTTGGATGACTGGACCGCCGTGACCTTGTAGCTCTACAACATCTTCACCTGTAAACGAGTGAGGATTGGGAAAGCATAGAACAATCCCTTCATCCATAATACTGCCATCAGCATCATAAAATTTACGGAAGCCCGCCATACGCGCTTCTGGCAAGTTTTTTTGTGTCAGGTTTTGAGCAATTTCATAAGCCTTAGGTCCAGATAGGCGAATCACGCCCACACCACCACGCCCAGGTGGCGTTGCAATTGCGGCAATCGTGGTTTGACTTTGCATATTATTCACCTAAAAACCTAAAATCCAGCCAAAGAAAAATCCGCCTAAGATTACCATCTTAAGCGGATTTATTCAGCAAAAGTTCAACGATTAAGAAGCTGATTCAGTCTTATTGATACGACTTTTCTCAACGCTCTTATTAATAAACGACTGCTGTAAAATAGTAATACTGTTGTTCACAATCCAGTACAGTACGAGACCGGCAGGGAAGAACAACATAAATACCGTGAACATAATCGGCATAATGCGGAACACTTTTGCCTGCATTGGATCAGCGGGTTGCGGGTTCAACATTTGCTGTGCAAACATGGTAGCACCCATGATTAACGGCAAGATGAACCAAGGGTCCATTGCTGACAAGTCTTGAATCCAACCTAACCATGGTGCGTGACGTAATTCCACACTTTCCATGAGTACCCAGTACAAAGCAAGGAAAATTGGCATTTGTAGCAACAATGGTAAACAACCTGAAAGTGGATTTACTTGTTCACGCTTGTATAAAGCCATCATTTCTTGCGAGAAGCGCATACGGTCTTCACCGAACTCTTCTTTCATGCGTTGCATTTCTGGTGCAATCACACGCATTTTCGCCATAGAACGATAACTTTTTGAAGATAAAGGCCACAAGATCATCTTCACCATAATGGTAAGCAAGATGATTGACCATCCCCAGTTGCCCACAATGCTATGGAAGAATTGAAGACCTAAGAACAAGAGTTTAGCAATCGGCCATAACCAACCATAATCAACAGTCTGATTTAAACCAACAGCTAAATCTTTTAATTCAGATTGTACTTTCGGACCTGAATAAAGTTTTGCATCCACTTCCATTGAAGTGCCTGCCGGAACATTAATCACTGGTGAGGTAAAACCAATGATATTCATGTGATCAGCAGATTGACGAGATTCAAGCTTAGCTACATAAGGCTGACCATTCGCTTGAGTCAGCTTAAGGTTTCCAGGAATCCAAGCACTTACAAAATAATGCTGAACAATCGCAACCCATCCACCTTTCGCTTCAGTATTTACTTTTTCTTCTGAGAAATTAGCAAATTTAAGCTTGTTGTAATGTGCATCAGGCGTTCCCCAAGCTCCACCTAAGAAAGTTCCTAGAGTGAAAATACCTTGAGAAGATTTACCTGGATCTTCAGAATTATCGCGCTTTAATTGTCCAAACATCTGACCTTGCCAGCTTTGTTGGCTACGGTTAATGACTTGATGTTTTACAACAATTGGATATTGACCTTGAGTAAAGGTAAAAGTTTTAATAATTTCAACGCCTTCAGGTGTTTTAAATACCATCGGAACGTTTAAAACTTTTTCAGATTGACCCTTTTGGTCCTGTACACCTTTAGCATCAGCCAAAGTATATGATGTCTTTTCAACAGCATATAATGGACGACCACCACGACTACTATCTGGTCCATTCAAACCAATTAAGCCAGATTGAGCAACATATGTACGCTTGGCATCATTTTCAAGCATAACAAAAGGTTGATCGCTGTCTTTGCTTTTGTCGTGTGAGAGTAATTCAATACGAACAATATCACCACCTTTTGGATTAATCCAAATATGGTAAAGGTCAGTTTGTACTGAAATAAGCTGTTGATTCACAGGTGCAGTTGCATCTGTGGTTTGTGACTGCGCAATATTTGCTTGTGGCACATCGGAAGCCACTGTTGCATTTTTAGCATTTGGCAAATCAGCAGATACTTCATGCGAACTTACAGCTGCCGCTTGTTGTTGCGGAGCAGTTGCAGCATTTCCATAATCTTTTTGCCAAGCCAAAATGAGCAAATATGCGGTGACAAACATGGCCCCGAGAATTGCAAACCTGGCCCATTGTTGCATATCTATTACCCCAAATGGTTAGAGAGATTTTGCTTCAGTAAACGATCACGAAAGGGTACAGCAACATGATGCGTTTGAGAATCTATTTGATGAAACGAAATAAAACGAATTGCTTTTGGCGGTACCGGATCATATCCAGATCCTCCCCACGGATGACAACGACATATCCGTTTGGAAGATAACCAAACGCCTTTTATCGCACCATGAGTTTGTAATGCTTCTATCGCATATTGGGAACAAGTCGGGATATAACGACAACGGGGTCCAAGAAGCGGACTAATCGCAATTTGATACAGTCGAATCAACCAACGTAGAAAACGGACCATTGGCTATCTCTTAATTCTGCGAGGTTGTGCCAACTTTAGAATGTTTTTTTGCTAAGCGCTGTAATTTTTGCCAAGCAAAGTCTAATTGTTGATATAGCTCAGCATTCGTAATCGTTTCTATACCAACTTTCGGCATCACCACAACATCTATGTCTGATCCAAAATTCGGCTGATGTAGACGAAAGCTCTCACGAGCAAGACGTTTTATTCGATTTCTTTCATGCGCTCGGCGCACTTTTTTCTTAGCAACAACAATACCCAAACGGCTTTTAGGCTGTTCGGTTAATTTTGCAAGAAATAAAAAATGGGGTTGATGCACTTTAAAAAGCGCACCATCAAATACACTTTTATAATCTGCAGCACAGCGTATTCGCACGTCTGTGCTAAAACTGTAAAGTGTCATCACACCCAAGTCTGGTCAGCGTAACAGTATTAAACAGTTAAGCTATGACGACCTTTTGCACGACGACGAGCTAATACTTGACGACCAGCTTTAGTTGCCATACGAGCACGGAAACCATGAACGCGTTTACGCTTTAATTCAGATGGTTGGAAAGTACGTTTCATATTGAAACTCCCAAAAATGATCTTTCTATAAAGGTCCGCGATTTTATTGTGCAATGTTTACGCTGTCAATGAAAAACCAAGAAAGTTTTGTATTTAACCCAAATTTTTAATCTCTTCTCTTCTTTTTATCACGGTCATAATTCAGTGCAATATATAGCTTTAAAAGTTATACACAAAGTAATTGTCTATTTTTATTAGAACTTTTAATATATACACGCCTTATATACATATTTATCAACAAAACAAGATACCATCTTGGTTTGGATTTGCTGTATTTGAATTTAAATTCATATTTTGCAGTTATCCACAAAAGATCTCCACCCTATTAAATAAATTCAAATTTAGAAATTTAAATTTATTCTTATTAGGGATAACTTTTTCTGTGGATTTCGCACTTTTAAATTTAAAAAACATATACTTGAGTTGTTGATAACTCTGTTTTTACTATATTTATGGATTGTGGATAAGTTTATGTGTTAATTTATCCACAGGTTGTGCAAAAAGTTATACACAAGCCATTTTGAATTTAAATTTATTCACAAGAGATTTCTTTTTAGACAAAATCAACTGAAATCGTCATGACAGATGTGGATAACTTGGTTAGAATGGCGACCCCTTCTCATCAGGAAGGGTTAATCTTTAGATTATTTGAATTTAAAAACGCAGAAATAGGGGATACACATGCTTTGGACAGACTGCTTAACTCGCTTGCGACAAGAGCTCTCTGATAACGTCTTTGCGATGTGGATTCGCCCATTAGTTGCTGAAGAAGTAGAAGGAACACTGCGTCTTTATGCACCTAATCCTTATTGGACGCGTTACATTCAAGAGAACCATTTAGAATTAATTTCTATATTGGCCGAACAGTTATCAGAAGGGCGTGTACGTCAGGTTGAGATTTTAGTTGATTCTCGTCCTGGTAGTATTTTGTCTTCAGGTGAGCAGCCAGCAACTACAACTGCTGCTTTGCAAACTGCGCCCCAACAAAGTATTAAAGTAAAAAAAGAACCAGATTCTATTTCCAGTTCACCTACTACTAATAGTGTAGTGAACGCAAAAACACCGAAAAAGAAACTATTAAACCCCCAATTTACTTTTTCTTTATTTGTTGAAGGCCGTTCGAACCAGATGGCTGCTGAAACATGTAGAAAGGTATTAACACAATTAGGTGCTTCACAGCATAACCCTTTATTCTTATATGGTCCGACAGGATTGGGTAAGACTCACTTGATGCAGGCAGTTGGTAATGCTTTATTGCAAGCCAAGCCTAATGCACGGGTGATGTATATGACCTCTGAGAGCTTCGTTCAGGATTTTGTAAGTTCTTTGCAAAAAGGCAAAGTTGAAGAATTTAAGAAAAATTGCCGTTCTTTAGATTTATTGTTGGTCGATGATATTCATCTTTTAGCCGGTAAAGAAGCAAGTTTGGTTGAATTCTTCTATACATTCAATGCATTACTTGATGAATCTAAACAGATTATTTTAACTTCAGATCGTTATCCAAAAGAATTGACCGAGTTAGACCCGCGTTTGGTTTCTCGCTTTTCTTGGGGACTTTCTGTAGGCGTTGAACCGCCAGATATTGAAACTCGTATCGAAATTCTATTGAAAAAAGCCGAAAATAGCGGCGTTGATTTACCTCGAAATTGTGCATTATTTATTGCACAACAAGTAGTTGCCAACGTACGTGAACTTGAAGGCGCACTCAATAAAGTCGTCGCAATTTCTCGTTTTAAAGGTGCACCAATTGATCTTGATGTTGTCCGCGAGTCTTTAAAAGATGTGTTGGCAATCCGTGCACGTACAATTAGTGTAGAAAATATCCAACGTGTGGTTAGTGAATATTTCCGTATTCCTTTAAAAGAATTGGTAGGACCAAAGCGGACTCGAATCTATGCGCGACCACGTCAGTTAGCAATGGGACTTGCTCGTGAGTTGACTGGTGATAGTTTTCCCGAAATTGGAATGGCTTTTGGTGGACGTGACCACAGTACAGTCATGCATGCTTGCGAAAAAGTAGTAAGTCTACGTGAAGAAGATCCGATTTTTGACGAAGATTATAAAAATCTATTACGTCTACTCCAGAGTTAATGAAATGATAAGACGTTGTTGCAAAGTCTACGTAAGTGCAGCATAGTACACAGCTAAAAAATGAAATATTTGCTCCAAGTTGCTAGAGGAATGAATCGTGCGTTTGAAAATCGCTAAAGAAAGCTTACTCAATGTTTTATCGCATGTTGTCGGTGCGGTAGAACGTCGTCATACATTGAATATTCTTTCAAACGTCAAAATTCAGACTAATGCTCAGGCACTCACCATTACCGGTTCTGATTTAGAAGTTGAGCTGGTTGCCAGTACTGTTTTAACAGAAGGGGCATGCATTGAAGCAGGTGAAACAACTGTTCCTGCTCGTAAGTTGATGGAAATTTGTAAATCATTGCCTACAGCTGCATTGATTGACTTACAAATTACTGAAGATCAAAGATGTATTTTAAAATCTGGTAATAGCCGTTTTGTATTAGGTACTTTACCGGCAGAAGATTATCCATTATTGACCACTGAAAATAGTCAAGGTACACAAGTACAGGTCACTCAGCGTGAGTTAAAGCGTTTATTTGAAAAAACGGCTTTTGCTATGGCCGTACAAGATGTACGTTTCTATTTAACGGGTACTTTATTAGAAATTGATGAAAATCAATTACGTGCAGTAACAACAGATGGTCACCGTTTAGCACTATGTGAAATTACTGCTTCTTCTACATCATCTCAATTGGTCCAAGCAATTGTGCCTCGTAAAGCTGTTGGTGAATTACAGCGTTTACTTAGCATTGAAGATGAACAATTAACGTTGCTGATTGGTCGCGAATTGTTAAATGTCACAATTAATACGCCAAGCCGTGACAAAGAGCAGGGCGATATCACTGTTCGCTTTACTACAAAGTTGATTGATGGAAAATTCCCTGATTATCGTCGTGTAATTCCACGTGGTGGCGATAAACATGTGTTATTTAGCCATGATGTGTTCAAACAATCATTACAACGTGTCGCAATTTTGAGTAATGAGAAATTACGTGGTGTTTTCTTGAATTTTAATCAAGATTCTTTACAGCTACGTGCAAATAACCCTGAACAAGACGAAGCGATTGAAGATTTAGCGATTCAGTATCAAAACATACCACTTGAAATGTCATTTAATGCACAATATTTGCTGGATGTTTTAGGTGTGCTTGATGGTGATGATGTAAATATGAGCATGACTGAGGCAAATCAATCTGTATTGGTTCAAGATCCGGCACATCCTGATCAAACCTATGTCGTTATGCCGATGCGTGTATAATCTGGCTATCTAATATGCATCTTACGCGTTTAAATATTGAACGTGTGCGTAATTTAAAAACGGTTGCACTCCAAGGGTTGCAACCGTTTAACGTATTTTATGGCGCTAACGGTTCAGGAAAAACTTCAATACTGGAAGCAATCCATTTGCTTGCAACAGGGCGGTCGTTCCGCACCCACATACCTAAAAATTATATTCAATACTCTGCTGAAGATGCGATTGTTTTCGCGCAATCTGCAACTGAAAAAATTGGCATGCAAAAGTTGGCCTCTGGTGAGCAGTTGATGAAGGTCAATGGCGATACAGTGGCTACACAAGGACAACTCGCTAAACTGCTTCCTTTGCAGCATATTGATCCACAAAGTACAGATATTATTGACCATGGGGCGAAACCTCGGCGCCAGCTTTTAGATTGGCTGATGTTCCACGTGGAACCTGAGTTTTATTTTGCTTGGCAATATTATTCTCGTGCATTAAAGCAGCGTAATACTTTACTTAAAACCAGACGGAATATTTCTCTAGCGGATTTAGAGCCGTGGAATAAAATGTTGAGTGATTATGGTGAAATTTTACACTCTCAGCGTTTAAGTATTGTGGAACAATGGAATGTCTTTTTTCAAAATGATTTAAGTCAATTGCTACCTGATCTAGAGATTGAACTGGAATATAGTCCCGGTTTTCATACAGAGCAGGGACTCATGCAAGACTTGCTGAATCAACACCAAAAAGACATCGAACGACGCTATACCGAATATGGCCCACATCGTGCAGATTTGCGCTTAAAAACCCCGT
Organism: Acinetobacter sp. LMB-5; assembly: GCF_001541635.1. Lineage (NCBI taxonomy): Bacteria > Pseudomonadati > Pseudomonadota > Gammaproteobacteria > Moraxellales > Moraxellaceae > Acinetobacter > Acinetobacter sp. LMB-5. Next base: position 15,262 of record NZ_LRDR01000018.1, on the reverse strand, counting down.
TTGGACATGCTGATGTAGTTTTATCAAGAGGTCAGAAAAAACTCTTGATTATTGCCTTAAAACTGTCACAAATTGCAATGTTACATGCGAGTAATAAGGAAACTGTGGTATTATTAGATGATCTGACAGCAGAATTAGACTTAACCGCACAACAACGTTTAATTGAACGATTAAGCCAACTTGGTAGCCAGGTTTTTATGACAACTTTAGATCATGCATCGGTAAAAAAACACTTACATGATCTGTCAATTTCATATCAATTATTCAATGTTGAATCCGGTCAAGTTAGTCTTGCTTCACCATAATTTTTTGATGTTACCCATCTTTGAATAAACCTATATTTGCTAGGGAGAAACCATGAGTTCAGAGTCTCAATCAGCCTCTCAAACAGAACAAACCAATGAAAAGGCTTATGATTCCTCTAGTATTAAAGTATTACGTGGATTAGATGCAGTTCGTAAACGTCCGGGTATGTATATTGGGGATACAGACGACGGTACCGGTTTACACCATATGGTATTCGAGGTTGTCGATAACGCAATCGATGAAGCTTTAGCTGGGCATTGTGACGAAATTATTGTCACGATTCACGAAGATGAATCGGTAAGTGTTTCCGATAATGGCCGTGGTATTCCAACCGATATCCACCCTGAAGAAGGGGTGTCTGCAGCAGAAGTAATTCTTACGATTTTGCATGCAGGCGGTAAGTTTGACGATAACAGCTATAAAGTTTCAGGTGGTTTGCACGGCGTAGGCGTTTCAGTTGTAAATGCGCTTTCAAGTAAATTGCATTTAATTATTAATCGCGCGGGCCAAGTGCATGAACAAGAATATCACCACGGTGATCCGCAATATCCATTACGTGTGATTGGTGAAACGGATAGCAGTGGTACAACTGTACGTTTTTGGCCAAGTGAACTAACTTTTAGTCAAACTATTTTTAACGTTGAAATTTTAGCGCGTCGTTTACGAGAGCTTTCATTTTTAAACGCGGGCGTGCGTATTGTTTTACGTGATGAACGTATTAACCTTGAGCACGTATATGACTACGAAGGTGGTTTATCTGAGTTTGTAAAATACATTAACGAAGGTAAAACTCATCTAAACGAGATTTTCCATTTCACTGCTGATACAGAAAACGGTATTGGTGTAGAAGTTGCATTACAGTGGAATGAAAGTTATCAAGAAAACGTGCGTTGTTTTACCAACAATATTCCTCAAAAGGATGGCGGTACTCATTTAGCAGGTTTCCGTGCAGCTTTAACGCGTGGTCTTAACCAATATCTTGAAAATGAAAATATTCTCAAGAAAGAAAAAGTCAATGTGACAGGCGATGATGCACGAGAAGGTTTAACCGCGATTATTTCGGTAAAAGTACCTGATCCGAAATTCTCTTCTCAAACTAAAGAGAAACTAGTATCGAGTGAAGTAAAACCAGCGGTTGAGCAAGCAATGAACAAAGAGTTCTCTGCTTACTTACTTGAAAATCCGCAAGCTGCAAAATCGATTGCCGGTAAAATTATTGATGCTGCGCGTGCACGTGATGCTGCACGTAAGGCGCGTGAAATGACACGTCGTAAGAGTGCACTTGATATTGCAGGTTTACCAGGTAAATTGGCAGATTGTCAGGAAAAAGACCCGGCACTTTCTGAATTATATCTAGTCGAGGGTGACTCTGCTGGTGGTAGTGCTAAGCAAGGTCGTAATCGTAAAATGCAGGCTATTTTACCGTTGAAAGGTAAAATCCTGAACGTTGAACGTGCACGCTTTGACAAAATGATTTCTAGTCAGGAAGTGGGTACTTTAATCACTGCACTTGGCTGTGGTATTGGTCGTGAAGAATATAACCCTGATAAGCTTCGCTATCATAAAATCATTATCATGACCGATGCCGACGTCGATGGTTCGCACATCCGTACCTTGTTGTTAACGTTCTTCTTCCGTCAAATGCCAGAATTGGTTGAGCGTGGGCATATTTATATTGCTCAGCCACCTTTGTATAAATTGAAGAAAGGTAAGCAAGAACAATACATCAAAGATAATGATGCGTTAGAAACTTATCTCATCTCAAATGCGATTGATGAGCTATCTCTACATACCAATGCTGAAGCACCTGCAATTACAGGTGAAGCACTTGCGAAAGTGATTCAGGACTATCAGGTTTCACAAAAGAGCTTACAGCGCTTAACTTTACGTTATCCAGCTAGCTTACTTGATGCTTTACTTGAAGTAGAAGCATTCAAGAGTGATCAAAACCATGATGAAGCTTATGTACAACAATGGGCAGATCAGGTACGCGATATCATTACCAGATTACAGCCAAGTTTACGTCCAGAAATCTCTTTAGAGGCATTTGAGCGTGAAAATGCTCAAGGTGAAAAATCTGCGCATTATTGGCCGCGTATTACTGTCTATGTTCATAATCTGCCGCATGCGTATTTGCTTGATGCAGCTTTATTGAATTCAGCTGAATATGCACGTTTACTCAAAAACTCGAAGAGTTGGTTCACTTTACTTGAAGACGGTGCTTTTTTACAAAAAGGTGATCGCCGTATTCAAGTGGCTAACTTCCATCAAGTTTGGCAACATATTTTACAAGATTCACGCCGCGGTATGATGATCCAACGCTATAAAGGTCTTGGAGAGATGAATGCTGAACAGCTGTGGGAAACAACAATGGATCCTGAAAACCGTAATATGTTGCAGGTGACAATTGATGATGCGATTGAAGCAGATCGTATGTTCTCTTGCTTAATGGGTGATGATGTTGAACCACGTCGTGCATTCATCGAAGAGAATGCTTTAAATGCGGATATTGATGCTTAATTCATAACATGATTCTAAATCAGTCTAGGGAGAGAATGATGAGTCAGAAATTATTAGCTAGCCTATTAATTTCATGTGTGTTTTTAGGAAGTTCTGCTGTTTGGGCGGCAGACCTAGAAACGAATATGAAAACTTTAGCTAAGAGTACTAAAGCATTTGCTGAAGCGAAAGATGCTGATAACGCGAAAAAACAGCTTGTTGTAATGCGTGAAGCAGCAGTTTCTTCTAAGCAATATTTGCCGCATAAACTCGAAGGTTTGCCATCAGAAAATGTAAAGGTAAAAGAGTACCAAGCTGGTTTAGATCAGCTTGTTGCCGAAATTGATAAAGTAACTGTTTTAGTTGAGCAAGGACAATTAGATCAAGCCAAAACTGAAGCAATTAATTTAGTCAAAATACGAAATGAAAATCATAAAAAATTTAGATAATTGATTTTTTATGGTAAAGGGCTAATCATCATTAGCCCTTTTTTGTATCCGAAAAAAGTATTTTGTTTAACAAGTAAACTATTCGAAGTTATATTCTCTATGCGGTACTTTCTAATAACAATAGGAAATATAATTATGAAAAAGATTTATAAACTTATATTGGGTAGCATTGTTTTTGTCACTAGTGTGTTTCAATTGCATGCTGCGATAGCCCCCACCTTTTATGGAAAATTAGTATTTCATCGTTATAGTGATTATGAGGCATGGGACAGTAGGCTTTATCTTTATAACTTCACAACACAGCAGACCACATTACTCGGTGCAAATTGGAAAATTGACCATATGATGAATGGTCATTTTTCTCCAGATGGAAAATGGTTAACGTTCATGGGAGTTAACTCTGGGCAGCATTATGGTGATGCATGGGATGTATATGTATGGAAGGTCGGAAGCACTGACTTACCCATTAATCTAACTCAGGGAAATAATAAGCGCGATGAAGACCCTAAATTTATAGATAACCAGCGTATTATTTTTAAACAAAATGGCGATCTAAAAATCATTAGAATGACGGATCGTACGATGACTTCTGTGACTCAAAATGGTTGGGATATGGAAGAATCGATGCCTTATCCAATGGTGAATACCACTCAAATTTTGTATGCAAAAGGTGCTGGAAATAATTCTAGAATTTTTAGTATTGATCAGTCGGGTGTTTATGATACACAGCTGACCAATATCGCTTCATATTATCCAGTATGGTGGCAAGGAAGTCGGTTCTTATATGTGCGCTGGTATAGCCCAACAAATCCTCATGACCAGATCTATATTTATGATATGGCTAATAAACAAACTACACGTTTGCCATTTAACAATATTAATTATGATACTTCCGATCCAGCTCCTTTAGATCAGCGTTACATGGTGGTGTCTCTTGCAGGACAAACAGGGAGTCGAGGCAGATACGATTTATATATTGCAGACAGCTTATCAAGCAACGTCTGGCCTTTACCGATAAATACCAATTTAAATGAATTAGGGGCTTTTTATACGCCTTATTAATCAATAAAAAAGCCGATTAAGAAATCGGCTTTTTTATTTTAGAAAATGGATTAATCAAAAGAAGCTTCCATTTCTTCTAATTCCATCATGAGTTCCAAAAGCTGCTCTTCGTGTTGCTCAAGTTTAGCTTTCAGCTCTGTCTGCTCATTCATAAGTTTGAGTAGATCATCCTTACGTGCAGCATCATATAAAGATGTGTCTGCTAAGGATTCTTCAATTTTGGCGAGCTGCGGTTGTAGCTTTTCAATTTGTGATTCAACCTTTTCAATATTTTTACGAATAGGTCGAGTCTGTTCACGACGGCGAGCTGCTTCTTTACGCTGTGCTTCTTTATCAACTTTAGCAGGCGCTGGAGCGGCAGAGGACGAATTATTCTGTGCGACGGCAGTCTGAGCATTGATTTGCTGCTGACGTGCTTCACGTAGCCATTTAGCATAGTCCTGTAAATCACCCTCGAACTCAGTACATTTACCGCCGTGTACTAAAAGAAGCTCATCACATACACTTGCAATAAGTTGACGTTCGTGGGAAACCAGAACAACGGCACCTTCAAAATCTTGTAATGCCATGCTCAGAGCATGGCGCATATCAAGATCTAAATGGTTCGTCGGTTCATCGAGAATTAAAACATTTGGACGCTGCCATACAATGAGTGCTAGGGCTAAACGAGCGCGTTCTCCACCAGAAAAGCTTTCACATGGTGTATCCATGCGTTCACCACTAAAGCCAAAACTACCTAAGAATGAACGTAGAGTGGCTTCACTAATTTGTTTATCTGCTATACGGGCAAGCTGTAGCATTGGGCTAGCATTGCCATCTAAAGCATCCATCTGGTGCTGCGCAAAGTAACCAATATTAAGCAGCTCGGAAGCTTTACGTTCACCTGCCAAGAGTGGTAGATCACCAACCAAGCTCTTAATCAATGTTGACTTACCTGCGCCGTTCATACCCAGTAAGCCAATACGTGAGTTTGGTGTAATTTGTAATCTGATTTTTTCGGCTATCTGTTTATCACCATAACCAATGCTGGCATTATCTAAAGTCAGCAAAGGTGAACTCATTTTAGTCGGTTCACGAAAACTAAATGTAAACGGCGTATCTACATGGGCTGGTGCAAGTTGCTGCATGCGCTCAAGTTGTTTAATACGACTTTGTGCCTGACGAGCTTTAGTCGCTTTTGCTTTAAAACGGTCAATAAACTTTTGTAAGTGAGCGCGTGTTTCTTGCTGCTTCTCAAAAGCTTGTTGTTGCTGAGCAAGACGTTCACTACGTGTGGTTTCAAATGTAGAGTAGTTTCCGGTGTAAAGTGTGAGTTCTTGATTTTCAATGTGAAGAATATGATCTGTAATCGCATCTAAAAAGTCGCGGTCATGCGAAATTAGAATGAGTGTACCTTCATAGGCTTTAAGCCAATCTTCTAACCACAGAATTGCATCCAAATCTAAGTGGTTTGTTGGCTCATCCAGTAAGAGTAGATCAGAACGACTCATGAGGGTACGCGCCAAATTTAAGCGCATACGCCATCCACCCGAGAAGCTCTCAACGTTCAAACGTAATTGATTTTCTAGAAAACCAAGGCCTGCCATGAGCTGCGCAGCTTTAGAGGGCGCTGAATAACCATGGATTTCATCAAAACGGCCATGCAATTTAGCCAATTCAAAATCAGTCAGTTGATCTGGTTGAACAAGCTTATTTTGTATATCCCAAAACTCTTCATCACCTGAAAGAACAAAATCAATTGCAGGCATATCTAGGGCTTTCACTTCTTGGGCCATATGCGCCACGGTCCAGCCTGTAGGACGAGTAAGTGAACCTTCATCTGCACCTAAACTTCCAAGTAATGCAGCAAATAAGGTCGATTTACCTGCGCCATTTACACCAGTTAGACCAATCTTCCAACCTGGGTGTAATTGCATAGATGCTTTTTGAAATAGAACACGTCCACCGCGGCGTAAAGAAACTTGGTCAAATTGAATCATCTTATTGTATCGAGGTGAGTTAGGGATGCTGTATTTTAAAGAGAACTGCCGATGAAAACAAAACTTTCCGGATTTTAGTGAGTAGGTATTAATAATTACATATATCAATACATCCTAACTTTCGCTATTCATCCGAAATTTTCAAAATATTGAATAAGATAGAATACTTTTAAAAAAATATGGCTAAAATAAAAACTGTTTAAAATTTGGTTGATTAATGAGCTACTAATAAAACTAGACTAAGGAAAGTCAAATGAAAAAAAGATTGGGGATAATTGGTGCAGCATTTTGCTGTGCTGTGGGGACAGTACATGCAGGACAAAATGTCTGTGTGTTTGATTTATTAGGAAAGTCAGGTGAGTCCTATAAAATGATGGAAGAGTGGGCGCTTGCAGCGAAAGAATGGCAAGCAGATATCACTTTAATTCCATTTCAAGATGAAGGCTTAGTTGACCGTAGACTGCGTGAAGGTAAGTGTGACGCCGCTTATATGACCTCCATGCGGGCGCGAAATTATAATAAATTTGCAGGTTCAATTGATGCGATTGGAGGGGTAACCAGTAATGCAATTGCTCAAAAAGCTATTAGTTATGTTTTAGATAAGCGTAATAAACATCGCATGGTGACTGCACAAAATGGAACTAATTACGAGGTCGTCGGTATTGTTCAAATTGGATTGGCTTATTTATTTGTGAGAGATAAAAGCCTTAATTCAATTGAAAAAGTACGTGGGACTAAGTTTGCTATTTTGCAATATGACGCAGCACAAAAAATTATGGTAGAAAGTGTTGGCGCTCAGCCCATTCCTTCAGAAATTACCGATTTTGTGAAAAAGTTTAATAGTGGCCAAGTCGATGCAATTGCGGCACCAGCCTATGCTTATAAACCTTTAGAGATTGGTAAAGGGGTGGGAGTAAAAGGGGCAATGTTTACTTTCCCCGTAGTTAACGTCACAGGTGATTTAATTGCCCGAAGTGATAAGTTCCCTACAGATTTCGGTATAAAGTCACGTACTTGGTTTATACAAAAATTACCTCAGAATTTTGCCATGATAAAGCAGCTAGAAATGGGTGTACCCTCAAAAATTAAAATTAATTTTTCAGCAGAAGACAAAACTAAATATCAAAAAATTTTACGTGAAGGTCGCCTCAGCTTAACAAAACAAGGTGTATACGATGCAACAATGATGAGTGTGCTGAAGCGCGCCCGCTGTACAGTTGAACGGACAAATTTTGAATGTACGCTTAATGGAGAGTAGTTTATTTTTTAAACACAAAAACGCTACATATATTTCAAAGCTGAATATGGGTATGAAAATTGTGAATATAAAAAATAACTTACGGAAAATTAGTGATTTTTCCTTTTAATAAATAATTTAAAACCAACAAACAATGGTTCAATGAGATAAAAATATTTGAGTAAAAGCTCTATTTTTTTCTAAAAAACATGATTAATATCTGTGTTTGAAAGGAAACTTCAAACAAAAAATCTGTTCCGTGGAAGGATGAAGAAAATGAAAAAAATCGTACTTGCTATGGCTGCCGCTTCTGTTGTTGGTTTTTCTGCTTCAGCGCAAGCAGCGAGTACCGTATGTGTATTCGACCTCTTAGGAAAAGCAGGCGACTCATATAAAATGATGGAAGAATGGGCTCTTGCTGCAAAAGGCTGGGGTACTGAAATTAACTTAGTTCCTCGTCAGGACGAGGCTGTTGCTGATAATGATTTTAAAGCGGGTAAATGTGATGCTGTAGCAATGACAGCAATGCGTGCACGCCAATATAACAAATTCGCAGGATCTATCGACTCACTTGGTGGTGTTCCAAATAACCAAATCGCTCAACGTGCAATTACTTATGTATTAGATGCGCGTAATGCAGCAAAAATGACCACGAATATGGGTGGTAAAAAATACGAAGTTGCTGGTATTTCTCCGCTAGGTTCAGCATTCATTTTCGTACGCGACAAAAACATCAACTCTGTTGAAAAAGCTGCGGGTAAAAAATTCGCTGTACTTGGCTATGACGATGCACAAAAAATTATGGTGCAACGTGTAGGAGCTCAAGCAGTTCTTTCTGATATCTCAAACTTTGCTGCTAAATTTAACAATGGTCAGGTAGATATGGTAGGTGCACCTGCTTATGCTTACAAACCATTAGAGTTAAATAAAGGTTTAGGCGCAAATGGTGTAATGTGGAACTTCCCTGTATTACACGTTACAGCAGATCTAGTATTACGTTCTGATAAATTCCCAGCTGGTTTTGGTCAAAAATCTCGTGACTGGTTTGTTAAACAGTTACCTAAGAGCTTTGCAATGATCAACCGTTTAGAAGCGCAAATTCCTGGCAAATACAAAATGAACTTAAGTGCAGAAGACAAACTTAAGTATCAAAAAATGTTGCGTGATGGCCGTATGGACTTAACTAAACGCGGTGTTTACGATGCTGGAATGATGTCTGTACTCAAAAAAGCACGTTGTTCTGTAGACAAGGCTAACTTTGAATGTTCAATGCCTGGTGAATAATCCTAATTTCTTTTAAAAAGCCTAGACTGAGTTCTAGGCTTTTTGTTTTATATACGCTGTCAGTTCTGCCATTGTGGTTAGTTAGAAAGACGTTAAGCTAAATTTAGATAAAAACTTCATAAGGAAACATGAAGGTATAAAAATAGATCAAGGACTTGAGTGATTAAAATAATTGCTAATAGATAGGTCATTCGCTATCTATTTTTCAGGGAAATAAAATCATAAAAGCAAATACGGTCTATACAAATATTCCATCATGATTTTTATATGAAGCCTATCCGATTCATACCTGATGGTGTGAAATTTCTTGCTATCGAAAAACAAAAACTCCACAAGGAAAGGAAAAAGAATATGCAATTTTCCAAAACGCTATTACTTGCGATGGGACTTACCACAGTTTCTTTTGCAGCCGAGGCTAAACAAACAGTATGTGTTTTTGACTTCGTTGGAAAAAATGGCGACGTTTATGCGCTGATGAAGGATTATCAACTTGCCGCTAAAAACTGGGGAGCTGATATCGAGCTTAAAGTAAACCAGAATGAAGCCGTGATTGCTGAAGATTTTAAAGCGGGTAAATGTGATGGTATTAGCGTGTCAGGGATGCGTGGTCGCCAATTTAACTCATTTACTGGATCATTAGATGCAATTGGGGCCATTCCTGATCTCAAGCTTGCTGTAAAAGTGATGCAAGGTTTAGCGAGTCCGACTTTTAGTAAATATATGGTTAATGGTCGCTATGAGGTGGTCGGTGTTATTCCGGTTGGTGATGCTTACCTTTTGGTAAATGACCGTAGCATCAATACAGTAGCGAAAGCTGCAGGTAAGAAAATTGCTGTGCTTGACTATGATGAAGCACAAAAAATTATGGTTCAGCAGGTCGGGGCACAGGCGGTTAGTGCTGACGTAACAAATTTCGGTGCGAAATTTAATAACCATCAAGTTGATATTATTGGTGCGCCAGCAGCAGCATTTAAACCTTTGGAACTACAAAAAGGTTTAGGTACAAAAGGTGCGATCGTGAATTATCCAATCTTACAGGTCACAGGAAATATTATTATCCGACCTGATAAGTTCCCAGCTGGTTTTGGACAGAGATCTAGGGAGTGGGTTTCGGGTCAGCTACCACGTGCTTTTACCATCTTGGGTAAGATGAAAGCTGACATTCCACAAAAATACTGGATGGATGTCCCAGCAGCCGATAAACCGGGTTACCAAAAGCTTATGCGTGAATCTCGAATTAACCTTACACAACGCGGTGTGTACGATAAACGCATGATGAAACTACTATGGCAATTCCGTTGCAAGCAAGATGCTAAAAACTTCGAATGTGGCTTACAGGATGAGAATTACAAATAATCTTGATAAAAATACTCAAGATTCGCTTTAAACTTCGAAGACAGACCCTATATTGATTATGCTATACTCAACATAGGGTCTTTTTTATTTTGAAAGGCACAGCAAAATCCGAGGAACAATCATCATGAATGCCCAAGCTCTAGTTTTGACAGATAATGCTGCCAATAAGGTACGCCAACTCCGTGATAGTGAAGGGAATGACGATCTCATGTTACGTGTGTATGTAACAGGAGGCGGGTGTTCAGGGTTTTCGTATGGCTTTAATTTTGCTGAAAGCGTAAATGAAGATGATGCAGAATTCGTAAATGGCGATGTAAAAATGCTGGTTGACTCACTTAGCTACCAATACCTCATTGGTTCAGTAGTTGACTATGTAGAAGGTCTTGAAGGTTCGCGTTTTATCGTACAAAACCCGAATGCAACAACAACATGTGGTTGTGGTTCTTCATTCTCGATTTAATAGAATTTTAAAATTTAAAAAACCTCTCTATTTTGAGAGGTTTTTTTATTGATCAAATCATTATTTTTTACGGACAGATTCTAAAAAGTATTGTACCAGTTCAGGCGCATTCTGATAGGGAATCCAATGCGACGCATCCATAAAAACTGCTTCATAACTATTTTTAAAATAATGTGAGTTTAGCTCGGCGCTTTTTTCTGTAACGGCAATATCATGTTTACCCCAAATAAAAAGAGTGGGGACATCTATGGCTTTAAATGGATTTTGAGGTTTGTCCCAAAAAAAGCCACGATACCAATTCAACGCCGTGGTTAATCTATTTTCCTTTATAAACTCAGCCTCAAATATCGCAATTTGCTGTTCAGTCATGCCTGATGACTTTAGAAACTTACGACCCAATTTAGGTATCTTTTTAAATAAAAGTTCGGGCAGAATCGGTAGCTGAAAAATTGCAAAATAATAAGATTTAAAAAGTTGTCTACTGCTTAAACAAGCTTTTAAAAATGCAGCTTGATGAGGTACAGAAACTAAAGTGAGATGTTGAATATATTGTGGATACTTCATAGCAACGCCTGAAGCAATTGCCGAGCCCCAGTCATGCCCAATTAAATAAACTGGCTGGCCGAGCTGTTCAATTAAACTTGTCACATCTTCTACAAGTTCACTCAATGAATATTGAAATCGGCTTTGAGGTCTAGCATTTAAACTATAACCACGTTGATGAATTGCAAGCGTTCTAAATTGATGCTCATGCAATAATTCCGAAGTCTGCTCCCAACTATAGGCAGTTTCTGGGAAACCATGCAATAAAACGACGAGAGGACCATCTATAGGGCCTGAATCAATCACATCGAATGTCCAAGCCCCGCGTGTGTATTGATGAATACGTTTGGTCAGATCCATACAAACATGCCTTAAATTATTTTTATCGGCATTTATCATGAGTTTTTATGCTCATTTAAATAACAGCATTTCGGGTCAGTAAATGTGCTATGAGGTCGAATCTAACCAAACAAATTAATAAATAGTTTTATACTGCCGTGATCGTACCTAGGATTCTGAAATCCGAAGCGCCTGTGACTGCTGGCAAATTTCCACTTAAACCATCTACAAAGCGCATTGCTAACCATGCAAATGCTGTAGCCTCGACCCAAGTAGGGGAAAGTCCTAACACATCGGTAGGTTGAACAGACCAATTATGTTTACGTAAACGCCAACGTAATTGTTCTAACAAATAAGAGTTATAAGCACCACCACCACAGACATATACTTCACCTGTTTCCATCTCAGAACGATAAATTGCTTTTTGAATGGCACGCACAGTAAGTTTTAATAGGGTTGCTTGAATGTTTTCAGGGGTATCTTCTAACTCATCGTAAGTTAAATCATTTCGCCAATCGATTAACTGATCATCCAACCAGTCAATATTAAAGTCTTCACGTCCTGTGCTCTTAGGCGGTTCTTTAGAAAAATACTCGTGGGCATGGAGACGGTCGAGTAAAGAGCGGATAGGATGACCATAAGCTGCCCAGTCACCATTTTCATCATATGGATGACCTGTATGGCGATGGCACCAAGCATCCATCAAAATATTTGCAGGACCTGTATCAAAACCAAATACGCCGTCACTGTTATTGGCAGGCAGCATACTCACATTAGCAATACCACCCAAATTCAAAATTACACGATGAATACTTGGATGTTGGAATAATGCTTGATGGAAAGCCGGAACCAATGGCGCGCCTTGACCACCTGCTGCCATATCTCTACGACGGAAATCTGAAACAACCGGAATCTGAGTAATTTCAGTAATAATGTTTGGATCACCAATTTGTAGCGTAAAGCCATGTTCTGGACGATGACGAATAGTTTGTCCATGCGAACCAATTGCTTTTATTTGGCTACGGTCTAATTGGTGCTTTTCAATGAGAGTATTAATCCCATGACCAATCATTTGGGCTAGAGCAACATCAGCTTTACCCATGCGGTCAATTTCATTGTCATCAGGTAAAGTTAATGCCATAAGCTCATCACGTAACTCGGGTTCGAATGGAACTGTAAGAGTGGCATGAAGCTGTAGTGGCTCAAATGAAGCCGCAACAATATCCACACCATCCATACTAGTGCCAGTCATTACGCCGATATAGATTGCGCTCATATGCAACTTCCCCTGCAAGACGCTGAAAAAATGTTAGTATATCGCACAAATTGAATAACTGATGTGTTTAGGTTTTGTGATGTCAAATTTCTTGCCCGCCGAAGAACAGCTTGCCCTCATCCAACGAGGCACGCACGAAATTATTTCAGAAGAAGATTTACTGAAAAAGCTTAAAGAGAATCGCCCTCTTAAAATTAAAGCTGGTTTTGACCCTACAGCACCAGATTTACATTTAGGACATACGGTTCTTATTAATAAACTAAAAACCTTCCAAGACTTGGGCCATGAGGTTACCTTCTTAATTGGTGACTATACAGCGATGATTGGTGACCCAACTGGTAAAAGCGCAACTCGTCCGCCGTTGTCACGTGAACAAGTAGAAGCCAATGCTAAAACTTATCAAGAACAAGTTTTCAAGATATTAGATCCGAATAAAACAAAAGTACGTTTTAACTCAGAATGGTTTAATCAAAAGTCTGCTGCTGACCTTATTCAATTAGCAAGTCAGCAAACCGTATCACGTATGTTAGAGCGTGATGACTTTACTAAGCGTTATAGCAATCATCAGCCGATTGCAATTCATGAGTTTTTATATCCTTTAGTTCAAGGTTATGACTCAATTGCGCTTGAAGCTGATGTTGAGTTAGGCGGTACAGACCAGACCTTTAACTTACTTATGGGTCGTACTTTACAAAGCCGTTATGGCCAAGAATCTCAAGTGTGTATCACTGTGCCGATTCTAGAAGGTCTAGATGGCGTAAATAAAATGTCTAAATCTTTAGGTAACTATATTGGTGTATTTGATACACCAGGAGCAATGTACCAAAAAGTTTTATCAATGCCAGACTCTTTAATTGAACGCTATTTCGATTTATTAAGCTTCAAATCTCTTGATGAGATCAAAGCTTTATTAGATGAAATTGCTGCTGGTCGTAATCCGCAGGAAGTAAAACGTATCCTTGCGCTTGAGCTAGTTGAACGCTTCCATGATGCAGAAGCTGCTGCTAATGCCCACAAGAGTGCTGGTAACCGTATTACAGAAGGGGAAGTACCTGAAGACACACCAGAAGTGACTATTTCACTTGGTGAGTTTGGAGGAGAAATTTTTATTGCTACGATTTTACGTGTAGCAGGCCTAAATCCGAATGCAGCTGCGGCAAAAGATGCGGTAGCTCGTGGTGCGGTAAAAGTTGACTGGAATGCTGTTGATGCAAGCTTCTCTGTAAAAGAAAACGGAAGCTTTATTATTCAATCAGGTAAAAAAGCAATTGCACGTGTAATTTTCACTGACTAATAAAAAAGTTATAGATTAAAAAAGCAGGAGTAATCCTGCTTTTTTTATTTCTGGATCACAAAACCAATTAAGCGTTCCACGTGGAACCATCGAAACATAATTAATAATAAATGAAGTAAATTAAAAGCAAGAAGAAATATAGCTGGGAATAGAGTTTTTACTCTATTATATCTTTGGAATCTTTGGAATCTTTGGAATCTTTGGAATCTTTGGAATCTTTGGAATCTTTGGAATCTTTGGAATCTTTGGAATCTTTGGAATCTTTGGAATCTTTGGAATCTTTGGAATCTTTGGAATCTTTGGAATCTTTGGAATCTTTGGAATCTTTGGAATCTTTGGAATCTTTGGAATCTTTGGAATCTTTGGAATCTTTGGAATCTTTGGAATCTTTGGAATCTTTGGAATCTTTGGAATCTTTGGAATCTTTGGAATCTTTGGAATCTTTGGAATCTTTGGAATCTTTGGAATCTTTGGAATCTTTGGAATCTTTGGAATCTTTGGAATCTTTGGAATCTTTGGAATCTTTGGAATCTTTGGAATCTTTGGAATCTTTGGAATCTTTGGAATCTTTGGAATCTTTGGAATCTTTGGAATCTTTGGAATCTTTGGAATCTTTGGAATCTTTGGAATCTTTGGAATCTTTGGAATCTTTGGAATCTTTGGAATCTTTGGAATCTTTGGAATCTTTGGAATCTTTGGAATCTTTGGAATCTTTGGAATCTTTGGAATCTTTGGAATCTTTGGAATCTTTGGAATCTTTGGAATCTTTGGAATCTTTGGAATCTTTGGAATCTTTGGAATCTTTGGAATCTTTGGAATCTTTGGAATCTTTGGAATCTTTGGAATCTTTGGAATCTTTGGAATCTTTGGAATCTTTGGAATCTTTGGAATCTTTGGAATCTTTGGAATCTTTGGAATCTTTGGAATCTTTGGAATCTTTGGAATCTGTAGACTTAAGGGACTATATATGTCTATAAACTCTATTAAAGACATAGGAAATTAAAAATTTCCCAAATTCTTAAATATAAAACTAATAAAAGGCAGTAAAAATGCCCAAAAAAAAGCCATATATATGACTTTTTTCGCAAAATAGTAGAAAAAAACGACACTCAAGTGAAAAAGGCTGAAATACCCCTTGCAAAGGGAATGAGATGGTCTATAATGCACATCCATCGGCG
>NZ_LRDR01000017.1:0-57464 GCF_001541635.1 Acinetobacter sp. LMB-5 | reverse complement strand
TATCTGGGATATATTCATCCATTTTTAATCTTAAAGTCTTTAAATCACGTGAGCGGATATATAGCTTTCTATCTTGATCCTGCCGCACCGATATTAAATCTTTAGAAGCATTTGAATTAACAGAAATATTTAAAAATAGCTGTATATATCCCTGATCAGAACCAAATGCTTGATGAGCAGAATTCGTAACTTCTGGAATACTTGGTAAGACAGCATTGGTACTATCTTGTAATGATTCAGCAGCGGCATGAATCGGCAAGTACATAACACATAAGGCACTTACGATATATTTCATATGTGCCTCTTTAAAGAGATGTTTGCTTACCGTTAATATTTAATGAAATATTATATTTATGATCTGCTTGAAATTTAAAATCCGGACTAATATTAAAATTTCTCGATTTCCCAGCAAGAATATAACCATTCACGGTGTTTACTTTAATGGGATAGCTTTTATTTGCTGTTGTATCCACAAGTATTAAGTTATTTAAAAGCGCATGTCGATTACCAACATTACTTATGGTGAGATAAGCGTTATTTTGTTCTTGTTGTATTGACCAATTCAGTTTAGTAATCGCATCTTTATTGACGACAAATACAGGTAATGACGAACGTAGTAGTACGTTAACCCCTTGATCAGCTTTACGACTATCAATCGGTTTTGGTAACTCATCAATAATAATACGATAAGTTTTTTCACCAGAAATAAGTTCTGGGTTAATTCTAACTACACGTAAGTTATAAGAGTCACTAGGTTGTAGTTTTAGAAATGGTGGACTAATTACAATCTCATCCGTAGGGATTAACTGATCTTGACCAGCATTTTGTCTCCACTCAAATACACGCACCTGCAAATCAGCACTTTCATTTGACTGGTTATATAAACTAATGGAAGATGCAGCCTGATCACTCAATATTTCAACACTAACAGGTGAAAGGCGGATTGATGCTGCATTTAGCATACTAGGCAAAAATAACAATAAGCTTGTAACAACAAAGATATTTTTTTTCATGATTTGCCCAGAACTACTTTTCTCAAATTGAGCTAGCTCTTTTAAAAAGAGCTAGCGATGACGCAACTAAACTTATTAAAAATTAATAAGTCACTGTTACAGTCACAGTGTCAACATAGCTACCCGCACTTGGTAAAGTTGAACCAGCAGGAATACGACCATAAACATTAATTGTTTGTGGCGCACCAGTACCATTACCACTATATGCAGTGGTTGCAATACCGATCGCTGTTGCACGATTAGTGTCAGAGTAAAGGTTGTAAGGAATATATTCGTTGCTTGAAGCACCACCAATCATATTACGTTGAGAAGATTGCGCGTTTTTACCGCCATCAAAAGCCAGAGTCCATGGCACAGTGTTGTTACATAACACTTTAATTGCAGTTCCACCTGTCGTTGTAGTATCTGCATCTACGTTGTTTGCAAGCGAACTTAACGTACCAAAATCTAAAATTGCATTTGAGGTAGTACCAGTTGCAGAAGTATTGAGAACACAACTATTTGCAATTGTTGCTTTAACAGTTAATGTACCGGCGGCATTTGCGGCATTTGCAGCATTAATAGACATTGAACCCATAGCAATTGCTGATAAACAAATGAGAGACTTATTCATGGTTAAAAACCTTTTTACATTACGCCAATAAAATTAATAGATGTAAAAACTAGCCTTCCCCATCACAATCACTAGTTCTTCTGACTGTTTTTTCAAAGCATTATTTTTTTACTCTACTAGTTGCGCATAATACAAAAAAACAACAAAAACACTAATGTTTGTTTCATTCCAAATATCAATTAATAATCAAAATTTTGATTGATTTCTCAATTATAAAAAATTTTATGGTTATCCCCACTCTTTTTATTAATTTTCGATAATTTCATTTACATTTTTATTAGTTTTTCTAAAAAATTTTAATTTTTCATTAGTTAAAATTTACCATAACTATTCATATTTTATAATTTTTTAAAGTTTGGTCAAAAAAATAAGAACAAAAAGTAAGCATATGATTATTCTATATATTTTAAATGAATAAGAAAATAATACTTTATGAATAAGAAATCTAAGTGTTTTATCACATCTTTAGAATTTTTTTAGACATTTCAATAGCTAGAGGCAGGTCTTCACTACTAAAAGTATGTATTGCTAGCTCAACTATTTCTAAAAATAAAAATGAAAAATCAAACCTAATAATCTTTGGATTTTGTTATACCGTCCTTAAGCTAACAATTCCATACTTGTGGTTTTAGTTCCTTATTGGCAAGGTATGTATCAGTAAAACATTAGGAATTTGTTCCAATATGGCGAGTCCAGCACAAATCATTCGACATAAATTTCTCAATACATTTTTTTCACGTCATTCTCTCTGGTTTTTATGTATTTTTACTGCGCTCAGCATCACATGGTTTCGAACCGTCTACACCCCTCATAGTATCTATTATTTTATTTCTGATACTCTCCTTAATGGTTTATGGGTAGTTACAGGCGCCTTAAGCCTATTAGGCCTCTATGATGTTTTACAGAATAAACATTCAATTTTAAGAAATTACCCAATTATGGGACATTTTCGTTTTTTGTTTGAAGATATACGTCCCGAAATTCGTCAATACTTTATTGAAGCGGATCAAGATGCTCTACCTTTTTCTCGCATGCAACGAAGCTTAGTTTATCAACGTGCTAAAAACGAAAATGCAGATAAACCTTTTGGCTCAATTATTGATGTCTATCAAGAGAATTACCGCTTTATTGTCCACTCAATAAGCCCTTGTCCACCAGCTGATCCAAAAAGCTTCCGCATTCAGGTGGGTAATGCGCAATGCCTTCAACCCTATAGCGCATCTATTATGAATATCTCTGCCATGAGCTTTGGTAGTTTAAGTGCCAATGCAATTCGAGCACTCAATAAAGGAGCGCAATTAGGTGGGTTTTATCACGATACTGGTGAAGGTAGCTTAAGCCCTTATCATCTCGAAAATGGTGGAGATATTGTTTGGCAAATTGCCAGTGGTTATTTTGGTTGCCGTACCCTAGATGGAAAATTTGACGAACAAAAGTTTGCTAAACAATCTCAATTGCCACAGATCAAAATGATCGAATTAAAGCTTTCACAAGGTGCAAAACCGGGCCATGGCGGTATCTTACCTAAGCATAAAATTACCGAAGAAATTGCCCAAATCCGTGGCGTTTCACGCGATCATGATTGTATTTCTCCAGCTAAGCATTCTAGTTTTTCTACCCCAATTGAAATGATGCATTTCTTACAGAAGCTGCGAACATTATCTGGCGGCAAGCCAGTTGGTTTTAAACTGTGTATTGGCCAACCTTGGCAATTCATGAGTATTGTTAAAGCAATGCTTGAAACAAAAATTGTTCCCGATTTTATTGTTGTGGATGGTTCTGAAGGTGGTACTGGTGCAGCACCAATTGAGTTTAGTGACAATATTGGTACCCCATTACGAGAGGGTTTACGCTTTGTCCATAATACTCTTGTCGGTGCAGGACTAAGAGATCAAGTTAAAATTGGCGCAAGTGGTAAAATCATTAGTGCTTTTGATATCGCTAGCACTTTTGCACTCGGTGCAGACTGGGTTAATTCAGCACGTGGTTTCATGTTTGCAGTTGGATGTATTCAGGCACAAAGCTGCCACACCAACCAATGCCCTGTGGGTGTAGCGACTCAAGACAAAGATCGTCAAAAAGCAATTGATGTACCGACTAAATCAGAACGAGTATTTAATTTTCATAAAAATACCTTGCATGCATTATCAGAAATGATTGCTGCTGCGGGTTTACGCCATCCTTCTGATATTAAAGCTCATCATTTGGCTCAACGAGTAAATGACCGTGAAATTAAGAACTATGCTCAGTTGCATTTTTTCTTGAAAGAAGGTGAACTTTTACAATCTGAACTTAATAATGACGATGATAATTTCTACTATCGAATGTGGAATATGGCTGATGCCAATCATTTTTAATTTATATTCATTTTTATAAGTTGAGCATCACCTTTATAGTGTGATGCTCTTCCATATTTAAACCTAATATGTGATTTTTGCTTAAATTTCACTCCCCTTTTAATTTGTATTTAATAGATTTTTCACCTAATATAAAAGTATAAATAACGTACACATTTTAATTTTATTTAATAAAAATTTTTATGCTTATAACAAGAAGGTACCTCATCATGTTGAAAAAAACATTCATCTCTTCTTTTGTTGCAATCGCTGTAGGCTTAAGCAGCTATGCTGTTGCTTGTACACGTGCCGTATATTTAGGTAATAATCAACATATTATTACTGCTCGCTCAATGGACTGGAAGGTTGATACAGGTACCAACTTATGGATTATGCCAAGCGGGGTTAGCCGTGACGGTAGCGCTGGTCCCAACTCAATAAAATGGACGTCGAAATATGGAAGTGTAATTGCTACAGGTTATGAAGTTTCCACAACAGATGGAATGAATGAAGCAGGTTTGGTTGCTAATATTTTATGGTTAGTAGAGTCTGAATACCCAGATGCAAAAAAGACAGATAAGCCTTTATTAAGTATTGCAGCATGGGCTCAATATGTACTCGATAATTTTGCAACTGTAGATGAAGCCGTTAAGGCCTTAGAAAAAGAACCCTATACTATTATTACAGACAATGTTCCCGGTGAAACACGGCTCACCACCTTACATTTATCTATTTCTGATAAAACAGGTGATAGTGCAATTATCGAATATATTGGTGGAAAACAAGTGATTCACCATAGTCGAAGCTATCAGGTCATGACCAACTCACCTACTTTCGATAAACAACTTGCACTTGTTGAATATTGGAAGCAAATTGGCGGAACAATTATGCTTCCCGGTACTAACAGAGCATCTGATCGCTTTGCACGTGCATCATTTTACATTAATGCTATTCCTAAAAATGATAATACAAAACAAGCACAAGCCTCTGTATTTAGTGTGATTCGGAATGCATCTGTTCCCTATGGGCTAAATACTCAAGAAGAACCTAATATCTCTTCGACTCGCTGGCGAACTGTTGCCGACCACAAACAGATGCTCTACTTTTTTGAATCCGCTCTCTCACCAAATGTATTTTGGGTTGACTTAAAAAAGATTAACTTTAAAGATGGTAAAACACGTAGACTTGATTTAGGACCTGATCAAAGCCATATCTATGCAGGTGATGCCACCTCTTCCTTTAAAATTGCAAAACCATTTGTATTTTTAGGTCCAACTACGCGTTAATTTATGTCAAAATTTATTACTCTTAACATAAATAATATTAAACATACGATCTTGGAATTTATACGATGAAAAAATCTCTACTCTTATTGGGTTCATGTCTACTTACAGCGGCTTGTAGCACCACACAGGTTAATACAACAACTCCTAAAGAGGTAAAGACAGCTGGTCAACTAAACTGCTCACCAACTGAACTATGCCCAAGCTTATTGGTTAAATGGAATGAAAATCAAAAAAATCAGCTTCGAGTAGATGTTCATTTAAGTAGTAGTTATAACTTTTATGATATTAACGCTTTGACCTTTGATATTGATGGCAAACGATTCAATTACGAACCAGCTCAAGCCACTGAAAAGACAAATGTGAGCCGATTAGTGCCTAAACATTCAACCACTTACTTTGTTATTCCAAGTCAATTCTTGCAAGAATTTAAAAATGCTCAAAATGTGAATGTTTTAATCAAAACAGATAAAGGAACAATCGAGCGTAATATGTACAGTCCACAAAAGCAGTCTTCGGTTTATAAAAACTTTATGCAGCTTTATCAAAATTCAAAATAAACTACAAAGATTAAATAATGCATCTATCTAGAATTTTGGATAGATGCATGACTTTTCTAATAATAAAAATGTTTTGGCTTTGCATGCAAAAAGGCCGGAATCAAGCCCGTTAAAGCCGCACGTATATCTGCACGTTCATTAATTAATTGATGAGAGCCTTCTTCAAGCATTAACAACGTCTGTAGTCTAAATTTACGACGAATAAATTCAATGTTGTAACGCCAATCAACCGTCTGATCGAGAGCACCTTGTGCAAGCCAGACTGGGATACGGCAAGCAGGTCGCTCTTCCATTTCCTGCATCCATTTTGACATTGCCAAAATCCAGTCCATGCCCATCATTCGGGGTTGCAAAGGATCCTTTAAACGAATAAAACGCAAAAATTCAGGATTATGATTATTACGTCTAAAATGCCTTGGTACCTGACGCTTAATACGGCGAATAATACCTAATCCAACGGGGTTATGCCACCACGCGGTTTTTGCAGGGCGAATTAATGGAGAAAGTAAAAGTACTCGATCTACAATCGGATCTTGGCGTTTTTCAGCATATTCTAATAAGTGATGCATCCAAATTGCTCCACCCGTACTTTGACCAATACCCACCCATGGTTTAGGTAACTGATCTGCATGTTTCACATATTGATAAACAGCCATCAAAACTTGCTGGTAATGATCAAAGTTTTTAATGCTGGCTGGTGAACCATCACTTAATCCATGCCCCGGCAAATCATAAGTAATGATACTAAAGCCCTGCTCAAGAATTTCACGAATGATTGGCTGGTAAATACCGCTATGCTCAAGATAGCCATGCAATAGACAAACTGTACCTTGTATTTTTTCTACTTTAGGTTTGAAAACTTGCACATGCAAACGGAATAAAGGCATTTGAACATAGCCTTGCCAATGGTCACATTCAAGTAAATGTAAACCATACAATTTGCGATAGGCTAGCAAATCACGGGAAGGTTCTTCTAATGTATTTAAATTGAGTGGACTCAAAACCTGCGGCGTAAGATCACGATTAGGAACAGGTAAATCTAATTGTTTTAATACGGCAGGATTGAGAAATGGAATATCTGACATTAAGGAACCTCTCGACAATCACTTGAGCCAAACAACATGTCACGAATTGTCGCAAGTAATTCATAATTTGCACGGCGGCTATGATCGTAATTTTGCACACTTGGTTGCCAACGTGTCAGTGGAGTTGGCATTGGAGCTACAACAGGAATAGTTTCTATACCATTTAAAGCAAAGAGTCGGCGTGTACGTGGCATATGGTATTCATCTGTAACCAACATGACTGTCGGTGCTCCGCCTTTTTTCTGAAGCAATAAAGAGCTAAAACGAGTATTTTCACATGTATTCATACTCCGCTTTTCTAATAGCTTTGCATCAACACCGCGTTCTTTTAACCAAGCTTGCATATAAGGCGCTTCTACACCGCTAAGCACAATAGGCAGATGATTTTGTTTTTCAACTTCTAAAGTTTTTTCTAATCGCAAACGCGTATAACCATTAACAACAATATCTTTACCATTTTTATCTAAGGTTAATCCTCCGCCCAACACAACAATTGCATAAGGCTCTGATAACTTTTTAGGTTGTACAGGTAATGGATTTTTACGCACATACTCGACTTTTTGTTCAGGTTCACTAACAGCTTTCTGGTGCTCTGGCACCACAGGTTTTCTTGCTAAAAACTCTGTATATTGCTCAGTAAGCGCTTTATTTTCAGAACTATTAATAAAAAGTGCTTCGTCAACAGGACTACTCGCCTCATCTGCGGCATCAATTTCTGAGTTTTTAGCGACTAAAGGGACCGTTACAGATGCTGCTTGCTCTTCCGAATCCTGCTCCTTTTCTTCTAAAAGAATAATTTGCTGCAAGGCTTTATAATTCTCTTGAATATAGGTCAGATCAGATGTTCTTTTTTCACGTAACGCTTGCTCTGTCAGTTTTAAATAAGCCTGACGAGCGATCCATAAATTTGAACCTGGCTCTAAATTATCATGCTCACTTAATGCAGCCTGTCTCTGGCTCTCAGCAGCGACTTGATTAACATCAACAGGTACAAAATAGTTAAGCCCAGCTACAATAAGTTTTGAATAAAATGGCGAATATAAAAAAACCACGAAACAGCCTAATAGTACAAATAGCACGGTGACTACTTGTACTAAACGTACCATTAAGTGTACTTTTGGCATAAAACTATTCCGTATGATTTTCAATTAAACCTAAACTGTTATAAAGCACAGGCTCTGGTTCTAACATAATATGGAAAAGCTGATCAACATCATGTTGTACAGCCTGATAAGTTTTCCTTACATCAGCTAGAGATGCATTGGCATAATTCACCAGAACTAATGCCTGTTTATGGAACATCCCTACCATATCGAGTTGCTTCCCTTTCCAACCCGCCTGATCAATTAACCATCCTGCTGCAATTTTAACGTTTCCGTTAGCTTGAGGATAATGTGGAATTGTTGAGAATTGTGTGACTAAGCGTTCAAACTCTTGAGGTTTAACAATCGGATTTTTAAAGAAACTTCCGACATTTGGATACTCTTTTGGATCAGGAAGTTTACTTTGTCGAATATGGATGACCTGATTTTGTAAATTTTCGGCAGTCTGATTGTCTCCAACTGCTTGTTTCAAGTCGCCGTAGTTAAGTTTTAAGTGCGGCTGTTTAAGCAATTTAAAAGTAACATGCGTGATAATGTAACGATTCGGATCATCTTTAAAAATACTATGGCGGTAAGCAAAATGGCAGTCAGCCGCTAAAATTGTCTGAGTTTGCTTCAATTTACGGTCATACACTTGTACTGACTCAATAAACTCGCCTACCTCTACCCCATACGCCCCAATGTTTTGTACGGGTGAAGCACCAACTAAACCTGGAATAAGGGCTAAATTTTGCAAACCAAACCAGTTCTGTTCAGTGCTGTATAAAACAAAATCATGCCAGACTTGGCCTGCGCCAACTTTAACCCGCACAAAATCATGATCGTTTGATAAAACTTCAATTCCCTGGATATCAAGATGAATCACTAAAGCATTGATCTGCTGCGGTAATAACATATT
Organism: Acinetobacter sp. LMB-5; assembly: GCF_001541635.1. Lineage (NCBI taxonomy): Bacteria > Pseudomonadati > Pseudomonadota > Gammaproteobacteria > Moraxellales > Moraxellaceae > Acinetobacter > Acinetobacter sp. LMB-5. Next base: position 48,573 of record NZ_LRDR01000017.1, on the reverse strand, counting down.
ACTACCGCCCGATAATACAAGTACATTTAACTGATGCTGCTCAGCAAACTCTAAAGCTGATTCAATATCTTGAATACTGCCAACTTTAGTATAGTGAGAAACAGTTGCATCTAAACTTAGAGTATTGAATGGCTTAAGCTGTACTTGATTCTGAATTTGCATTGTGTTGAAAAACCTATTCTTAAACATTCAATTGTTTTTTTAAAATATTAACCCACGCCAAACTACTGGACTCACATTGATTGAGTACACGTTCAAAACCATCAGCACCGCCATAATAAGGATCAGGCAACGCTTGTTGTGGGTATTCAGGATCATGCTCACTCATTAAAGCTACTTTTGCACGAATTTGATGTGCGCCAAATTGGGAAACGGCTCTTTGCAACACGTCATGAATATCTTCAAAATTTTGATGATCCATTGCCAAAATCAAATCAAACTCTAAAAAGTCTTGGGTTGAAAGTTGTCTTGCACGTAAAGATGATAAGTCATAGCCTCTTTTCTTGGCATGCAACTGACTACGCTGATCAGGCGATTTATTTGGATGATAATTACTCGTTCCAGCTGAATCGACAACTACATTGAGTTGATGCTCGTCACAATAATGTCTGAAAACCACCTCAGCCGTGGGAGAACGGCAAATATTTCCTAAACAGACACATAACACCTTATATTGTGTTTCCATTAGAAATGACTTCCAAACATTTGAATTACATAAAAATAAACAGGGTCATGCACAATCTTAACAGACTATAAGTTTGTGAGAACCGAATTGACCATTGTGACTTGTTGCATTTTGTCAAAACTCACATGGGTTGAAAAGGAAAATAATGTTTATCAATAGATTAAAAGTTGATAAATCAGGCGATAAATTAGCTAATTTTGTATTTTTTGTAGTAATTAAATAAAAATAAAGCCCTAATTTATAGGGCTTTACAAATATCACTTGGATAAAGTGATTAATTCAATCATTTCCTTCGTAGGCCTGAAGCTGCCTAATTGCCAATGCTCAGGAGGATGTTCATCAATTCTGATCCAGACATGTTCTCGAAAAGCAGGATTTCCCTTTCCTTCTATTTCCACAAATAAATCTGTTATTCGCTTGAAAAGCTCAGCCTTACTATCTTTATCTAGTAAACCTTCTATAGTTTGTATATTTATAAATGGCATAATGCTACCTGAATCAAGGCTAGGTCTAAATTATAGACTCATACTAATTGGAGCTCCCACTGATGTCAAATCAAATTATTCCAGATCATAAATTTCCAGTAGATGTATGTGGGATCTTCAAAATTACAGAAATATTGAATGACAGATGGACGATTCTCTTGTTAAGAGAAGCCTTCTATGGGGTAACAAAATTTAATGATTTTTTAGCAAATACAGGCATATCAAAGCAAATTTTATCTAATCGTCTAAAGCATCTCATCCAATTAGAAATATTTGAACTGTCAATTTATAAAGAAGTTAATGAGCGAGAACGTAAAGAATACTTACTTACTAAAAAAGGCAAAAGTCTAAATATTGTTTTACTGGCCATGCTTGAATCTGGCGGTAATTTCATTGAATCTGGTAAAGATGTGGTGAAAGTTTTTAATAAGAGTACTGATGATGAACTTAAATTAAAACTTGTTGATCCTTCTAATCAAGTTATAGATTTTAAGAACTTGGAACTTAAGCTCATTCATTGCAAAAAATAAATTTTTATAAATTAGCTACTCTGATCATAAAGTCCTCAGTATGCTTTTATAAAGAAATAAAAAAAGCCTACTCTTTCAAGTAGGCTTTCCCCTTATGACTTTTGCGCTGATCATTCAGGTTTATTGTTGTTTAAAGCAACGGAAGGATCTTACAGAAATACTTAAGAATAAAAAAGCTTATTTACTTAACTGAATGTAAGTACTCATAGGCTCCTTTTTCGTTACTCTCCAGTTTAATGACTGCATCTGTTTCATCATTTAGTGTCAGGTTAAATACTTTTTCACCATCATATGAAATTTGATGGCCCATACGAAACTCTGAATCAAGTGACTCAAGAATAATAAAATTTCCTTCATTGTTCGAAGCAATATAGTAAGTGTTGTTCCGATGAACATATCTAATTGTGTACATCACTATTTAAATTCCACCTAAAAATTATGTTTTTTCTTAATAATAAAAAGATCCTTTTTCCCTTCCCAATCAGAAAAGATCCTACCGAAAACTAAACCCTCCCTTATTAATTATTACCCCTGATCATTTAGTATTTTTCACCCTATACTATTAAATTGATATTACAGAAATACTTAATAATAAAAAACCCCGCCATTAGTCGATAGTTAGCGGGGTCTTTTGCGATTTAATTTTACTTTTATAAACTCATCTATCAGGGATATTTACTTCATTTCTGCAATAGAAAAATTATTTATTTTTGAAAAGCTTATCTGTCATAGTTCTATCAATTTTACTGCGATGCCCATTCTCAAAGTATCGATCAACATGGCATAGTTTTGTTTTAGTATCACAGAACACACCGTTTGAGAGCGTAAACGCTGAAGTATCAAAATCACCTTGAGAGAAGGCTTTATTCGCTTTATAAGTGCCTAAGTATTTAGCTGTAAGCTTTTTAGAAACACCTTTTTTGTCAGCACAAATATATTTGTCACAAATTACACCTTTTGTAGGCGAATATACACTAGAGCTGGTTTTCGCGATTACTGCCGAGCTAAGCATCAAACACGTGCATCCCATAATACTAAGAAAAGTTTTAGAAATTTTCACTTTTTAGAACCGATAAAATTATAAATTGTTAAGGCATTATATAAATTAGAAGCTTGCCAGAAAATCTACAGAACCCTATAAATAGCAAAAAGCCCACTTTTCGACGAGCCTTTAAATATCTTGGTAATCCTCACTTACATGTCGGACCCAACATTGCAAAAAAGTATTTATCTATGGTTGGCACAAGGCTTAAGAAAAGCATAGTCACTTCAGAACTACTTTATTTTAAAGTTTCTTATGCTAACTTATTCGGAGATAGAATCTTATAGAACCATTCAACAATAATGTTCAAAAATAAGGAAATAATGTATATGAGCCATTTTCAATTTCAAACTGTTCCAAATATCATCTCTGGCTTAGGCTCTATACAAGAATTACAGAATGTTTTGTCGTCAAATGCTTACCGTAAGTTATTGCTAGTCACCGATGCAGGCATGGTTAAAAATCAATTACACCGTCCCATCCTGCAAATTTTAGATAACCTCAACATTGAATATGTCATCTATGCTGATGTGCAAGCTGATCCACCTGAACAAGTAGTACTAGATGCAGCCAATTACGCTAAACAGCAAAATGTTGATGTCATTATTGGTTTTGGTGGTGGTAGTTCTCTAGATGTTGCAAAAGTTATTGCTTTACTCGCCCACCCTAACCAGACTCAAAGTTTGCAAGAGATGTACGGCGTAAACCAAGTCACCACAACTCGCCTACCCCTTATTTTAATTCCTACTACAGCCGGTACAGGCTCAGAAGTAACGCCAATCTCAATTGTCACTACAGGTGAGACGACAAAGATGGGGATTGTCTCTCCAGTACTCTACGCCGACACTGCGATTCTTGATGCTACTTTTACTCAAAACCTTCCAGCACATATTACCGCTGCAACAGGTATTGATGCGATGGTACATGCTATTGAGGCATATACCTCTAAACATAAAAAAAATATTTATACGGATATTTTAGCCAAGCATGCTTTGAAGTTGTTAAATCATAACTTATCAAAAGTTCTTAAAGATGGTAATGATTTAGAAGCACGTCAAAACATGCTGTTCGGTTCAATGCTCGCGGGTCAAGCCTTTGCAAACTCGCCTGTTGCCGCTGTGCATGCTTTAGCTTATCCACTAGGTGGACATTTTCATTTGTCGCATGGGCATACCAATGCCTTAGTGTTGGTTGAAGTATTAAAGTTTAATGCACCAAATGCAAAAAAATATTATGCAGAGCTTATGCAATGGCTTGATCCATATAGTAATGGCAGCACTGATGGCTTGTGTGATCTGTTTATTGACCATATGCAGAACCACTTAGACCGTAGTGGCCTGACCTTAAAACTTAGAGATTTGGATATTGATGAGTCCAGCTTACCTCGGCTTGCACAAGATGCCATGTTGCAAACTCGCTTATTGCAAAATAACCCACGTGACATGACAGAAGCCGCTGCTTTGGCAATTTATCAGGCAATACATTAATGACTAAACCAGTTTTAAAAACCCGTGATCAATTTAAGTTCTTTTTAGACATTCAAACGCGTTGGGCAGATAACGATATTTACGGTCATGTGAATAATGTGACTTACTATAGCTATTTTGATACAGCAGCCAATGCTTTACTCATTCAAAAAACAGGTTTTGATATTCATGAAGCAAAATCAATCGGGTTAGTCGTCGATTCAGCTTGTAGCTTTTTACAAGAGTTATCATTTCCAGAAATTATTCAGGTGGGTGTTGCGATTGGTAAAATCGGCACGACATCTTTACGCTATGAATTGGCGATCTTTAAACAAGGTCAAGATCAAGCTTCAGCTCAAGGACATTTTGTGCATGTGTTTGTAGATCGTGAAACGCGTAAGACTGTACCCATTTCTGAGTCAGTTCGTGAAGCTTTAAAAACTTATTTATTATAAAAAAATGAGGCAAAAAGAAAATAAGCAGCTCTTTTTGCCTCGTCTTGACTTACATCATTGCAGGATCACTAAAAGAGTCTTCACCCGTTTCGACTCGGCCAGCAAAACGTCGGTAATAATATGGATCACTCTGACTGGTGATTTCAAAATCATACCAATGCCCAACATCGGCCAAAGCCCAATGTTGCTTAATAACCTGTCCCGCTTTTACGGTAAGTTGTAAAGGCGCATCTTGTCGATATGCACAAGGTTTTACTGTCAATATTGTATCCTTGGTACCTTCATTCATGAGTTCTACGTATACATCACCATTGGCAATGTCATAGCACACTCGAATTTCAGGTTTAACGCCACTATCAACAATACGTTGAGTATCGCCTTTGAAGTGACGATGGTAACCATTTGGACCAAGTACCCATAGGTCATAACGACCTAAATTATCTTTTAAAGCGTCCCATACATCATCTAGAGTCTTATTCGGCTCGACAATATAACGCTTAGGAATTCGGTCTAAGTTGAGCTTGTCATAAACATGAAAAACCGCAGCTTGCGTACCTGTATTAGAGAAAATCAATTGCACTTTGCCATCAGTATTACAGCGTGCGCTGGTGTGTAGCTCGTAAGGTAACGCACGTGAAAGACGTATACCACTTTGCTGAATCGGTAACTTTGTATCCGTGGGTACAGGCACAGCCGGTAAAGCTTCTTGATTTTCTCTTAACTCATCTGCTTGCACACGTGTTTGTTTACCATTCAGCTGCGGTAAAATATCTGCATTTGGTGTTTTAAAGTTAAATGCACTAGTTAAATCACCACACACTGCACGGCGATATGGACTAATATTCGGCTCTTTCACACCGAAACGTTTTTCTAAAAACATAAGCACGGAAGTATGGTCAAACACTTGTGAGTTCACCCAACCACCACGACTCCATGGAGAAATCACATATAAAGGAACACGAGGACCTGGACCATAAACGCGTCCATCAGGTGTAGGCTGTGAATGGCTTCCTTCAGGCGCAGCGTGGTCAAAATATTCATCCTGCATATCGGCACTACTTAATGTCGATTTGCCAGCATACTGACCATTTTTAAGTCGAGATGGCGCTGATGGCGATGGCATATGGTCAAAGTAACCATCATTTTCATCGAAATTGATAATGAGTGCTGTTTTACTCCAAACCTCTGGCACGGCAGTTAAAGCATCAATAATTTCTTGAATAAACCATGCCCCTTGAACTGGACTTGAAGGGTCTGGATGTTCGCAGTAAATCGATGGTGCGTTAATCCAAGACACTTGAGGTAATTTACCCTCACGAATGTCGCGTTTAAAAGCATCAAGATATTCTTCTGGTTTATTGCCCGGCAATGTATTTGCAATGCCCTTATAAAGTGGATTTTTAGCATTATCAGTAGCCGCATCATAGGCTTTATAAGGTAGTTTTTGACCCGTATCCGCATACGGTTTATTCGGTTCGCCGCCACTTGAAACAGGATAGCCAGATGCAATGTTGGCCTTTCTAAACGAACGAAATGCACCCAACATATTATCGCCCCATTCATCTGGCATATTTTGATAACAAATCCAACTTACCCCTGCTTCTTCCAAACGCTCAGCGTAAGTCTTCCATGTATAACCACGGTCTGCCGTCGCTGGGTTACCATCAATCCAGTCCCACTCATTGTTTACAAATGAACGCTTGGTCGGTGTTGCACCATTTGTACCCGTTAAATGATAAGAACGGTTTGCATCTGTTCCAGTGTGCATAGAGCAATGGTAGGCATCACAAATCGTAAAAGCATTCGCAAGCGCAAACTGATATGGAATTTCTTTTTCTTTAAAATAACCCATGGATATATCAGTTTTATGGGCTGGCCAGTTCGCCATGCGCCCATTGTCCCAAGCCAGCTGACTGTCGTTCCAAGTATGGGGCGTACCATCTGCACGCTGTGCATTATTGGCTGTACCATCTAAGTGAAAAGGCGTTAAAACTTGCCCATTACTTCTAAGCTGCTCCCAAACACGGCGGCCACTTGGCAAAGGAATCGTAAAACGATCAGCAAACCCTCGGACGCCTTTTAATGTTCCGAAGTAATGGTCAAAAGATCGGTTTTCCTGCATTAAAATAATAACGTGCTCGACATCCTGAATGGTTCCAGTTTTATTATTTGCAGGAATTGCTAAAGCTTTTTGAATACTAGATGGGAAAGTTGCCAATGCCGCAGCACCAAAACCCATATTTAAAGAGTAATTTAAAAATTTACGACGTGTAATCATGATCAGGTTCTTTTTATTATTTAAGTTTATGGAGCACAGCGCATTACAGGCTTTTTACCCGTATCTGGTGTATTTGAATTATCATTTGCCGAGTCGTTACAACCACTCAGCAAAATCGCGCCGATTAATAAAAAATATGAATATTTAAAACAATTTATTCCAGTGCATTGCCTTTTCATGACGATATATAGTCCATTTAAAATCTAAAATGGCTAACATAGAAAAGTACAATGACAGTGACATGACCCAAATATTTCAATCCAGTGAAAAATATGAAAAGTCTATTATTTTCATATTCTGCACCAGATCAAAAATCAGATGAATTTAAGGCTTTAATTGAATATTTTGTAGTTCGCCATCAAAAGTTTCTATGAGACTCTTAATCACTGGCTGTTGCTGTAATAGCTCAGCTGCTCGGTGAAAGGCTTTTTCTTTACGTGCACTTTGAATGGTATAAGGGGTAGATGTATTCAAAGCACCATATTCAACTGTAAATTGAGTATTCGGCCATTGCTCATTTAATGCATCAATAAGGCCTTGTTGTAATTGGGTCAGCATATTTTCATATTCTTGAGGAATATGGAAAATAGTATTGCCACCAATTTCGCCAGTCATCACACCATGTTGAGCAAGTTCTTGAACAGCTGGAGAAAGCTGACTATTTCTAAACCAATATTCCCACTTTTCGAGTGTCCATTCACCTTCTAAAACTTGAGGAGAAATCTTCAAGATATCTTGAGGCATCAATTGACCGTTATCAGTTGCACTAGGCTCTTCTACAACGGCAACTGTTTCAACAACTTCAGCCTGCACCAATGATTGCTGCTCAATAACAGGTTCAGAGGCAAGATCAGGCGTATCTTGGGCCAGCGAAAATTCAGCGCTAGGCGTTTCAAATAAACCCATAGGTTCAGCAGTGAAAGCTGGTTCAGGTTCAATATTTTTAGTTTGTGTTTCTGCTTGCACTTGTACTAACTTTTGTTCTGGTACAGGAATGAAATCTTCCTCTAGAACACTAACAGTCTCTTGAACAACTGCTGAATCAAGCCCAATCAACTCATGATGATTTGGGTCAAATACCATTAAATCCTGATTAGACTGAGGTTCAGGTTCAGGTTCAGGTTCAGGTTCAGGTTCAGGTTCAGGTTCAGGTTCAGGTTCAGGTTCAGGTTCAGGTTCAGGTTCAGGTTCAGGTTCAGGTTCAGGTTCAGGTTCAGGTTCAGGTTCAGGTTCAGGTTCAGGTTCAGGTTCAGGTTCAGGTTCAGGTTCAGGTTCAGGTTCAGGTTCAGGTTCAGGTTCAGGTTCAGGTTCAGGTTCAGGTTCAGGTTCAGGTTCAGGTTCAGGTTCAGGTTCAGGTTCAGGTTCAGGTTCAGGTTCAGGTTCAGGTTCAGGTTCAGGTTCAGGTTCAGGTTCAGGTTCAGGTTCAGGTTCAGGTTCAGGTTCAGGTTCAGGTTCAGGTTCAGGTTCAGGTTCAGGTTCAGGTTCAGGTTCAGGTTCAGGTTCAGGTTCAGGTTCAGGTTCAGGTTCAGGTTCAGGTTCAGGTTCAGGTTCAGGTTCAGGTTCAGGTTCAGGTTCAGGTTCAGGTTCAGGTTCAGGTTCAGGTTCAGGTTCAGGTTCAGGTTCAGGTTCAGGTTCAGGTTCAGGTTCAGGTTCAGGTTCAGGTTCAGGTTCAGGTTCAGGTTCAGGTTCAGGTTCAGGTTCAGGTTCAGGTTCAGGTTCAGGTTCAGGTTCAGGTTCAGGTTCAGGTTCAGGTTCAGGTTCAGGTTCAGGTTCAGGTTCAGGTTCAGGTTCAGGTTCAGGTTCAGGTTCAGGTTCAGGTTCAGGTTCAACCATAGCGGGCTGGTTAATAACTTCAACAGGTTGAACCGTATTTACCGGAGTAATCTCTTGGACTGTTGGCTGAGCTTGTGAATTTAGACCTACTTCTGCTTGTCCATTTTGTTGAACAGGCTCTGACACCACAATTTCATTTGGTGCTAAAGGACGGAATGCCAATAAGCGTAAAACACACATTTCAAAACCTTGCTCTTGCGTTACAGCAAGCTGCAAGTCTGAACGACCTTTACATGCGATTTGGTAATAAAGCTGCAAATCTTGAGCAGAAATCAGCTTAGACAATTGCATGATTTTGCGATTGATTTCATCGCTATATTTCAAACTCAAATCAGGCAAATATTGCAAAATTGCCAATTCATGCAATGTCGAAATCAACTGATCAAGCACCAGTGAAACATCTAACGCTTGATGTCTAAATTGCAATAAAAGCTGACTAACTTTTTCACGTTGGTTTTGATGAATCGCTAAAATCAAATCATAAATGATCGTACGGTCAATTAGACCAAGCATTTCCTTAACATCTTGGTGATGTACTGAACCTTGACCATAAGCAATGGCTTGGTCAGTTAAAGATAATGCATCACGCAGTGAACCTTGAGCAGATTCAGCAATTTGCCAAATTGCATCTTGATCAGCAGTAATCTGTTCTTTTTCAAGAATAGCGCCAAGGTGCTTGGTAATTTCATCGACAGCTAAAGGTCGTAGAGTAAATTGCAAACAACGTGAAATGACTGTAATCGGTAGCTTTTGTGGATCAGTCGTTGCAAACAGAAATTTAACGTGTTCAGGTGGTTCTTCTAGTGTTTTTAATAACGCATTAAAAGAATGCGTCGATAGCATATGTACTTCGTCAATCAGGTAAACTTTAAAACGACCTTGCGTTGGCGCATACGGAACGTTGTCTAAAAGTTCACGCGTATCTTCTACTTTTGTTCTTGAAGCAGCATCGATTTCGATCAGGTCAATAAAACGGCCTTCGTTTACCGCTTTACACGTTGCGCAGACTTCACATGGCGTAGAAGTCACACCCGTTTCACAGTTCAAACACTTGGCTAAAATACGTGCAATTGTAGTTTTACCTACACCACGCGTTCCTGTAAATAAATAAGCATGGTGTAGACGACCGCGTTCCAATGCACTGCTTAATGCACGAGAAACGTGGTTTTGCCCCACTAACTCATTGAAATTACGTGGACGGTATTTTCTAGCAAGTACTTGATACATGTATGCTCCTTGTTACAGGCATAAGCATACTTTGTTTTTAAAAGAGTGTGAACGCATAAAGCTCATATCCGTACAGATAAACTGCGAACTGGCTTCTTTTCTCTACCAGAACCGTTTATTTGTCTATGGATGATCATGGTGTAACTCCTGATCTGTAACCCCCTCATCCATCGTTTGCACGAGCCCCAGACCATCCTTAATTTCAGCCGAATAATTTCCCTTCTCGGTAAAAATCTGCATGATTGTATAATGGTCTTTTTGACTTTGAGTAATAGTAAAGAAATTCTGATTTGGATCGCCCTGATCAAATTTACCGGTCCATCGAACAATATCTTGGTCAACAGGTTCGATCTCTACAATTTTGCCAGTGCGATTAATGCCATATTCCAACATTTGAAACTTAACAGTGTCACCCACTTTTTTAAGTTCAATCACATTTGGATCATATTTAATGACCATACCTTCTGCATTTTTAATTAGTGGAAAATTAACATTAGAAGGCAGTTGATCCTTTTCTATTTCATTAAAAACAATCTGTTGCTGAGACAATCTTTCTTTTTCAGACGGACTTAAATTCAGCATATTTTGACGAGCAAATTCATTCTGATTCTCTGCCATTTTTTGCCCAGCCCCTTGCCCATTTTCTGAAGACGACGTTAAAGCAGAAGAGCTTTGCTGTGAAAAGGCAAACCAGATTAAAACTGCTAACGCCACACAAGCGATAGCAGTTCCTATTAATAATTTATTTTTCTTCATTATTTACGGCTAAAAATAGAGATTAGTTATATAGAGAAATTTTTTGTGCGTTCAGGTTAATGACACTAACCGCATCAATTTTTCCTTCTACACCTAAACGTACACCATATTTAGGGTTATATAGATAGGGACTCGAATAAAAATTAATATTATTACCACCCATTGCTGTACTTCCTAAAGGATGAGCAAAGCCTGAACCAATATTGGTTGAACCATTATGGTAAAGACCAAGATTATGCCCAACTTCATGACGCATAGCAGCGAAAGAACAACCTGCAATATCATTTGCGCCAATCATGTTATATGCAGAAGCATTAATCCAAGCCCAACCACAACCACCGTCACCAGGTTCATTACCTTGATAATAAACTCCGTCTGCCAATACACGTTTACGCTCATTTTGTACCGTGGTGTCATCTCGTCCAGTCGAGATTGCTTCTTTTAAAGTGGTAGCAGGGATTTTATAAGTTAGATAACCTACATCTCTTAAGTAAAAACGTGCATTCGAATTGTCAGCAGTTAAATTCGTTAAGTTCACACCTTCAATCATTCTAAGTTTTGCAGCGCTCTCTCCTAAAATTGAGTTTACCTCTGGGCTAGAAACTAACAACATATCAATTGTATAACTATCTACTGTCCAGCCTTGAGCGGTGTATATAAAACGGCGATTTTCACCATTTTTAATTGCGGTAGACAAGCCATTAGCAGCATTAATATAGGTGTCTGCCGATGCATTTGACACAATAACCACCTTATCCCCGACTTGAGCTTTAGCAGGTAGTTGCAAGGTTGGCTGCCAATTTGATGTAGACAGTTTCACCTTTAAAGTGGGCTGAGTCATATTCGGTAAAGTTGCAGGGATTGTTATTGAATCAATTACCTTTGTAGGTGAAGAGATCAACTGCCAATATCCTTTGTCGCTTACATACATAAACTCATATTGATCGCCTGTTTTAAGCGTTAAAGTCGCTTGGCTATTAATATTGGTATTATTAATTTTTGCAGACCAAGTTGCAGTAGACTTGATAATAATTTTATCTCGATCACTTGCAGTGGTAGGCAAAGTGAAATTGGAAACCCAGTTTCCATCTCCAAATGAAACTTCGGTAAGTGGACTATTAACTGTCGCTAATGACGTTCCAATTTGCTGAACATTTAACTTCTGAGGTTTTATATACTCTGGAACCCATTTTCCTAAAGCAGAATAATATTTGAACCAATATTCAGAGCCATTTTTTAATGTAAAACTGCTCGGGAATAGTAAATTTGTTTTATCAATGTCCGAACTTGCACTTGCTGTAGAAACAACTTGTACGGTTGTTCCATCACGTACATCACTCGGTAATGCAACGGTTTGTGCCCATTTTTCATTTTGAATAAGTACTTTTTGCATAGATGCAGTTGTTAATGGAACGACTTCATAGGTCGCGCCATTGGTAGGACTCACTGTCGCTAACTGAGCAATCCATTTATTTTGACTACTATTAAAGATGAATTGGTAAACATCACCACTATTTATCTTTAAAACCTCTAACGGAATATTGGTATTAGAAGTATCTAAATAACTACTATAGGCAGCACTAGAACGAATTGTAATTTTGTCCAAATTATTAGCGCTTGTGGGTAAAGTGAGGTTTTTGACCCAATTCCCATTTGCTAGATTAAATTCTAAATCTGAATAACCGGATGGAATTGACCCACTATTATTATTCTGATTTGGTGAAAGTACTGTTGCAGCATATACAAGTGAAGACGCAACAATTGCTCCAATAATGAGTGATGTTTTTAATTTAAAATTCACAGCAGCCTCTTTTATTTGTTTTTAGATTTTTCGAATAGCAGGTTAGCAAACCATTTTTACGCAGTCAATTTCACAACAATTAATTTTTCATTAAATTTCAATTACATGAACACTGAATCATTTTGAAATAAAAATATGAACCTTTTTAAACAATAGTTTATTTATGAGAATTAAATAACCAATTTTTAATATGTAGAAAATATTAAAAAGATATTTAAGGATAAAAAGAAAGGTAGTCTCTCTTTTTATCCTTTAGTTTTAATTTACTTTCTTTGGAAAGCTCAGCCAAACAAATACAGTTAAAAGGAAGAAACAAATAGCTGAAATGGTAAGCACCCAACTATGGGCATAGCTAAAAGCTTGCTGCGCAACTGCAATTAATTGTCCTCCCAAAGGATTTTCAAGGTTAGACGCTAATTGCATGGTTTCTCCAATCGAGATACTCGCTTTTTCAATTAAGTCCGTTGGGAGCTGTTCTGGCAAAATAATTGAACGACTATAAAACCAAGATAACATTAACCCAAATATAGCAACGCCCAAACCAGCCCCAAGCTCGTAAGCCATCCCTTCAATGGCGCCTGCTGCACTCGCCTTTTGCGGAGGTACAGATGACATAATCGCAGCAGTTGAAGCTAGTAAGGCAATCTCAATGCTAAAGCCTAAAAAGACCATACACGTCCATGCTAAAAAGTGGTCGGTTGAAAAGTTAAGCTGGGCAAGTCCCCATAGACTAAATCCACTTATTAAAATACCAACAGTAGATACAAGTCTAAGTCCCCACTTATTCAAGCAAATTCCAGCTAATGGACCACCTAAACTAATCGCAATCATAAATGGAATAATAAACATGGCTGCCTGTAATGGAGAAAAACCATGTACAAACTGCAACTCTTGAGACAAGAGTAATTCAAAACCAACCAAAGCAATCATAGAAACAACTGCCATAACAATGCTGGTAGAAATCACTGGATGTTTAAATAACTCCAGATCAATCATTGGCGTCGTAGCTCTTTTTTGGCTTCGGATGAAGTGAATTAAAGTACTTATACCAATTACAAACATCACGATTGTAAGCATCGAGAAGTTGTACATCGCCGATTTGATTGAATAGATCAGGCTTAAAATGGCTACGACCAAAATTAAAGCTTGCCCTAAATTAATTGGCTGATCAGTCTTCTCTTGTTGTTTAGGGATAATCATCACAATCATGACCAGAACCACTAAAATAATCGGGATATTGATAAGGAATACTGCTCCCCAATGGAAATGTTCTAGTACAAAACCACCGACTAATGGACCAAAAGCTGCTCCACCACCACCCACTGTAGACCAAAGACCAAGTGCAAAATTTCTCTGCTTTTCTTCGGTAAAAGCATTACGAATGCCTGATAAAGTGGCAGGAATAAGCATCGCTGCCCCTAGACCTAAAACAGCACGGGAAGCAATTAACGCGTAAGCTGTTGGAGAAAAAGCCGCAGCTAAGGAACCGACTCCAAAAATTGCAGTTCCAATAAATAATAATTTTTTAAAGCCAATACGATCACCCAGTGCACCCATCGGCAAAATCAAACCTGCCATAATCAGTGAATAAATATCAATGACCCATAAAAGCTGATTGGCAGTTAAATTCAATGCTGCACTTAAAGATGGTGTAGCAACATGCATCACCGTTGCATCAATCGTAACTGGTAAATATATAAGGACGATAATTGTCAGGATTAACCATTTTTTTTGCATAACGCTCTTCAATATCCAAAACTTGGACATGTGTTCAAATCATGGTTATTATATACACAATTGGACACTTGTCCAACTTTTAGTTTTAATGTAATTTGTGTCGAATTCAGTCAGGTGAAAGAAACATGGCCTATCTTAATCGCGATCAACGCAGAGAAATGATTCTGCAAGCAGCCATGCAAGTTGCTTTGGCTGAAGGTTTTACAGCCATGACGGTACGCCGAATCGCAACAGAAGCACAAACATCAACCGGACAAGTTCACCACCACTTTTCTTCGGCATCTCATTTAAAAGCTGAAGCTTTTTTAAAGCTTATGGAACAACTTGATGAAATTGAACAAACCCTAAAAACCACTAGCCAATTTCAAAGACTATTCATCTTATTAGGCGCAGAAAACATAGATAAACTTCAGCCCTACTTACGATTATGGAATGAAGCAGAACTCTTAATTGAACAAGATGTTGAAATACGAAAGGCTTATAACCTTGCTATGCAGAATTGGCATCAAACAATTGTGCAGGCCATTGAATCTGGTAAAAAAGAAGGTGAATTTAAAAATATATCTAATTCAACAGACATAGCTTGGCGACTCATTGCTTTTGTGTGCGGATTAGAAGGGATTTATCAACTTGGTTTACACGGTTTAGTTGAAGAAGACTTCAAGCGCCATACCGAAGCAATTATTCGCCTAGAATTATTATAAATATAGAAGCTGGCATTAATTAGAATACCAGCTTTAAAACACTAAAATTAGAACCAGCCTTTACGGCCTTTTAAAATTTGGTCAGTGCAACGTAAGGCTTCTTGAGTCAGCCCCCACAAACGGTAATCACCCGTGATCGAACCAATTTGAAAGTTATGAGTATAGGCAAAACTCAGGTCGCGCTCAGGATCGCACCACGCCCCTGAACCATTGTAACCAATATGTCCAAAGCCATTTTTAGCGCGTTTACCCATGGTAATAATGCGGTGATAGCCTAAACGCCAATTCATCGGAATTGGCATGACACGATCACGTGCATAACTTTGAATGGTACTGAGCTCTTTAAATACTTCTGGGCGAATAAGTTGCTGTCCATCCCATTCACCCTGCTTTGCCAGCATCGCATAAATTTTAGCAAGACTATTTGCAGTAAATGTGCCGTTCGCCGCCGGAATGACTGCTTGCAATCCTTCATCACTAAAGAAACTAAAATGCTTCATTCCTTTTGGAATCATGGCATCTTGAAAGTCTTGAGGGTCTTGTCCAGTCCACGTAATCATTTTTTCAGAAAGTGAACTCTTGCGTACTTGAGGCTTTTTAGGTTTTTCAGCCTGAGTAGTAGATGCTGGTTTTTCTGGTTTTGGTTGAATAATTAAACGTGCTACACGTTCCAGCTCACTTGCAGGCGTACCAAAATAAGCACCGTCTAACTGCAAAGGTTCAACAAGATATTTTTGCATGAGTTGATCTAAAGATTGACCAGTTGCTTTTTCAAGCACGCCACCGACAAGCCAACCAAATGTTAAGGCTTGATAAGCATTACCCTGTCCTGCAAGAAATCTTGGCTTGGTGGCTGCCATCACATCTAACATATGTGACCAGTCGAGCATTTCCCTCGCACTTTCGATGATATTTCGAATATCAAACATACCACTTTGATGGCTCAGCACATGGCGTAAAGTCATTTGCTCTTTACCATTTTGAGCAAACTCAGGCCAATAGGTCGCAATCGGTTTATCGTATTCTAAAAAACCTTCACTGACTAAAATATGCGCCAAGGTTGCAAGTACACCTTTACCTGTAGAGTAGCAAACTGCCAAAGTATCGGGTTGCCAAGCTTCACTTTGTGACTTTAGACCGGTGTAAATATCTACAACTTTCTGGCCTCTAAAATAAACCGCTAATGCAGCTCCACCTTGTCCTGTTCTAGCATCTTGAAGACGGCTAAATTGGTGGGCTAAATCAATAAAACGTTCATCTAAAATACCGTGATAGTTATGGGTATCGGCCAGTAAAATTTCTTTAATCACATGAAGTTCCTTGCATTTTTTGTTATTTTGCTCAAAAGCAGCCCAAACCTCTGTTCAGGCTGCTGATATTTTTATAATGCTTTTACAGTTCCTGCAACATGCGGTTTTTGTGATTTCGCATTACGAATCAAGAAATCAGTCTTTTTATCTGCATTGGCAGTTAAAAACTCAACTTTTGACGGTAAGAACATTGGTAGCTTAAACCACACATCTGCTTCATAAGCATTTGGTAATTCGAGGTTTGCTAGTGCTTTAGCCTTGCTCCACATACCATGTGCAATGGCTTGCTTAAAGCCAAATGCTTTTGCTGTAATAGCATGAATATGAATTAAGTTAAAATCTCCAGACACTTTCGCATAACGGCGACCTGTGTTTTCTAAAATATCCCACTCTGCCTTTGGAACATAAGCTGGCGCTTGTTCTTCTTTGGCTTTCTCACCCACTCTTTTTTCGACTTTTTGACGAGATAAATAAGTCGTTAAGCCTTCCATCACCACTTCATTGCCAACTTTTGCCGTGGTAATAAAGTCAAACTGAACACCTTTATCATGCGGTTTTAGTTCCCCAAATTTGCATGACAAGGTTAGTTTTTCAGTTACACCAATTGGTCTGGTTTGTTTAATCTGGTTACGGATATGAACTAAACCTAAAATTGGAAATGGAAAGGCTTCTGCTGTCATCATGTGCATTTGCAAACTTTGAGAAAGCACAGCCAAATAAATTGCGGGTACAAAGCCATTATTTTGAAAGCCACATACTTCGTTATAAGCTTTAAGATGACTCTGATCAATCTCTAGAGTATCTACTACATATTCAACTTGCGGTAAGATTTTTGGACCTTTCGGCTTTTTAAAAATTAAACCTTGTACCACTTTTGGGTAAGCCAATGCCGCTTTTGGTAGCTGGCTAAAATGACGAGTATTCATACCTAACCTTTTATAATTTATAGATTCTTGAATAAAAAAGGGATGCACAAGCACCCCTTTTTAGCTAAAAGTGCTTAAGCGCCCAACAAGCTTTGACCACATACACGTACAACGTTGCCGTTTACACCTGTAGAAGCAGTTGATGCAAACCATGCAATTGTTTCTGCTACATCAACAGGTAAACCGCCTTGTTGCATTGAGTTCATACGGCGACCAGCTTCACGAATTGCAAATGGAATCGCAGCAGTCATTTGAGTTTCGATAAAGCCAGGTGCTACTGCGTTAATGGTAATACCATTTTTTAAGATAGGTGCAGTAAATTTCACTAGACCAATCACACCTGCTTTAGATGCAGCATAGTTTGTTTGACCAAGGTTACCAGCAATACCACTAATTGATGATACACAAACAATACGGCCATTTGCATTTAGACCATCGTTTTCTAACAAGTAGTCATTCACACGTTCAGCAGCAGACAAGTTAATGTTAATTACCAAGTCCCAAAGCTCAGGCTTCATGTTTGCCAAAGTTTTGTCACGAGTAATACCTGCGTTATGAACGATAATATCTAAACCGCCTTGTTTTGCCGCAGCAGTTTTAATTTTTTCGCCCGCATCAGCAGCCGTAATATCAATTGCCAATGTAGAACCACCAATGTCAGCAGCTACACGGTCAAGGTCAGCTTGTTGTTGTGGTACATCTAAACAAATAACATGAGCGCCATCACGTGCAAGCACATGTGCAATTGCCTCACCAATACCACGGCTCGCACCAGTGACTAATGCAGTTTTACCAGCAAGCGGTTTTGCCCAATCAACATCAACCACATCTGCTTTAGACACACGAACAACTTGACCAGACACATAAGCTGAACGTGGAGAAAGCAAGAAACGTAAAGTTGATTCAAGGTTTGCAGCAGCACCTTCATCAACATAGACAACTTGAGCAGTAATACCCTTTTTAAATTCTTTACCTACAGATTTGATAAAGCCTTCAAGTGCACGCTGAGCAATCGCTTGTTTTACAGTTTTTGCAGTTTCAGGAGTTGTACCAATCACAATCACTCGACCAGAAGTCGCAACTTGACGTGCAATCGGGTTAAAAAATTTATAAAGTTCGTTTAACTGTTCTGAGTTTTGAATACCAGAAGCATCAAATACAACTGCTTTGAATTTTGATTCTTTGTCGCCTGCATTAAATGGTCGTAAATTTAAACCAACTTTTGCAGCTTCTTGTTGTAATGCAACATTATTGCCTACATAGCTGTCAGCATGAATATTGCTAAGTACTTGTGCAATCGCACCAGACAATACACTTGACGGCGCTGCGCCAACCAATACTGCACCATTCACTACTGGCTGAGCACTTTCAAAACGCTCTAATGCAACTGGCGATGGTAAACCCAGATTTTTAACAACAAATTTACCAATAGGAGATTGTGTAAATGCTTGGTATTGATCAGTCATGATTATTATCTCTCAAAGAAATGAATTTTCTACGACAGGCTTCATTATGTTATGAGATGAATAGCAACAATATGAAATCAGTCGTTCATTAGAGTTACTCCAAATCATACTTGAGTTCATCTTTGGATGTCTTGACCTGAATGCTATCTACAATGTCATTCTAGTCAATACAGGTCTATTTGAATTGTGTTAATGTAGCTTATAAGAATATCGTTAATATGCTTGGAAAAGCCTTATGAGCAAGACAACTCAAGAAAATCCAGCAGTCGAGAATTCTGCTGAGGAAAAAGTGTCAAATACATCAAAGCCGGCTTCTAACACGGCTAAGCGTAACAACACAGCTCCTAAAGCAGCAACTAATACTCCAAAAACGACACGTACTCGTTCAACGACTGCACCTGCACGTAGCCCTCGTAATAAGAGCGCTGCTACAGCAACCCCATCTACATCTTCAAATGTAGCTGCAGCACCAAAAGCAACAAAAACCAAAACTTCTGTTCAACAGGATAAAACCATGAGCCAAAACACTGTTCGCCGCGTTGCAATTATTGGTGGCAACCGTATTCCATTTGCACGTTCAAATACTGCTTATTTTAAAGCGTCTAATTCTGACATGCTGACAGCAGCATTGAATGGTTTGGTTGAGCGTTTTAACTTACAAGGTAAGCGTATTGGTGAAGTCGTTGCAGGTGCTGTTTTAAAACATAGCCGTGACTTCAACATGACTCGTGAAGTTGTATTGAGCACAGATCTTGCTCCTGAAACTCCTGCTTATGACATTCAAATTGCTTGTGGTACAGGTTTACAAGCAGCTTTTGTTGTTGCAAACAAAATTGCACTTGGTCAAATCGATGTAGGTATCGCAGGTGGTGTAGACACAACTTCTGACGCACCGATTGCTGTAGGTGATGGCTTACGTAAAGTTTTACTTGAGCTCAATGTTGCTAAGACTGGTAAAGACCGTCTTAAAGCATTAACAAAAATTGATTTTAAAAAGCTTCTTGATGCACCAAGCAATGGTGAACCACGTACTGGCCTTTCAATGGGTGAGCACCAAGCAATTACTGCTTTAGAATGGGGTATCACTCGCGAAGCGCAAGACGAGTTAGCTGCAAGCAGCCATCAAAAGCTTGCTGCTGCTTATGAACGTGGTTTCTTTGACGACTTAATCACTCCATTCTTAGGTCTTAACCGTGACAACAACTTACGTGCAGACAGCACAGTTGAAAAACTAGCTAAATTAAAACCAGTTTTCGGTAAAGGTGAAACTGCGACAATGACAGCTGGTAACTCAACTCCGTTGACTGACGGTGCTTCTGTTGTATTACTTGCTTCTGAAGAATGGGCAAAAGAAAACGGTCATGAAGTTTTAGCTTACCTTTCTTTCTCTGAAACAGCAGCTGTTGACTTTATTGGTAAGAACGGTCCTAAAGAAGGTTTGTTAATGGCTCCTGCTTATGCAGTACCTCGTATGCTTAAGCGTGCAAACCTTAAACTTCAAGATTTCGATTTCTACGAAATTCATGAAGCATTTGCATCTCAAGTGTTGTCTACATTGAAAGCTTGGGAAGATGAAAAATTCTGTAAAGAACGTCTTGGTTTAGATGCACCTTTAGGTTCAATTGACCGTTCTAAACTGAACGTAAATGGTTCATCTTTAGGTGCAGGTCATCCATTTGCTGCAACTGGTGGTCGTATCTTGGCAACTGCTGCTAAATTGATTAATCAAAAAGGTTCAGGCCGCGCATTAATCTCGATCTGTACAGCAGGTGGTGAAGGCGTTGTAGCAATCGTAGAGAAATAATTTTACGATTCACCTTTAAAAAAAAGCACCCATCAGGGTGCTTTTTTAGTTTAACAACTTAATTTTTAATGAAGTGATGCAGCTTTAGCATCAGGGAAAAATTTGTCTTCGATATGGTCATAACACCACTGGAAAATAAAGGTATAAACCAAAATACATAAGGTTAAACCAATATCTAAAATAAGTGCATCAATGACACTCATCTGGAGCATATATGCAATCATCGGTACTGTTGCAATCAACAAGCCACCTTCAAAACCAATTGCATGTAAAATCCGTACAGGGATCGTTCTTTCCCAATTATATTTATGCTCTACTTTTTCGAAATAGTGGTTAAAAATCATATTCCAGAAAACTGAAACCACTGCCATAAACACACCGAGTGTTCCGGTTACATCCATTGGCATATCAAAAATAAAACTTAATGCAATCGCAATGATGACCAATAAAATTCCTTCATAACTGATTGCATGAATGAGCCTTCTCTTGGAAATCAACATTTTTAAATACTCAATAATAACTTGGATAATGTGCATTTTATTTTTATAATATTGATTAATCCAATCAGGTTCTTTCAGTTTTTTTGACAGATGAATATTAATCAAGAACAACTACTCATGTTTCAGGCCGTGATTGAAACCGGCTCTTTTTCTGCAGCAGCACGTAAACTTGGAAAAGTTCCTTCGGCTGTAAGCATGTCTATTGCCAACTTAGAAATTGATCTGAACCTGACTTTATTTGACCGTAAAGGCCGTGAACCCATCCCTACTGACGAAGCACGGGTGTTATACGAAAAGACATCTCAGCTTTTAATTGAGATGAATCAATGGAAACAGCATGCTCACGCGTTAAGTACAGGGTTAGAAGCCAATTTAACTCTTGTGATTGTCTCTGAACTTTTACACACCAATTGGACCGACTATATTTGTCTTTTAGAAAGTCGTTTTCCAGACTTACAAATTAATATTGTGTCTGCCCCTCAAGAAGATGCACTTCAAATGTTATTAGATGGATCTGCCCAACTTGCACTCATGTTTGAACGCGAACACCTAGATAACAGAGAACAATTTGTAGAACTTAAACGTGAGGCTCTAATTCCGGTTATTTCAAATAGCCATCCCCTCGCAAGTCAAAATCAGGTTTCTTATGAACAAATCCTTACTACACGACAAATTGTAGTTGCAAGCCGAGATGAGACTTTAAAACCTGAATTGCTATTTTCGAAACATTACTGGCGCACAGACAACCACCACTCTGCTTGTTTAATGATTTTACGCAATCTAGGTTGGGGTGTTCTTCCTCAAGAAATGTTTAAAGAAAACCCCGAACTAAAAAACAAGCTTAAAGTATTGGATTTATTAGATTTCACTCCAAGATTTGAATATTACGTCGACTTAGTGTGGAGCCGTGAAAGTGAACTCGGTGCGGCTGCCAGATTTCTAATTGAATATATCCGTAAGCAACGAATGCAACAGGTTCCTTAAAATTATTTCAATTGAGATGCAGAACCTAAACGTTTTTCTTTGAAATATAACAATTGATATATCGACAGCATGAATAGACTTTGTGCTATAAAAGAAAACATAAGATTTATTACTGAAGATGTTGAATATCAATGACTCATACAGCACTTGACCAATTAAAAACATTAACGACCGTTGTTGCCGATAGTAGTGACCTTGATGCAATTCGTAAATTTCGTCCATTAGACGCGACGACAAACCCTTCATTGATTACGGCAGCAGCAGAACAACCTGAAAGTAAAGAGCTGATTGAAGATGCTTATTATCAAGCCAAAGAAGAAGGCTATAGCAACGATGAGTTAATCGAAAGAACCATTGATATTTTGACTGTAAAATTTGGCGTAGAAATTTTAAAACTCATTGAAGGCCGAGTTTCTACAGAAGTTGATGCTGCCCTTTCATATGACACTGAAGCCACCATTCAAAAAGCACATGAATTATGTGAACTTTACAAAGGTTATGGTATTGATCAGTCACGTATTCTGATTAAAATCGCGTCAACTTGGGAAGGTATTCAAGCTGCTAAAGTACTTGAAGCTGAAGGGATTGCTTGTAATCTCACTCTCCTTTTCGGTTTGCAT
Organism: Acinetobacter sp. LMB-5; assembly: GCF_001541635.1. NCBI lineage: Bacteria > Pseudomonadati > Pseudomonadota > Gammaproteobacteria > Moraxellales > Moraxellaceae > Acinetobacter > Acinetobacter sp. LMB-5. Next base: position 25,964 of record NZ_LRDR01000017.1, on the reverse strand, counting down.
CAAGCTCAAGCTTGTGCAGATGCTAAAGTAACTTTAATTTCACCATTTGTAGGCCGTATTTTAGACTGGTACAAAAAAGCTGAAGGCGTAGATGCTTACCCAATCGAAAAAGACCCGGGTGTGGTTTCAGTTAAGAAAATCTACACTTACTACAAACAGCAAAATATTCCAACTCAAGTGATGGGTGCGAGCTTCCGTAGCATTGATCAAGTGCTTGGACTTGCAGGATGTGATTTGCTAACGATCTCTCCGGGCTTACTTACTCAGCTTGAGCAAGATACACGTACAGTTGATGCAGCTCTTGATGCGACTAAATCAAAGCAAGCAGAGGCTATTGTTAGACCAGCTCAAAATGAACAAAGTTTTAAAGATGAACTTAATCATGACTTAATGGCATTCCAACTTTTACAAGGTGGTGTTGATGGCTTTATTAAAGCCCGTGACCAATTAAGTTTTTTATTACGTCAATCTTTTGGAATTGATGCGGAAATTAAACCTTAAAAAACTGCACTTTTCATACAAAATTGCCGATTTTTGTTATCATGACAAAAATCGGTTTTTTATTGGGTTTCTCGTGTTCGGCATAACAGATTTAACAACATATATTATTGGTACATTCCTAATTGTGTTATTGCCAGGACCCAATTCTCTTTATGTGATGTCAATCGCTTCGCGCTACGGGATTAAAACCGGATATATGGGTGCATTCGGTATTTTCACCGGTGACCTTATTTTAATGCTGTGTACAGTGCTTGGTGCTGCGTCTTTACTTAAAGCATTCCCATGGGTATTTGTCATTCTTAAATTAACAGGTGCACTTTATTTATCTTATTTAGGCTTTAAACTGTTACAAGGCAGTATTCAACGCTGGAAACAACGTAATCAAACTCAACCAGAAATGGCTGATTTACCTGCTTTAGATAAAGTTCATCCTTATAAAACAGCACTCAGTATTAGTTTACTCAATCCTAAAGCGATTTTATTTTTCCTCTCTTTCTTTGTTCAATTTGTTGAGCCAGATTATGCTTATCCTGCTCTGAGCTTTTTAATTTTAGCGATTATTTTACAGATCATTAGTTTTAGTTATTTAACTGCATTAATCTTCTCTGGAATTAAACTCTCGGCATTTTTTAAAGAAAACCATAAAATTGCAGCAAGCGGAATCTTTTTAGTCGGAATTCTATTTTTCGGATTTGGTTTAAAACTAGCAACCTCAACGATTTAATTATTTTTACTCTAATAAGCTTTTGCATTAGAAAGTTAAAACATCATGAACTGCTAAAAGTCCAGCATGCCATCTGTTTTAACTTCATTAAGTACAAAAAAAGTTCTGACTTGTCTTACTCCGGGTAAGGCAATAATCTTTTCACTATGAAATCGGTTAAACGCAGCTAAATCTTTAACACGAATTTTTAGAAAATAATCGACTTCTCCCGCCACCAGATAACACTCTAAAACATTTTCCAAATCACCCGACGCTTGTTCAAATGCTTGAAAGCTGTCAGGAGTTGAACGGTCCAAAACCACACCAACTAACACCACAGTACCACGTTGAACCGTATTGGGATTGATCCGAGCACGGACATCCAAGATTGCTCCAATCTTAAAAAGACGCTGAGTATGATTCCAACAAGATGATGTACTAATACCTACAAGTTTAGCCAATTCAGCATTACTTAAACGCCCATTTTCCTGTAAGGCACGCATAATTTTCAGTTCTAGTGGAGTTAAATTTTCAGCTTTCTCATCCATAAAATAATATTCTTGATTCATTGTTATTTATGGAACGAATAATAGCATTATTTAAGAATTTAAAAATATTATTTATTTTTTAACCTAAAAATAGAAAGCACCTTCTTAAAAAAAATTGTTAAATTCACCCCAACTGGAAGCAATGGCAGAAGCCTATTAATTTTTCTTGGATTTAGAATACGTATCATGCAAAAAATTCTTCAAGATTTTTCAATTCCAGCAGTATTTGCTGGTTTTATTACCTTTCTCATTGGTATTAGTGTTTCGGCCGTTTTAGTGATTCAGGCGGCTCAAGCTTTAGGTGCTTCACCTGAACAAATCACTTCATGGTTTTGGGCTTTGGGTTTGGGTATTGGCTTATCAGGACTCATTCTTTCTTGGAAATTTAAATATCCTGTAGCGACGGCATGGTCAACCGCTGGTCTTGCTTTAATTATGGCAACTGGCGGTGGATATAGCATAAATGAAGCAATTGGTGCTTTTTTAGTGGTTGGTGTACTGACAGCGATTTTAGGTTTTTCAGGAATTTTCCAAAAAGCGCTGTCATACATCCCTCAAAGTTTAACAAGTGCCATGCTGGCAGGCGTCCTACTCAAATTTGGTATTTCACTTTTCGCAAGTTTACAAAATGATTGGGCATTTGTTTTGTCCTTACTTAGCATTTATGTCATTACAAAAAGATTATGGCCGCGTTATAGCATTGTATTTACCGTAATTGCAGGTATAGCCCTGTGCCCTGTCTTTTTAGAATTTCATATGCCTACAATTCAGTGGTCTTTAGCAAAACCTGTTTGGATTAGTCCTGACTTTAGCTGGTCAGCACTTTTGGGCTTAGCACTGCCACTGTTTGTGATTAGTATGGCTTCTCAATATTTACCGGGCATTGCCATGATCAAAAGTTATGGCTACAAACCACACGTGAATCAACTCATTGGCTGGACAGGTTTAACCCAAGTTGTGCTTGCACCGTTTGGCTGTTATAGCGTAAATATTGCTGCGATTAGTGCTGCCGTAAGCTTAGATGACCAAGTTCATCCTGACCCAAGCAAACGCTATATTGCAGGTATAAGCTGCGGTTTTTTCTACATCTTAATGGGTTTGTTTGCTGCAACACTCACAAGTTTATTGATGTCTTTTCCACATATTTTTATTGTAGCTTTAGCGGGTATTGCATTACTTGGTACGATCAGCCACAACATTGCGATTGCTTTTGCTCAAATGGAAGAACGTGAAGCTGCATTATTTACCTTTTTATGTAGTGCTTCGGGTATTCAATTCTTCGGGATCGGCTCAGCATTTTGGGGATTGGTGGTCGGAATTATTGTATTTATTATTCTCAAATTTAAAGCCAAAAAAAGCTAATAAAAAAGCGTTCATAGCTCCCTATTTTCAATGCTATGAACGCTTTTTCGTATGGTTTCTTATAACTCTCTTACTACGACTGATTTTGCCATTTTGTCATGCCAACCTTGTTTCTTAGCATCAAATGCCACCCAAAAAAGACCAATACCAAATACTAAAATTGATGGAATATAACCAATGTATCGAATAATACTTTGCATGACTGTGAGCTTGTTGCCCGTTTTTTCATCTAAAACTTTTAAGCGCATCAACCGTTTGCCGGGTGTACCTGCAAAATACAACCAACATAAAATTGAATATAAAAAAGGAAATGCGTAGTTCACAATCATGTCGAACCAATAATTTTGTGGCTGACTACTTAAGCCTGTAGCAAATACTAAGTCGTAATCTCCCCGATAAAAAATCCATGCGGCTGGAATAATTGCTAAACAAAGAATAAGACTATCAATAATCATTGCGCCAAATCTTAACCAGAACCCTGCATACTCATACTTATAAGTCATGCCTACCTCACTTTGTTATTGTTTAATAGCTAAAATGGTCTTACTACTTTACTTTTATCCTAATTGAAACTTTTTTATTTTTAAATACTTAAATAAATTTTAAATTTCTTACTTTTATATTTTATTGTAATTATTTTGATCAAAAAACATCATTAACCACATATCTCTACAAAAACTTAATTTAATCTTTTAAAAACTGACATTTTTTTATGTCAGTTATATCGAAATACGTTTATAAATAAATTAAATTACAAATAAATATTATATTTATTGCCAAAATAAAATATCTATTTTAAATTCCTTTTTTAATAAAAGTGCTGCAAATAATAGAGCCAATCCGATTGTAATCAAAAACACACTTAAACTGATTAATCCATAAACAATTGTTATACCGCCTAATATAGCTAAAATATAGAAAATAATTACACTGATTGTTGGCATTTCAATTTATTCCACTACTTAAAATAAAAGCAATTTATTCTATCGAGTTTATAAACGATTGCTGTTTTCAAATGTTGATTACACTATTAATTTGTATCATCATACATTAATAATGTTATTAAACTTATTTAATGTTAATTTAGTTTAATAGAGAGTGATGAAGTTCACATAAGTTTTATTTAATTTCAAAATAATGTTTTTCAGTCACAAGTTTAATTTTTAAGTTTTTATATAAGCGTTCTTTTGAGTCTTCTAGTGAAGGAACAACTTTTTCTGCAAATTTATCTTCAGTCATCAGTCTGGCATATGTTTTGTAACCAATGATTAACTTTTGAGGTTCTTTACCTGTTTGACTAAACTCTTCAATGAGTTTATTGACTTTCTTTGCTGTTAAATCTGCCATCTTTCTTAGCCCCCCTTTAATTTACTATTTTGTTATACGGCTTCTTTGTGACAGTAATATGAACCGTAATTTTTTGTAATTTTCATGTAAATATTAACAATTATTGGTCTACAGCATACTTATCTGTTCAAAACCAGCAAAGCAATCAATTCAACTATTTGATTTATATTTATTTTATTTAATTTCAATTACTTTTAATTGAATAGATGTCTCCATAGAATGAAATATGTTAATCTTTAATTAATAAAAGCTTCATACATATAACAACTGTAAATAAGAGGAATAACATCATGAATTACCAACATATTATTGTACCAGTAGATGGTTCTGAGATTTCTTTAGCAGCAGCTCGACAAGCAGCTCACATTGCAAAAGCATTTGGTAGTAAATTGACCGCCATTAGTTTGGTTGCGGTAGATCCTTTTAGTGGCGTAGATTTTTATTACATCTCACCTGTTGTAAAAGATTATTTTGTTGAAGCACGTGCCAACGCAGAAAAAACTCTCGCAAAAGTTAAAGCTTTATGTGCTGAAGAAGGTATTGATGCAGAGACTCAAATCATCCAAGGTGAAATTTCTTCAGATGGTATTTTGAAAGCCGTAGAAGACTTAGGTTCTGATTTGATTGTGATTGGTTCGCATGGCCGTAAAGGTTTCCAAAAACTAATTTTGGGAAGTTTTGCTCAAGATGTTTTAAATAGCACCAAGATTCAAGTTTTAGTCGTAAAAGAGTAAAATTCTTGAAAGATAAAAACCCAATCCTATGATTGGGTTTTTTAATAAAATAACTTATAGAAATTTTACACCCACTAAAAAACCCTATAGAATAGTTCACTATTCCATCAATTTCGTGAGTCACGCCAATGAAGTAAGTCTTTTTTCTCATCAATTTTTTCTTTTTTTGATGTGCAAAATAGACTATTTTTGTGATTTACCGTCTCTATTAAAAATTATCATTCTCCTATTTTGTACATCCTGTATTTATGAGGTTTTTTTATGACTCAGCAGGCATGTGTAATATCGCAACTTACCTTAGAGTTCCCTTCAAAGGTAATGTTTAAGCATCTAAATTTTAGTCTTGAATCGAATCAGGTATCTGCCCTAATTGGTCGTAATGGCCAAGGCAAATCTTTGCTTATGCAATTTTTAAATGAGACGCTTGCATTAGATTCAGTTGTTACATCAGGGCAAATATCCTGGCATGTAAAACATGCGTATTTACCTCAATTGCATCGTTTGACAGCACTGACGATTGCTGAAGCCTTAGATATCTTAGATATTTACGATGCTTTTAAAAGAGTTGAACAAGGTAATGCCGACTTCGATGATTATGATTTATTGGAAGGTAAATGGGACCTGCCCACTTTATGGAACAACCTCTTAGAATCTGCTGGTCTACCAACAGATTTAGATTTCCCAGTTAAAAATTTAAGTGAAGGTCAAAAAACCAAATTGGCTCTAAGCTGTTTATTTTTAAAATCAGATCACTATCTATTACTTGATGAGCCTAGTAATCATCTAGATCAGGAATCTAGACAATGGTTAATCGATCATTTAAAAAAACACCCGGCAGGTAGTCTTATCATTAGCCATGATCGGACTTTATTAAATGAAGTCGACCATATTTATCATTTAAATGAACATGGTCTACATCACACCACCGGAAACTATGAAAAATTTTATGGGCAGTATCAAACCAATATTGCAGCTCTAGAGCAATCTATTCAACAGAACCAACGTGAAGTTAAACACATGAAGCAAAAGCAACATGATGTATTAATGAAAGCTCAAAAACGTGAGCGTGCTGGAAATAAATTAAGAGAATCAAATTCTCAAGCCAAGATTTTGCTCGACTTTAAAAAGGAACAAGCAGGCCAAAGCATTGCTGCTATACAGTCTCAACACCAACGTCAGATTTCGAACAGTCAAAATGATTTAAAACATAAGAAATTGCTTCTCGAAACCGTTAAATCTCAACAGTTTTTCTTCCCGTCTTTTCATAAGAAATCTGGTGAAATTCTGCGGATTAAAAAATTGAAACTGAAATATGGTACTCAAAAACCCATTGATCTAGCTGTACAAGCAGCTCAAAAAATTCACATAACAGGACAAAATGGTATTGGAAAATCAACTTTACTTAAGGCAATTCATGCACAAAGCAATCAACCCTGTGACAGCATTCACTTATCTGTAGAGTGTTTCTATCTCGACCAGAACTTTAGCTTTTTGTGTGATGAAATGACTGTTATTGAAAATTTATCTCACATGAATAATGAACTTTCAAAACTCGAATGGAGAAATTTGCTAGGTCAACTTCGAATTCGTGGAGATAAAGGTATCCAACTATTGTCTCAGTTAAGTGGTGGTGAAAAATTAAAAGTAGCTTTATTGGCCCTTAGCCAGATAAAACCTGCACCTGAACTTCTGTTATTAGATGAACCAGAAAATCACTTGGATATTGAATCTAGAGAACTACTTGCTAATGCTATTGAGAGTTATGAAGGTGCGGTATTGCTCGTTTCACACGATCAACTGTTTGTTGAAAGCTCGGGCATTCATGAGTCATTTTCCTTAACGTAATAGTTAGTAATATACCAATTTTCAAATTTACTAGTTCTCATTTGAGAGCTAGTAAATTCCATCAGTTATTATTTTTTCACTTTGTTTAATAACTCGAGGTCTAAAGTATATTTCACAGTTTTATTTTTACGAGCACTATTACGCATTTGATAAACTTGAATAATATAATCGCCGTCAACTGGTAAAGTAAGCTCTCCATTAAAACCTATAGTTGAGCCAATTAATAATGCGTTATCTTTACCTGGCTTCTTACCAGGTGCAAAAATATTAATGTAGGCTAAATTCCCCAGACTATTGATATCAAATTTTAATATTTGGCCTTTGTTCGCATAAACTCTATACCTTACATCATCGTAGCCCTGAAATTTTCCAGTTAAAATGGTATGTGGTGAACTTTGTAAAAAATTAACTTTTTGCTCAGTATTTTTGGCATAGACAGTGAACGAAGTAGCTGAAATAAGCGTAGATAGTAATAATGTTTTAATGATTTTCCTCAATTTATTGACCCTCGAAATTATTTTTACAATGATTATATTAAAAATGATTTTTATAAAATTTTACTTTATGTATGAGTTTGATGAGTAGTAGTTGCTTTTTATAACCAGTAACAAATAAAGTATCTTAGAAATCTAAATTATCTTTCTTTTCAATAATTATTTAAAAGTTAAAGTATATGAATAATCTATAAGTCTGGAAGAATTTTTAATGAATATTATTATTCGTGATGAGCAAGCCGAAGATATTGAAGCCATTGAAGAATTGACAAAAGCAGCTTTTCAAAATGCTGAGCACACAAGTCATACCGAGCATTTTATTGTTAATAGTCTAAGAGATCACGGACAACTTACTATTTCTCTAGTTGCAATTGAAGATGAGTCTATTATTGGACATATTGCTATTTCTCCGGTTGAGATTAGCTCAGGCGAAATAGGTTGGTATGGTTTAGGTCCTATCTCAGTTCATCCAAATAAACAAGGATGCGGTGTTGGCTCTCTTCTCATCAATAAATCACTAGAAAAATTAAAACAACTTGGCACTCAAGGATGTGTTTTATTAGGTGATCCAAATTATTACAGCCGATTTGGTTTTAAAAATTATCCTGAGCTAATTTTGCCTGATGTACCAAGTGAATATTTTCAGGCTCTAACTTTCTCGGGCAATATTCCAAAAGCTAATGTCAAATACCATGAGGCTTTTAATGCAACGCAATAATAAAAACTTACTATCTTCAAAAGAAAACTCCTAAAAATAGGAGTTTTCTTTTTCATTGGTTTTGAACAATATTTACTTAAAATATTAGCTTTTATTTAACACGCTCAATTTGGAAAACTTCAATATCGGTAGGCTTAACTCTATGCTTATCTACCTCACCAACGACACGTACTTTATCCCCTGCTTTTAGTTCAAGAGGTTTCCATAAGTCATCATCAATGTCAATTATGATTGAACCCGTAGCATCTTTTAACTCAAAATGATCCCCAGCAATATGCTTTACGATCGTACCAGTTAAAGTTACTCCAGATTCATCAGCCAAAGTTTTTACTTTGGACACTGTGGCTACATTTTTTGTTGCTTCTTTTAATAAAGCAGCATCTGGTTTAGCCATCACAGCACTACTTCCTAATAAAGCAAATCCAGCCAATGCTGTTAAAAGTATTTTTTTCATGACGATTACCTACTTTTTAATATTCTTAGTTATATAAACAAATTCTTTTAAAGTTATAGATTTAGCTTTTGTGGCTTTTTGTATCTTATTAAGTTCTTTGTTTAATGAGAATAAATAGTAACATTAAAAAATTTCTTTAAGTTCTCTTTTCCAACAACTATTTTATGGCCTTTATTTTTTCGTGAATTTACTTAAGAAAGCTTTTTCTTAAGTAAATTAAACTCAGCATTAAAATATCACTTCATTGTTAAGCAACAAGTTGTCCTAAATTCAATAAAATATTTATGGCTTCTGTCTCATCCTCGGTTTGCATAACAATCATTCTGTCATAAGAAATTCCACCAACCTCAATATAAATTTTTGGATGTGGAAGCTGAGGAATATAGACTTTTAGTGGTTGATAAAGAGCAAGAAGATAACCAAATGAATCATAAGGATAATGATCATCTTTTAATGTCTTCTTTATAACAACATAGTTGTTCAATATATTTAAAATAAAACCATATTCATTTTCAGAATGAAATTTAGCGTCCATACCTACCTCCTTGATTAGTTAATATTTTTATAATCAAACTTAAAGGTTAAATTTCTGATCTGAGGATATTTGAACCAATTTACTTTAAATATAGAGTTCTATTTAAAATAATTAGTGTCGAATTTAAATATATTTAAAACCAAGTGTATTAGTCAACATATTTTGAACAGCACCATTAAAAATAAATATTTTGAGTTACAAATCACACTTTAAGACAAAAATAAAAAGATATAAAAAAACCCATCTTACGATGGGCTTTGAGCATTCATCTAGATTATGAATCTTTATCCATTGAATGAGGAGTTGTGGTTTTATCTTGCTGTTTTGTGTCGTTTTCACCTTGGCAAGCACTCACACTCAAAGAAATAAAGGCGGCTAAACCCAAGGTCACTATAATTTTTGTCATGTTTCACCTCATGAATTGTTCAGATTGATGAGTTAATAAATACTTTTTATTAGTTTTACGATCAGCATAGGTTTCTAGGCTTTTTTGTAGATTTAGCGCAAAAATGTAAAGCTATTTAGTTTTAACTTTAAGTGCCCATTTAAAATTTAACTCAACAATTTCAAAGCCGAGCACGAGCACCTAACATAAACTTAAATTAAATATTAACTGAATGCCTGAGTGTTTTGATGAGTAAGTCATATAAGTGATCTACAGCTTTAGACTCCAAAGATGCCCTGCTTCGATAAACAGCGACCTCCATAGGTTCTAATGGCCCTACGCCATGATCAGCACTTAAAATAGTTAAATGCTCAGGTGCACTACACTGTGTGAACACGGCAATTGCTAATCCACTTTCTACTGCTGCAATTTGACCAGCTAAACTTGAACTGTTGTATACCACCCGATAGCGGCGTCCCTGTAAGGCCAATGAATTAATAGCGCTCTTTTTGGCTTGACTAGTACTTTCATAAACTGCAATTGGGAGTGGATCTTCTCGCCAGAGTTCAAACTGTGGAGAGCCTACCCACACCATTGGTTCATGAAATAAAAGTGTTCCTTGACGAGCGTTATCTCTCGAAATTAATGCCAAGTCTATATCTCCACTTTCTACGCGTGGTATTAACGAAGTAGACTGCTCACAAATTAATTCAATTTCAACACCACCATAACGTGGAGCAAAACGCTTAAGTACAGGCGTTAAATATTTTGCAGCATAATCATCGGGCACCCCAAGGCGTATACGCCCCTTTAATTCATCTCCGTGAAATGCCATTTGAGCCTCAGCATGCAAATCTAAAATACGGCGCGCATAACCTAAAAGTAGCTGTCCTTGAGACGTTAATTCAATTTGTCGGTGCGTTCGTATTAAAATTTGGCAATGTAGAGCTTCTTCAAGTTTTTTTAGTTGCATGCTAACAGCTGACTGTGACCGATATAACTCAGGTGCTGCGTTTGATAAAGAGCCTGTATCTACTACGGTGACAAAACACTTTAGCCAATCAATCTGTAAATTTTTTAAAGTCATTAGAATTTATCTATTCGATTTTCAAATAGTATATAAAAGAATTATGCGCTTTTCTTTATTTATTGTCTCTTTCATACTGAGCTTATAAGAAGTTAAAACAATTTATTTTTAACGTCGCTAACGGTGAATTGATTAACAACTGAATAACTCGTTAATCACTGTCCTTACTAACAATTTTATCACTTCGTATTTCTTAGGTATTACGCACTAGGAGGAGGTTTTATGCGCCTAAATAAACAGATGCTTGCGTCACAAAGTGCGACATCCACTTTCGTTTTACTTTGGGGAAGCGCTGCGATTTTTACTCGATGGGGACTCGACAGTGCCTCACCTATAGCATTATTAATTCTGCGCTTTGCCACAGCTTTGTTTGTTCTGTTGTTAATTGCTATTTTTAGAAAAAGACTTTTACCTAAGCATGGAACTCGAAAGCAAGTTTTATTAACTGGACTCCTCATTATTGCAGGTTATTCAATTTGTTATTTTAAAGCCATGGCTCACGGAGTCACCCCTGGTTTAATGGCCACAATCATGGGAATACAGCCAATCTTGACGCTTTGTCTTTTAGAAAAGAATTTACAAAAAGAGAGATTATTAGGTCTATTGATTGCTTTAGCCGGACTCATACTTTTAGTGTGGAAAAGCTTAACTATGTCTTTTATCGCTCCAATCGGAATATTCTTTGCCTTAGCAGCACTGATCTGTATCACTTTTGGTGCCATCATGCAAAAAAACATTCAACAAGCCCCTACAGATGTTTTACCGCTCCAATATGTAGTTAGCCTTGTAGTTTGTTTATTTATAGTTCCATTTGAACATTTTGAAATAACGTGGAATTCACAACTCATTATTTCGGTGTTATTCCTTGGAATTTTAATTTCTGTGGTTGCTCAACTTTTACTTTACCGTCTTCTAAATCAGGGCAATCTTGTAAATGTAACAAGCCTATTTTATTTAGTCCCTGTTGTTACTGCACTTTTAGATTTTTTAATTTTAAAAAACAAGTTGCCGCTTGCAGGCTTAATAGGAATGATTGCAATTTTAATAGGCTTAACGCTTGTATTTAAAAAGAAATAACTCATTTAAGGTACATTATAAAACCCTCGACTGAGGGCTTTATGCTGAGTTAAAGACTAGTCTAAACTTTTCCAATCTTTACCAATTTGAGCTAATGCTGGCAGTTCATCGCTATTAAAAACATTAGAATTACGATCAATAGCAAATCGATAGATGGGCACAGAATCAGCTTGAGTTTTTTTATAGAAGCTGAAATTTTCAGTAACATGGTAATTGCCAGCTTCTGTAGATTTTACAGCTGTTCCTGATGGAATATGAATATAACTTTCACATTCCACTTCAATATTATTTCCAGCAAGATCTTGGTAGGAAAATTTCATGTTTTGATCCTTTCTAAATTTTTATGATTGAGAAAAACTTAACATGCTATCTGGCTAGATTATTGAAACTTTTTTCAACTAATTGTTTAAGTGTGTGTATTTAGTTAAAACTAAAAATATTATTCAAGATAAAAATCTTATCTCTAATATTTCTACTCTATCTCACAATCCTAATGCTTTAAAAGCTCGTTCATCAAGTTCTTTAACCTCCTCAAGTGTATACAACCGTCCTTCTGGATCAAAAAACTTCTCAAAGTCGAATTGTCCTTCTTTATATAGTTGATATCTTTTAGGCCCTAACCACTCTTTTTGAAAGAAATCATCTGTTAGTTTAAAAAACTCTTTAAATGACATATTTGCATCTAATTGGCCAATTAACTGTTCACGTTCATTTTTAGGAATATCCTTAAATTTTCTCTCATCCATAATGAAGGCTCGGCTACCGACTAGCTGACCATCTTCATGAGTTGGAACTAGAATACTGCGGCAATGAGGATGTAAAGGCGGAACTTTTTTTGTAGGATCATTGATATTCCACACACTACTATCGAGGGCTGCACATATTTTTGAGGTTCGGCCATCAAGAACACTTACAAATCTGACATATTCAAACTTTAACTGTTTATAGCTTTTTAAATAGGCCTGATTGGATATATGACTTCGAATCGTACGCACACTTCGTTCAATATCAATCTTAGAGCTATTTAGTAGTCCATCTTCATATTTAAGGCGTTTAGTCCCTCGAATCCTTTGAATAATTTGTTGATTCTTCGCTCCAGTATTGAGGCCATCCCGAATCGCATACTCCACTCTTTGACGGGCTACCTCGGCAATTGTAGAAAGTAACTCATCCACCAATGCTCCACCTGCTAAAGGGACACGTTTCGCAGCTTTATAGAGCTGTTCACCTTTTAACTCTTTATGTTTACCACCAAAAATTTTTGACATATATCTGACTTCATAGACAGCCAATGCCACAGCAGAGATGGTAAAAGTTTCAATGAGCATATCGTTAGTAGTATTAAACCACTGAGAAATCAGTGCACGTATTTCTTTTAATAGGGCTGTTGAGTAAAGCCCACCCGCCAATGCAGTTTTTTCCTTTTCATTTAGCTCATCTAACAGCTTACTTAGTTTGGTAAGCATGTTAACTGTTTCGGAATTAAATAAATTAAGAAGTTCATTAACCGATCTTGAAGATGCTCGATATAGATAAGCTTGATGTTGAGTCAGAACATCAAAAAGTGATTTCTGATGAAGATTAACCATAAAAATTACCTCTACAGAATTGCCCTTTTTTGTTATTTTCTATTTTCTGCCTTACCTTATGTAATTTGCTTATTATTAATATCTCTAGAATAAGTTATGACTAACAAGTGTACCTACGTAAAGTTATTTAGCTAACAGCTTATCCTTGTAATTTATATCTTTATAAACTTGTCTCGTGTCTAACTACACCATCTCTTTAATGCTGAGTAAAACAGCATTACTCGGAATATTTTTAAGTATTTTTTTTTGTTGTTTTCGCCATTCTTTATGAAATTTTTTATCAGATTGTTCGGAAAAACTATCTCTATGCTTCTGACAATCAGTATCTTCTAAATTTGGTGATTGTATACATGGCCAATTGTTTAATTGAGGTGTTAGAACAGCATTACTCATCAATGAAAGTTCTTCTAATCTAATCAAATTCATATTTACTTGCCTACTTACATCTAGCTCCTGATGTCTTCAATATGTTCAAAACTTTATATTGAACCTTTAAAAGATAGCTACTGTTTTATTTCCTAAGCCAATCAGAGCCTACACAAATACCACATCCATAAAAATGCAAAGTGCAAGTTTTGTGTATTGATTTACCAATGATGTAACTTGCTATACGCCTGAATAAAATAAGTTTAAATAGAATGAAAAAGGTATTTATAAGGTTTTCTTCTCAGTTGCTCCAATTTCAGATATACTGAACTTAGTATGAGATGAGCCTTATATAGTTCATTGGTAGATCAATGAATGACTAAGCCCTTCGCTTTCGAGCAAGGGCTTTTTTAATGCGTGTAATTTGGAAAAATTACTTTTATCTGACTCAGCAATTCAAGCCTCGGTTTGCCTTTACTGAACAGGTCTGTTAGATTGGTCTTGTTCATCAACTCCTATTGTCGATGAATACTGAAGCCTGATTCGTAGCATCAGGCTTTTTTTATGCCTAGATTTTATAAAGATAGCCCGTTAAATTCATCTAATACTATTGAAACGTTATCTAAAAATAATTTTACTATCTTGCTTTTAACCAAGTGCCCACTTCTTTTAACGTCTCAACTAAACCGTTTAATTTCTTACCATCTTCAGTTAAAGAGTACTCAACTTTAACAGGAACTTCCGCAAAAACTTCTCTATTAATGAAGCCTTCTTCTTCGAGAAAACGTAATTCCAAAGTTAACATTCTTTGAGAAATATTAGGGATTGCGCGTCTTAACTCATTAAAACGCATAGGTCGTTCAATAAGAAATGAAATAATTAACATTCTCCAGCGCCCACCCAATACTGTCATTGCTTCTTCTACAGAACAGCCAGAAATATTATCTTTCATTGATTAGTTAGGTATAAAAAATATACCTATATAACAAAATAGTGCCTAATTTACAATCTATACCTTGTAGTAAATAATAAGTTTTTAATACGAAAATGCTGGTCTATTTTATGGAATATAAAGAAGTTGCCAAAAAGACGATTAATCATTTGTACTCAGCACATGCCTCAATTCGAAGCTCTGGAATTGATCCACAATTAATTGCTTTAGCTGAATTGTATGTGTCACAAATTAACGGCTGCGCTTATTGTTGTGCTTTTCATGCACAAGAATTAAGGGATATGGGTATAAGCCAAGAAGTCATTGATAAAATCCCAGGCTATAAACATTCAAACGTTTTTTCAAAAAAACAATTTCTCGCTCTTGAACTTGCAGAAACTGTCACTTTTCTATCTGAAAAAATTGAACCCGTAAAAACTCACTTGGCCGAGTATTTTAGTGAAAGAGAGATTGTAGAGTTAACAACTAGCATTTCACTCATGGGAGCATTAAACAGGCTCAGAATTACCTTAGGGGATAAAAGTTAATTCATTTAATTTCCATATGAAAAGCCCAGACTATTTGAGGCTTTTCATAGCTTCTGACTAAACGAAATAAAAAATTAAAAAGACTCTACGATCCTAAAAACAATTTCTTTTCAATAGCGCGGCGTCTAACCAATCCAGCCAAACGCTTACCGCCTGCGTTTACCCATACATCGAATTGGTTTGCGGCCCCTTTGTAATCACCTGAATTTAATTTTTTTAATAAGGTCGATTTTTTAAAGGCTCCTGTCCCGATGTTATAACTTAGTGAGACTAATGCGTCGAATTGATTTTGCTTTAAAGGAACTTTTACAGCGCCATTGACTGCACGCTCAAATATTTTCAAATCATGCTGCATATATGCTTTGGCCTGCTCAAGAGTACATGTGTCACCTTTTTGAACGCTCAAACCGTTTGGGTATCTGGTTGTGCCATAACCAATGCTCCAGACACCTACGCCATCATCATAAGCACTGAGTCTTAATCCTTCAAAATTACAAATATGGTTTACTCCTTCCTGACTCAGAGACATCTCATCTACCGCAAAACCAATTTCCTCATCGCCATTGTCTGTTGCGGTAGCAATCGGACTATTTGTAGCGGCACGTGACCGAGACTTGGTAGTAAAAAGCTTGCAAAGATAATCCAATATTTTTTGCATCTAATCCTCTTTCATCTTACTTTTTCTCTGTAACCCAAAGGGTAATATACCCTTGAACTACAGGCTGTCCATCTGCTCTATAGGCATTTACTTTTATTTGCATATCGCCAACTTTCCATTCTTCATCAATTGTTGCGACGACTTTAATATCAGAATCGGCTTTGGCGACATAATTTACGTTCATGCCTTTAGGTAACCATCTTAAATGTTGAGGAATAGATGCTTCGGTTAGTACACCCATAACAAATTCTAATCCATTACATATGGCAATAACGTGAACTGTTCCTATGTGATTTTTGACTGATTTATTCTTTTTGATGAAAGCTTCACACACGTCAGCATCTAGTTTTTGAATAATTGGATTTACTGTTTGAAAATATGGAGCAACACGGCTAACAACTTTTGACAACAACGTTAATCCACCTGGTATTGCTTTCAATGTTCTAAAAGCGAGCAAAACGTCATTAACTGGTGGTACAGCGTTATGTTTGTTTTGGTTGGCAAATTTATAAATATAATTACTCATAGTTTCATTTCTGGCTGAGAATAAGAATTTAATAAATATATAGCCTCATATCTCTAGACTCATTGCTTAACTTTCATGTTTTTTAAGTCATTAATAATAATTTTTGAATAACATCTAGGGTTTGTTGTTGTTCAACCAAATACGCTAGAAATTAAAATGCCCAATATAAAATTGGGCTATAGATTATTCTTCGACTTCTATGGGATCGCCATCTTCAGGTCGAATATGTCGCTCACCATCATCTGCCGGATCGACACTAGAGCCATCTTTGGTAATACTGTTATACAACTCATCCTCTTTTTTATCATCGATAAATTCTTCATCTGCAAAATCAAAAGGCTCTTCATCATCATCAAAATTCAAGGGGTTTTCTTCATCTATCATGAGATTTATCCTTTACTTCACTTGTCTCATACCATGCTCAAATAATTAACAGATACATTCAACATGAAACAATCATCATTTATGTAACAGACACTTTAAGATACATATAACAAAGAAAACCGCCCTCGAAGGCGGTTACTAAGCTCTAAATTGTTAGAGATAATTGGCTTATTACTTTTATATATTTTAAGAAGGTAGTTTATTATTTTTAATATAATCATCTGATTTAAAATAATTAACAATCATTTCTGCATTTTCTTCTTTTACAGGTAAAGTAGTTACTGGAATATTTTCATTTCCCATACTAAAACCTTGAGGGACCAATTGAGAAATAGGAGGAAATTTGGCTTTACCTCCTTCAGTGATTCTTTCAATAAATCCTGCAAGCCATAAAATAAACTCACCTTCATTATCAAACTTAGGCATAAGACTAAAATCAATTTTTACCGAGCATTGCTCGATGGGCTTGGTTAAGCAGTCTTCAAAATTAATAAAATTATACTTTAATTTGAATTCAGTACCTTTTATCGCATTACGAATAAGCCCAACCAAACAATTTAAATTTTCTATTACATCATCAGAAAACAAGTTGTCATTTTTAATTTTTTTATAAACCTTATCTGCTATAGCTAGATATTTTGGCATCTTAACCTCCTATCTTCTCATGCGTATATTTATATACTTCTTTAAACTATTATTTTTTTATGTAAGATAGGGTAAAACTCATCAACTAAATGTAAGAAATACAAGGTTTTTGAAAGTTAATAGTAAATTACTTATTAAAAACATTTAAAAATGCGAAACATGCAACATAAAATACCAAAATAAAAGAAGATTTTGAAAAATTTTCTTTCAATTTATTTTTATAGATGAGCAATACTTCCAATACTAACTTACCATCCATTTAAGATGAAATATGCTTATATAAGATATTAATTTACTAAGATATTTTTTAATTTTTATTGTTTTCAAGGTGATTCAAAATACTACTAATTTTTAAAAACAAATAACCGAAAAGTAGTCCATTAAATATAATAAAAAGACCAACAGTGACCATTTCTTTAGACCACACTTGAATAATGTCTAAATTATCATTTCGAGTTTCAACTTGCCCATATGACAAAATAAAAGCTAAACCTAAGACAATTCCAAACAAAATCACAACCCATGCTACAACTGATGTTGTCTTACTTTCTTTAAGAGATTTTTTCACTTCACTCATAATTTTTCTTGATAAACTTCTAGATTTACATATTCTTTTATATTAATTCGCTATGTAATTAAAGTTTTATTTCTTTAACTTTTTGATAAAAATGTTATTAATTTTTATATTTTGTTTATCAAAAAATATTAATTAGTATATTTAATATTTCTGTAACCTCAAAATTTTAAAGTAAATAGTATTAAAGATATTTACAACAAAGGGGCGAATTTAATATAAATAAATGAAAATCCTTTAAATCCGCTCCTCATGTTTAGTATCTTCTTTTATTTTACCTGAAATTTAATATTGAATTTTCTTGCTTGTTTTCTTACTTCCGGATTAGATGGTAAAACAAATGGACTTGAACGCCAGATAGCTTTTTCAATACTTGTTTTAAATTTTTGCTCTTCTTTATCTAAAAAGATAATTTGCTCGATTTCTCCAGTATCCGTTAAAAAGACCTTAACACTTGCGCTCATACCTGTAGAAGACTTGGGAATATCCCAGGTTTTATAAATTTTCTTTTGATATTGTTTTTTATATTTTTCAGCCTCTGAAATAATTTTATTATCAACCACTGGCACATGAGTGACTTGTTTGTGACCTGTGGCACACCCAACTAACAAAAATAAAGAAGCAACAATAGTGAAGTTTTTCATTTAAAATACCTTATTTTCAATAACTAAAATTTAACAGTTTAGAGTTTAAAAAACCACCCAAAAGGTTGTATTAATCATTAATTATTATGAGTTAGCAAAGGTGTTAAGCCACCTTTGCTCTTCCCTTTTTTAGTTAATATTTTATTTTCATTAAAAAGGAACTTCATAACGAAAATTTAGATTTGAATTTTCTGATATATTTATATTATAGACATCTCGATCAGTAAAAATCCCGTGATCAGGTGTTTTAAAACTATTAAAAGCTTTATTCTCTGGAACTATTGGAGGTTTATTCCAATAATTTTCTTGAGAATTATATGGAGATGAAGCACAACCAATCAGCCCAAAACCCAATAAAGATATAACTAAAAATGTCTTCATAAATTTTGTCCACTTTGATAAAAGCTACACAATTTAACAAATTGAACTGCTATTGTCACACCAGAATAATTTAGTTTAACTTAACAATAAATATATCGCATGTATTTTAAAAACAAATAATTAATTTCAACTTCGATAAAAACAAATCAAGCTGGCCCATATAAGTTTTCAAAACTGGATGTATTAAAAGCCCTATTCTAATTTTAAGATTTCCTTGATTTTTAACCAATGATCTACCTATTAATGTTTAGATTTTAAGGATTATTATGCGGCTACATTTTATTGTTCATGAAGATTTTGAAGCGCCTGGCGTATATGAAATTTGGGGCAAAATGAATAACTTCAAAATTACCTATTCAAGAGTGTATTTAAATGAAGTTTTGCCAACTTCTGTTGAAGATATTGACTTTCTTATTGTAATGGGTGGTCCACAAAGTCCTGATACTACATTAGATATGTGCCCTCACTTTAATTCAATAGCAGAACAAGCAATCATTAAAAAAGCGATTGAAGCAAATAAAGTGGTTATTGGGGTATGCCTAGGATCTCAATTGATCGGTGAAGCTTTAGGTGCCAAGTTTGAACACAGCCCTGAGCGAGAAATTGGTAAGTTTCCAATTATGCTTACAGAATATGGAATAACACATTCTAAGTTTTCTCACTTAGGAAAAATGACCGAAGTTGGCCATTGGCATAACGATATGCCAGGCTTAACTCCTAACGCAAAAATTATTGCTTTTAGTGCAGGGTGCCCAAGACAGATTATTGAATATTCCAAATTAGTTTATGGCCTACAATGTCATATGGAATTAACTTCAGAAGTAGTTGAATTGCTGATTCAACATTCAGAAATCGAGTTAAATGATGCTCATAATTATAAATTTGTGAATACTCGTGAAGAATTACGGAAGCATGACTATCAAAAAATGAATCAAAACCTCTTTATTTTTCTGGATAAATTGAAAGAAGAATATTCAAAACGATCTTAAAAAAATGAGTGTAAAGAGCCTTTTTAAATTGCCTTTTACGCTCCGCTACAGATCTTATTATTTACCAGTTGATCAAGCATACTTGAAGTCAAACCTTCAAAATCAAATTTTAATGTTACAATACAGTGATTTACTCAATTTCAATTGGACTCCCAAAGAAATGAATAGATTTTTATTAACTTTTTTATCTTTAAATATTGGGCTTTTTTCTTCTTCCACTTTTGCTGAAACAAACACATTTCAAACCAAACAAGAATATAACCGCCCTAGATTTAATCAGCATAAAAGTATGCTTGAAGTAAATGCTAACACTCAGAACCATCAGCTGACTGAACAACAAAATTCATTTAATTCTCCTCATTCTCAAAACGTAGATTTTTTTGAAATTGCAAAACAATATCAAGAAAATGAAACAAAGCCTTCTTCGTTTACTGATGAAACAGTGAATATGAGCGATCATGAGCGTAGTCTTTACTACATTAGACATCATGATAATGTGGGTATTCAAAGAGAAATTCGTGGCCAACAGTTTAAATCGCTAAAACAACAGCGAGATAAAGGTGTAATTTCTAATGATGTATATAAAGAAAAGGTCTACAAAATCTTAAATCAACCTAACTTTAAATAAATTTGAAGCCCTCCTCGGAGGGCTTTTTTATAAGAATTAAACCTTAGAGTACTAACCAATCTAAGCGAGCGTCGACATAAAATATTCTAATAATTTATCTCTTTCATCGATCTTATTTGCACTTAAAAGCTGAATCATTGCCCCATCAATCACAAACAAAAACATGTAGGCATCTTCAACTGTAGCGGTAACTTTTACGGTTATAATTATTGTTTTCAGTCTTTTAACTTAATTTTATTTAGTGCCACACATAAAGCTTTTTTGTCAGTGTCTTTAAGTTGAGGATGCTGAACAGGCCACATATAGCTACAGCCATGAGGTGCTTTGTTATGATTTTTCTTAAGTTCATAAGCGATATTTTTTAGAAGCTCAGTGTTCAAAGAACTAATTTTTAAACGTACTTCTGCTAAATCTTGTGGCTTCCAATTGCTTTCTGGACTCGACAACCAATCTGCGCGATAGCGATATTGAATGGCCTTGGCAACATTCATTTGCGTCACAATAAATGGCTTTACCGTTTCGCTATTTAAACCAAAAGATTCGGCTTCAGAAAGCGATTGATCCAGAACTTTCTTTTCTTGAGTTAAATCTTCAATAGGTAAATGCTGCTCTGCTTTATAACCTGCGACATCCTTCATATAAGATAAGCGTTCGTTAACTAAACGAGCAGTTTGAGTGTATTGTGAAGCTTGCGCGATTGGAGGAAAACACATAAAAGCTGCCAAGGTCGACGCTACTTGAACCGTTCGCTGAAAACTCTTTA
This sequence comes from Acinetobacter sp. LMB-5, assembly GCF_001541635.1. Taxonomy (NCBI): domain Bacteria; kingdom Pseudomonadati; phylum Pseudomonadota; class Gammaproteobacteria; order Moraxellales; family Moraxellaceae; genus Acinetobacter; species Acinetobacter sp. LMB-5. The sequence continues at coordinate 4,548 of NZ_LRDR01000017.1, read as the reverse complement.
TATTCACCATTTAAAACCTACCGAAGTTATTGTTCTGTCGTCATTTCAGATCAGTAATGTATTTTAACAACATGTAAAAGTAAAACTTCAAGATAGGCTTAGTTCTTGGCTCCATGCAGAATCAGGTTGTTGATAGATGTGTTGGCATACTTGCTTGAGAGATGAGGTAAAGTGCTGGTTTTGCCCCTCCCATTTTTCAACCATGCAATAACTAACATGAATACCTTTGGGTTGAAACTCTCTGGCTAATGACTGTGCTAAAGCACGAATGCCTGCAAACATGCTTTGGCTTAACACATCGTAATGGATAGAGTGATTAGAGAGTGCGCCAAGAAAAATAAGGGTCCCCCGCTGTTGTTTAAGCATAGGCTTAATCACAGCTTGAGCGATACTCACTGCACTTAAACCTGTGGTCTGCCAACTGTGTTCAATCTCTTCTAAAGATAAAGCTTCAATATTGGGCGAAGATGAAAAACTCGGCTGAAATACACAGAGTTCAATGGTATGCCCGTGTTTTGAAATATAACGCAATAAGCATTTTAAGTGATCTGCATTCACTAAGTTTAATTGAACTGCTGTCAACCCATCATTTACAGAATGGACCTGCATATTTTGCACGGTTGAATCATGCACAACTTGATAAAGATGTAATGGACAATGTGCGTTTTTATCTAGAATTACAAAATCACGCTCAATCAGTTGAAGGTCATGACCAGCCACTACAACACAGCCCTGCTTTTTTTGAAATTTTTGAAATATTTTTTTTAGCATTTTAGTCTCTCAAAATTTTTCTTGATAAGGGCGTAAATCCAACTCATGTGTCCAGAGCTGAGGTGTTTGTTGGTAAAGCATCCAATAATTTTCTGCAATTGCATCAATATTAAGTCCGCCAGTGCCACGCGTAAGACGAGCTAACCGCCCCAGACCAAATAATGCTTTATTCACTCTATCGCCATCGACCATGCCATCAATAATCACATGAGCAATATGGATGCCTTGTGATTTATAGATTTGGGCTAGATTTAAGGCATAAGCTCTTAAGGCAGATTTTCCCATCGTAAAAGCTGCGAAAAAAGGTTTGCCGCGTAGAGACGCACTCGCTCCAGTAAAAATAAGCGTACCGTGATTTTGATCTTTAAAGATTTTTAGACAGCTTTGAGAAACTAAATAGGCCGATAAAAAAAGTGGATTGCCACATTTGAGTAAAAAACGACAATGGGCTGCGTAAAAAGATGGAAGGAATATTTCCTCCCACATTATGAATGACAGCAGTAATACGCTCATTTTGACTTGTAATAGTGTCAAACAAGGCCTGTACTTGGTGTATATCTTCTGCATCTAAACGAAACGCTACAGCATCTCCACCATTGGAATGGATTTGGGCAGCCACTGCTTCAATTTTCTGGAAAGTACGTCCAGCAACATAGACTTTTAAGCCTTCTTTGGCGAAAAGACGACACACCGCTGCACCAATACCTTGTGATGCCCCGACGCCAATAACAACTACGCAGTCTCGTGTCTTATCTGGTGTTGCTGATGTCATAGACGTTTCACCCTGTTTGTTTTTTATACCATAATGCAATAAACGGGCGATTCAAAATTTCTTTACTAAATTTTTTACTGGTACGGATCACTTCACCGAGTTGAGCAACCACAGCAATGTCTGCAATGGTTTGGCTGTTTCCAACTAACCATTCACTTTGTGATAAAACCTGCTCAATACGGTCGAGGTGTCGTATAAATTCTTCTTCAACATTTTCAGCTTTAATTCGTCCTAAGCCTTGAAAGAATAGCTGCGTTTTTAACTCGGCTAAAATAAAACCTTTTACCATGGGCTTTTCATAAGCTGGACGACCAATACTACTAATGCGAATTGCTTCTTCTAAAGCTTCTGAGTCATTTACGCGTAAATAGACTTCATAAAAATAAAGAGACTCATCTGCCCAATCTTCCCAAAGTTCAGCAAGAGCTTTTTGATTTGGATCTTCAGGGTAAAGCCGAGGTGTGTCTGGAAACGCTTCATCTAGATAGCGCGCGATTCGAGTGCTGTCTTGAATCCGCTGTCCATTGTGGTCAATTACCGGTACTTTACCCACTTTACTGAGCAAAGGAACTTTAGCCCCCAAAATGCCATTATAGTTAACTGTGTCAAATGAGATTCCTTTAAATCTCAAAGCTCTTGAAATTTTTTGACAAAATGGAGAAATTTCCCATTGATGCAAAATAATATTCGACATTTATTCACCTTTATTTTTAATTGCCTTTTATCTAGTTCTTTTTTAGAACTAATCAATAAATATACAGAATGCTTTTTTAAGTCAAACTGTTTTTGATGACGAATAAGTTCCGAAAGCTCAGAATTATTTGATTTTTATTATTTATATCTTAACAATTTTTAAGCAATATAATTTGAATTATAGGGAGCTCTGCTATAAAAAGAGCTCCACATATAAATTTGAAAGATTAATAAGTCACCGTAACGACAACACTATCAGAATAGACACCAGGTCTACTTGCAATGGCAGTACCTTGAGGAATCTTCCCATAAACTGTAGTCGTTTGAGCACTGCCTGTACCTGTTTTTGAGACACCTCCTGTTCCCCCAACATTGGTTACGCCTCCCGTGGCATCCCATACCGTACTATAGTTAGAATCTTTATATAGCTGATAGGGAATAAATTCATTATTACTATTGCTCATACGCCTAAAACCCCCAGCTATACGGTTATTGCCGTCCCCTAAATAAATACTGTATGGCGTTCCAAAGTTACAGGTCGTATTCACTGCTCCTTGCGCAGTGTAATCACGCTTAGTCGTACCAATGTCATTAATATCGCCGAAATCTACAGTTGAGGTTGAGTTTAATTGACACAAACTTGGTACTACAAAGTTCGCAGTTAAAGTTACACTTCCAGAGTCCCAGCTGAGTAGATCACCTAAACATAACACCGCTAGAAGATCCATATCCCAAAATAGTTGAACCGTAGCTGTATAGGTCCCTTGAGGGTAGGCAATGAGCGATCCTGTACGTGCGGGTACTTTTACATTTACCGAGTAATTAAGAATATTATTTGAAGCAAGTGTTACCACTGGACCATACCAAACATTGGAGGTTTGGTTGGTGGTAGAGGAACCTGCCCCACCTACAGTTGCAGTGACGCTATACGGTAACGATACACTATTATTCGTGGTGGTTGCTCCTGTAAATACTGTCTTCATACACATAAATGGAGATATCTGAGGTATTATTCCTCCATTCGTGCAAGTAATTGTTCCTGAAAGATTTACAGTTGCATCACTATTAATATTTGCTGCTGTGTAGGTAAAAGTGTTATTTGTGGTCCCACTTACCGTACAAGCCGCATGTGCAGGACTAAAAAATGCATAAACAAGATAAAATAAGCAAATGCCTACAAAATATTTTAAAGACAATGGAAAAAACTTATAGCTCTCTATTTGAGCCTTATTCATAATATTTAATGACATATATAAGGTCCCAATTTTTTAGTTGAGTACTGATTACTGTTATAAGTGAAGCCAACTTGGCAGGAGCCATGATCTAGAAGATCGACTTCAAGTTTGTTTTGTTTTAATAGGTTTGGAATAAATACTTCACCGTCATACCCAACCATCCCATTTTGCTGACCATTAATTCGAACGGTATAACCCGGCATTAACGGTGAATTGCTTTGATCAACAAGTTTCACTAATCCAGAAATGACCTGATGAGCACCGAAGTCAACCAAGGTTCCTTGACGGTAACCCACCACTGTTTTTTGATCTGTAGATTTAACATTCCAATTCAGAGGAAGATATGATGGATCTAAATAAATATGGTTCACTTGATATGGCATGAGACTAGGAATCAGAAATCTTCCAGACTTGTCAGTTTCTCCCAAATTGACTCCGCCATTTATAATTTGACTTTGTGGCCCAGCATTGGTGACAACTGCGTAGCCATCTCCAATTTCATTGGCCGCAAATATACGTCCCGCTGCCGCAACCAATGATCCTGTCGCCGAAACTGCAACCTGATCGTTGTCTCCAAATCGGTTATAGCGTCCCGTCAGGTAAGCTGCTCGTGCTCGGTAAGAGGCATAAATCGAGGCATTGTTTTCTTTTGCATCCTGATCGCGCTCAACATAACCACCCCAGCCAAATGAACCAATTTGGGGTTCTGATAATCCGAATATTTCTTGGCGATACCGTAGGCTACCGCTGTCACTAGATACACTCGTAATCGCATTCACTTTACTGGACGGGGTATATCTCAGCGCAAAGTAAACTCCATAGTCCTTATGGTTTTCATAATCTTTATAAGCTGATGCATAAAAACCCCAGTTCTTGTCCAGACTTCCACTTAAATTGGTAGACAGTAACTTGTAAGAGTTGTCACTATATTTAATCTGGTTATAGCCCAGATAAACCCCATAGCCTGCATAAAAGTTGTAGTTAATCCCTGCCCTAAAAATCTCATCGGCCAGTGCACTGTAGCTCAGATAGTTCTGCGGCTCAGAAGTCATCTGGTTATCTTTTAAATATCTCACT
>NZ_LRDR01000016.1:0-68128 GCF_001541635.1 Acinetobacter sp. LMB-5 | reverse complement strand
TAGGGATTTTGCGGATTGGCGACTTACAACTTTTTTCCTAATATGAAGTCATACAGGAACAGGATGTTCCGGAACATAAAACAACAATAATAGGTTCATGCATCAGGATCGTGAGATACGACAGGAGTCATATCTAGCAACCAAATACGAAAAAGCTCGACAGGATGTCGGGCTTTTTTTATTTCTCATAAATATTTATTATATTAATAGTTTTACCATATTTTAAGTCCACTATATTGATTAAAAAGAACTAGAGTAAAAAAACCCATCGTAAAAAAGAAACAATAATTATTACAAATAATCTTAAATCCATTTTTCCTGAAATTGAAATACCTATTTTCAATTTCAACCAACTTATTCAAGGCATTATTTTTATCATCTGCTGACAAATCAGTTCGCTCAACTTCATTTTTATAATATAAAAACAAATCCTTAAACGTTTTACCTCCTCCCTCTTCTGATAATTCGCCTGCCTCTTTCCATAACTTAGAAGTTGAAAGATAATAAAAAAAGAAGAGGAGAATTCCTATTAATGCTAATATCTTTATAGATTTTTGCTCATTAGGAATACCTATCCAACCCATTATTGAAAGAAACAACCATATACTATGTTCATTTAACTTTATAAAATAATCATTTACTGCCACATTTAACAATTCAATTTTTTCAAAAATATTTTTATCTAACATACCTAGCCTTAAAAATTAAATTTAATACTAAAAATCTATTACCCTGAATATTTTTATCGAATTCTAGTAATTAATTATTCATATAATGTTTTAGCATATCTCATAATATAAGAATTTAGACCATCGCCATTTCTAGCTAGTCGCTTCATATCTTCAACTCGGCTAGCGCCTGCACTTCGATAACTATAAGTATAAATTTTAAAAGTTCTATCAAACTGCACTCTTATATATGTATCACCAATTTCATACGCATGAATTCCAGAATCACCGTCTAAATCTAAGTATCTTTCCATTCTTATTCTCAACAAAAAAACCCCACATAAATGTAGGGTTTTTTTTAAACAATATCAATAAAGTTTAACTAAAGTATCAAGCCACTTGGCCTTCTAAAAAGTCTTGTGCAAAACGCTGTAATACACCGCCCGCTTCATATACAGAAACTTCTTCTTCTGTATCTAAACGGCAAGTCACTGGCACTTCAAGAATCTCTTCTTTACCATCCGCTGTGGCACGTTCAATCACTAAAGTTAAAGTCGAACGCGGCGCAATATTACCAATTACGCTATAAAGCTCAGTACCATCTAGTTTTAAAGTCTTGCGGTTTACACCCGGTTTAAACTCAAGTGGTAACACGCCCATACCCACCAAGTTAGTACGGTGAATACGTTCAAAACCTTCTGCTACAATCGCTTCAACACCCGCAAGGCGTACACCTTTTGCAGCCCAGTCACGGCTTGAACCCTGACCGTAGTCAGCACCCGCAACAATAATTAATGGCTGTTTACGGTTCATGTAGGTTTCAATTGCTTCCCACATACGCATGACTTCGCCTTCTGGCTCTACACGCGCTTTTGAACCTTGCTTAATGGTGCCGTCTGAACGAACTACCATTTCGTTATAGAGTTTCGGGTTAGCAAATGTTGCACGCTGTGCAGTCAAATGGTCACCACGGTGCGTTGCATATGAGTTGAAGTCTTCTTCTGGTACGCCCATTTTATGAAGGTATTCACCCGCAGCCGAGTCCATCAAAATCGCATTTGAAGGCGACAAGTGGTCGGTAGTGATGTTGTCACCCAAAATTGCAAGTGGACGCATGTTCGCTAAAGTACGTGGTGCAGCCAACGCCCCTTCCCAATATGGCGGACGGCGGATGTAAGTACTTTGTGGACGCCAGTCATAAAGCGGACTTTCAGCTTCTTCCGTTACACCTAAGTCAAACATTGGAATGTAGACTTTACGGAACTGTTCAGGCTTCACAGCTTCTTTAACTAAGGCATCAATTTCAGCGTCAGATGGCCAAATGTCTTTCAGGTAAATCGGGTTACCTTCTTTGTCATGACCTAACGCATCTTTTTCAATATCAAAACGAATCGTGCCCGCAATTGCATACGCTACAACAAGCGGTGGAGATGCCAAGAATGCTTGTTTTGCATATGGATGGATACGGCCATCGAAGTTACGGTTACCAGACAGTACTGCTGTTGCGTACAAGTCACGGTCAATAATTTCTTGTTGAATGGCTGGATCTAACGCACCCGACATACCGTTACACGTCGTACAAGCGTAAGCCACAATACCAAAACCAAGTTGTTCTAAGTCTTTTAGAACACCTGCTTCTTCAAGGTAAAGTGCAGCCGCTTTTGAACCTGGTGCAAATGATGATTTCACCCAAGGTTTACGAACCAAACCAAGTTCATTTGCCTTACGTGCCAACAAACCTGCCGCCACAGTGTTACGCGGGTTAGAAGTATTGGTACATGAAGTAATGGCAGCAATAATAATTGCACCATCTGGCATTAAGCCATCAGAACGGTTCTCAACAACACCCGCGATGCCTTTTTCTTTTAAATCGCTTGTTGAAACACGTGCATGTGGGTTTGATGGACCAGCAATGTTACGCGTTACTTTTGATAGATCAAAACGAAGTACGCGTGGGTACTCTGCTTTGGTCATGTCAGATGCCCAAAGGCCGATTTCTTTTGCGTACTGTTCAACCAATGCCACTTGAGCATCTTCACGGCCTGTTAAGCGTAAGTAGTCGATTGTGTTTTGGTCGATGTAGAACATTGCAGCCGTAGCGCCATATTCTGGTGTCATGTTCGAAATGGTTGCGCGGTCGCCTACAGACATGCTGTCAGCACCTTCACCAAAGAACTCAAGGTAAGCACCCACTACACGCTCTTTACGCAAGAACTCTGTTAGAGCAAGTACGATATCTGTTGCAGTAATGCCTGCCTGACGCTGACCTACAAACTCAACACCAATAATGTCTGGCAGACGCATCCAAGATGCACGGCCCAACATTACGTTTTCAGCTTCTAAACCACCTACACCCACAGAAATCACGCCCAAAGCGTCGGTATGTGGTGTATGTGAGTCTGTACCCACGCAAGTGTCTGGATATGCCACGCCATCACGCGCCTGAATCACTGGAGACATTTTCTCTAGGTTAATCTGGTGCATGATGCCGTTCCCCGCAGGGATTACATCGACATTTTTAAATGCTGTTTTAGTCCACTCAATAAAGTGGAAACGGTCTTCGTTACGACGGTCTTCAACAGCACGGTTTTTTGCAAAAGCGTCTGGGTCAGCACCACCGTATTCCACCGCTAAAGAGTGGTCGACAATGAGCTGTGTTGGTACAACTGGGTTAACTTTAGATGGGTCACCGCCTTTGTCAGCAATCGCATCACGTAAACCTGCAAGGTCAACCAATGCAGTTTGGCCTAGGATGTCATGACACACCACACGCGCAGGGTACCAAGGAAAGTCCAAGTCCTGACGGCGTTCAATTAACTGCGTTAAATAAGCAGTTAAGTTCTCGGCATCGGCACGGCGTACCAATTGCTCTGCGAGTACTTTAGAGGTGTAAGGCAGTTTTTCGTATGCGCCTGGCTGAATATCTTCAACGGCTTGACGCACGTCGTAATATTCAAGCTGGGTACCTGCCAGCGGTTTACGGTATTTTGTGTTCATTAACCACGCTCCGCCAATGGTTTAAATTCGAGGTTTTCAGGGCCTGTGTAGTTCGCGCTTGGACGAATGATTTTGCCGTCTTGGCGTTGTTCGATCACGTGTGCTGACCAGCCTGCTGTACGTGCAATCACGAACAATGGTGTGAACATTGCAGTTGGAACACCCATTAAGTGATAGCTCACCGCACTGAACCAGTCGAGGTTCGGGAACATATTTTTCACTTCTTTCATCACTGCTTCTAAACGCTCAGCGATGAGGTACATTTTGGTGTTCTCTTGTGCTTCTGCTAAGTCGTGCGCAACTTTCTTGATCACTTCGTTACGTGGGTCAGAAACTGTATAGACAGGGTGACCAAAACCGATCACAACTTCTTTATTTTCAACACGCTTACGGATGTCAGCTTCTGCTTCGTCTGCATTGTCGTAACGTTGTTGAATCACGAATGCAACTTCGTTTGCACCACCGTGTTTAGGTCCACGAAGTGCGCCAATACCACCAGTAATTGCCGAGTACATGTCAGAACCTGTACCTGCAACCACACGTGAGGTAAATGTAGATGCGTTGAACTCGTGCTCAGCATACAAAATAAGAGATGTATGCATTGCTTGAATCCATTCTTCAGATGGTTTTTCGCCATGAAGTAAATGTAAGAAATGCGCTGCAATTGAGTCATCATCAGTTTCAACTTCAATACGACGACCGTTGTTGCTGAAGTGATACCAATAAAGCAGCATTGAGCCTAGGCTTGCCATTAATTTGTCAGCAATGTCTTTTGCGCCCGCTTCATTGTGGTCTTCGTGTTCTGGCGTTAAGCAACCAAGAACTGAAACACCTGTACGCATCACATCCATTGGGTGTGCAGACGGAGGAAGTTGTTCAAGTGCAGTTTTAAGTGCTGCTGGTAAGCCACGAAGTGCTTTTAATTTTGCTTTATAGGCTTTGAGTTCAGCTTTGTTTGGTAGTTTGCCATGTACGAGCAAGTGAGCAACTTCTTCAAACTGGCTACCCGCTGCAAGGTCAAGAATGTCATAGCCACGATAGTGCAAGTCGTTACCACTACGTCCTACGGTACACAGTGCTGTGTTGCCTGCAACTTGTCCGCTAAGTGCAACTGATTTTTTTGGTTTGAAGCCTGTTGTTGTTTCATTTGAGCTCATAAGATTGTCCTTTCCTATCTATCTGAATTTATTTATTAAACACGACGGATTCGTACCGTTTTCACTTCTTATTTCTTTTTAGCAAATGCGTTGTCTAAGTAGTCTTCAAACGCGTAGTAATTAATGCGTTCATATAACTCTTTACGCGTTTGCATAATATCAACCACGTTCTTTTGAGTACCTTCTTTACGTAAGGTTTCGTACACAGTTTCGGCTGCCTTGTTCATGGCACGGAAAGCAGAAAGCGGATAAAGCGCAAGGCTTACATCGGCAGATGCTAACTCTTCAGTGGTAAACAGTGGTGTAGACCCAAACTCTGTAATGTTTGCCAAAATTGGTGCACCAGTCTTCTGAGCAAATTGCTTGTACATATCAAGCTCAGTAATTGCTTCAGGGAACAACATGTCTGCACCCGCTTCAATGTAGGCACCCGCACGGTCAATTGCAGCTTGTAAACCATCTACTGCCAATGCATCGGTACGCGCCATAATCACGAAGCTGTCATCACCACGCGCATCAACCGCAGCTTTAATACGGTCAACCATTTCTTCTTGAGTCACAATGGCTTTGTTCGGACGGTGACCACAACGTTTTGCGCCCACTTGGTCTTCGATGTGCATTGCCGCAGCACCAAACTTGATAAGTGCTTTTGTCGTACGGGCAATGTTAAATGCAGAAGCACCAAAACCTGTGTCAGCATCGACTAATAAAGGAAGATCACATACATCGGTAATACGGCGTACGTCTGTCAACACATCATCAAGGTTACTGATTCCCAAATCAGGTAAGCCTAAAGAACCAGCGGCCACACCACCACCTGATAAGTAAATCGCTTTATAACCTGCACGTTTTGCCAAAAGTGCATGATTGGCGTTGATGGTTCCAACCACTTGTAATGGCTTTTCTTGGGCTACTGCATCGCGAAATAGCTGACCTGCGGATTGTTTAGCCATTGTTATGTTCTCCTTGTGCTTGTAGCAGTGTTTGCTCAATAATTTTGTAAGAAGCATTGATATGTCGATGCATGAGCAGCTCGGCAAGTTCACCATCGCCTTCTGCAATTGCATCTAAAATACGGATATGTTCGTCCCAAGCTTTGCTCGGTCGATCGGGTGTGTTTGAAAACTGAATTCGGTACATGCGAATGAGGTGATAAAGCTCATCACATAGCATTTTTTCTAAGGTTTTATTGCCACTACTTTTGATAATGCAGTAGTGAAAATCGTCCTGCCCTTCTTGCAAGTAATATCCCTTACCTGCTTTAAAGTTTTCATCTTCAGCATGCATACGTAAAACATCACGTAGCGCCAAAATTTGCTTTTTATCAATATGCTGTGCAGCAAGTTTGCAAGCCAAACCCTCTAAAGACGCACGAATCTGGTAAAGCTCTTTAAACTGTTGCAGTGAAAGCGAAACCACGCGCGCGCCCACGTGTGCAGTACGCTCAACCAGACGTTGCCCTTCAAGGCGATGAATCGCTTCACGTAAAGGCCCACGGCTAATGCCGTAAGTACGTGCCAGCTCAGGCTCAGAAATCTTGCTACCTGCCGGAATTTGACCCAAAACAATCGCCGTCTGTATTTGTTTAAATACATTCTCGGTCAGTGTTCTTCCCTGACTTTGTAATGGCTCTGGTGCGAAGGTCAAATCTTGCATATTGTCGACAATTTTTAATCAATTATGAGTTTTATAGCGGTATGAATGAAAAAAATCAAGGTGATTGTTGACACTTTACAGAACGCATCAGGTCAAATTTTATCGTTAGACCTGTTATCTCACCTTATATTTAAACCATTAAACCACTTACCAATTAGTATTTATAAAACAGTTATTTAATATTATTTTACCTATAGATTTATGGCACTTTTTTAGCTACTTTTCGACCTCTAATCTTTTGTTTCAAACTTTAGTCTACAACCAATGTATTACAGCAAGATTGTAGACAATCTGCTTGAATGAAAGCATGAGTTAGAAATTAGTTTCTATTTACCGTAATTTCTTTTAAATCTTTTTATCATTTTCATCCAGAAAATATCGATATTAGTGAAATTATCAGGTGCTTCACGGTAGCTTTATTGATACATTATTGAGCATCGACATAGTTGTGGCGTATTTTTCGAGACAGAAAAAACCCAGCACTATGCATATTGTTGAATGAAAGGACTTTTTTGATGTTTCAACATATCCCCCCATACGCAGGCGATCCAATTCTCTCTTTAATGGAACAGTTCAATGCTGATACTCGTTCTGGAAAAGTAAACTTGAGTATTGGTCTTTACTATAACGAAGACAGCATTGTTCCTCAGTTAGAGACCATTCTTGAAGCGCAAAAGCGTATCGAGCCTAAAAACGGTAAAACCAAACTTTATTTGCCAATGGAAGGCTTCAAACCTTACCGTGAAGCAATTCAAGCACTTTTATTTGGTGCAAACAGCCCAGCAGTTAAAGCTGGCCGTGCTGTAACCATCCAAACACTTGGTGGTTCAGGTGCATTGAAAGTTGGTGCGGACTTTTTAAAAACTTATTTCCCAAATTCAGACGTTTGGGTAAGCCAACCAACTTGGGATAACCACGTTGCGATTTTCAATGGCGCTGGCATCAAAACTCATTTCTACCCATATTTCGACAACGAAACGCGTGGTGTAGATTTTGACGGTATGCTTTCTACACTTAAAACTTTGCCTGAGCAAAGCATTGTGTTATTGCACCCATGCTGCCACAACCCAACGGGTGCTGACTTAAACCCAGCTCAATGGGACCAAGTAATTGCAGTATTAAAAGACCGTAACCTTATTCCATTCCTAGATATCGCTTACCAAGGTTTTGGTGACGGTATGGAAGAAGATGCGTATGCAATCCGTGCTTTAGACCAAGCGGGTCTAAACTTCATTGTGAGCAACTCGTTCTCTAAAATCTTCTCTTTATATGGCGAACGTGTTGGCGGCTTAACTTTCGTATGTGACGATGCAGAAGCTGCTCAGTGCACATTCGGTCAGTTAAAAGCGACTGTACGCCGTATTTACTCTAGCCCTCCTACAACAGGTGCTTGGTTAGTTGATGAAGTTTTAAATGACGCTGCACTTAACCAACAATGGCAAGGTGAAGTGAAAGAGATGCGTGAGCGTATTATCAAAATGCGTAGCATCTTGAAAGACGAACTTACTAAAGCATTACCAGACCGTGACTTTAGCTACCTTGTAAACCAAAAAGGTATGTTCAGCTACACAGGTTTAACTGCTGAGCAAGTTGATATCTTGCGTGAAGAATATGCAATCTACTTAGTACGCAGTGGTCGTATTTGTGTAGCAGGTTTAAACATGAACAATGTTTACACTGTTGCTAAAGCAGTTGCAGAAGTACTTGCTAAATCAGTAGAAGCTGCATAAATCATCTATTAAAAAAGGCGCTTCGGCGCCTTTTTTTATGTCTCAATATTAAGATTTAGCCTTGCCCCAATATTTCAGTTTTGAGGTATGGCCAATACCTACATTAAAACTGTTAGTTGGGTCGAGTTTTTGGTAAAAATTGGCCAATGCCGGTTTGGCAATGTAGAGATGCCCAACATTATGCTCTGCCGGATATTCAGCACGGCGTGCATCGAGTAATTTCCACATTTGATGTTCCATTTCTAAAGGGTCATTGCCCTTTTTAAGAATATAGTCCTGATGGAACACATGACAAAAGAAATGCCCATAATAGAGTTTATGGAGAATTTTGTTTTCCATCTCGGCTGGTAATTGCTCTACCCATTCGCGGTCATTACGACGTAACGCAATATCAAGTGCCACAATATCTTCAACTTCACTACGGTGCGTATCTCGATAACGAATTGCTGCCCCTGCAATCGCAAAACGGTGCAAGAACGCCTTTCGACCTTCCTCTTCGCTACATACGAAATAGTGACCTGACTGATGCACTGCAAAATATTCTTTTAAAAACTGCTCGGTTTGTGCTTTTGAATTATTTTCAACACGCAGCACTAAATGGTGCTCATAACGGTCTCGATATTCGGTCATACGCTTCGGCAAATGACTCGGTAAAAAGAAGGTAATCGATTGTAAAATATGATCCGTTAAGCCTTTAATTTTAAATTTTTCTAAAAAGCCATCGACTTTGTCTTTCATGGCAAAGGCTTTTGGAACATTGGCTGTGCCAAATTTTTCAATAAATAAGAACGTGTCTTTTCCGTACTTTTCACCAATTAAATAAGCATCTCGGTGAATATATTCGCCTGCAATCGGTAGACTTGGCAGTGAGGTCAGTAAATAACGGCGAATCGCTGTTAAATCATCAGCATCATTAGTACCAATATAAAAGACATTACTTTCTACTTTTTCATAAGTATCAAGACGTACAGCAAACACACAGACTTTACCTGCCGAACCCGATGCTTCAAACAAACGTGACGGGTCTGCATTAAAACGAGCAGGTGTATCTTCATCAACTTGGGTCACATCGTGGGCATAGCGATGGTCAGACGCCTGTTTTTCACTGTCATCTAAAATATCTATAGCTTGGTATTGTTGCTTCTCTAAACGAGTCAAAATTTCTTCAGGAGTCGAGCCTAAATTCACCCCTAAATGATTCACCAGTTCTAATTGACCAGCAGCATTGACCTGAGCATATAACGCCAGTTCAGTATAAGCCGGGCCACGGCGTACCAGTGCACCACCAGAGTTATTACACACACCGCCAAGTACTGATGCACCAATACAAGATGAACCAATCACCGAATGTGGTTCACGATTATAACCTTTTAAAATTTGTTCTAAATTATCTAAGGTTGCACCTGGTAAACAAATGACTTGCTTGCCGTCATGGATGACTTGAATACCCTTTAATCGGCGAGTACTCATGACTAAAACAGGACGATCATAATCATCGCCATAGGGGGTTGAACCACCAGTGAGTCCTGTATTTGCCGCCTGCATAATCACAATACAGTCTGCGTCAATCGCAGCTTGGAGTACCTGCCATTGCTCTAGCAATGTGCCCGGCACCACCACAGCAAGTACTTTCCCCTCACCAAAACGACGACCTTGTCGGTACTGACGCGTGCTTTGATCATCGGTCAAAACATGCGAACGCCCTACAATATTTTGTAAGCGATCAATCACTGCTTGAGGAGAAAATGTTTGCATGATGGTTTCCTTTTGGTCATCCATACCACATAGTTTTTTAAAAATCAGAAAAGCTCGACGGAGTTTTTCCGTTTAGAACTAATATTTAAAGTAGCTAATTCCATTACTTTTGTTTTGGCATGAGTAGCGACTAAAGCTACGCAAGATCAAAACCATTTCACTTAGCACTAGCAGCTAATCTCTAGGTGTTAGATTTAATTCAAATTGGCTACGCGTTGGCGGCAGGATGCCGCCTGTTGAGCAACTGTACAAGGAAGTACGGTTTGCTCAGCAAAAGATTTTTGGTTACTTTTTTAAAAAAGTAATGTCAATTAGCTACTTCCATTGAACTTTTTCCGATAAGACTCCGTCGTGCCAATATCATCAAAGTTAATACGGAAACGTTAGAGCTTCATCGCCTGTACTAAACAATCCGCATTAATATCCGAAATCGACTTAGCACCCGTTAAGGTCATCGCAACACGCATTTCTTTATCAATTAAATCAAGCAAGTTCGACACCCCTTGCCCACCTGCTGCTGCCAAGGCATAAACAAATGCACGGCCAAGTAAAACCGTATCGGCACCGAGCGCTAACATACGCACCACATCTAAACCATTACGAATGCCTGAGTCAGCCAAAATCGCTAAGTCACCTTTGACGGCATCAGCAATTGCAGGCAACGCACGAGCAGAAGACATCACGCCATCTAACTGACGGCCACCGTGATTCGATACCACAATACCGTCAGCACCAAAACGCACCGCATCTTTGGCATCTTCAGGATCTAAAATGCCCTTAATCACCATTGGGCCATCCCAAAATTCACGAATCCACTCAAGGTCTTTCCATGAAATGGATGGGTCAAAGTTCGAGCCTAACCAACCAATATAGTCTTCAAGCCCAGTCGGCTTACCTAAATATTTAGAGATATTGCCCAAGTCGTGCGGACGACCCATTAAGCCGACATTCCACGACCAATGTGGATGGAACATAGACTGCATATAACGGCGCATCGCAGCATTTGGTCCACTCATACCCGAATGGGCATCACGGTAGCGCGCACCCGGTACAGGCATATCTACAGTAAATACCAGTGTTGAACAACCAGCTGCTTTTGCACGTTCCAAAGCATTACGCATAAAACCACGGTCACGTAATACATAAAGCTGGAACCACATTGGACGGTTAATTGCTGGTGCAACTTCTTCAATCGGACACACCGAAACCGTTGAAAGTGTAAATGGAATGCCCTTTTTATCGGCTGCCATTGCGGCTTGCACTTCACCACGGCGTGCATACATACCTGTTAAACCCACAGGCGCTAATGCAACTGGCATAGACAAGGTTTCGTTAAATAGTTTTGTCTCTAAACTTAACGCTGACATGTCATTGAGCACACGTTGACGCAATGCAATTTCTGACAAATCTTGTACATTACGCTTTAAGGTATATTCTGAATACGCTCCACCATCAATGTAATGAAATAAAAATGGTGGTAAGCGACGTTGTGCCGCAGCACGATAATCATTGCCAGAAGAAATAATCATTTTGAATCAACTCTATTTAAACGGTTTGCACGTTTCTGGCGAGCTTCGTCTTCATCCAGAGAACGTACATGATTAATCACAAATTCAATATGACCGCAGACAGCTTGGCGTGCGGCCTCGGGATCTTTACGATCAATAGCATCCATTACCTGAAAATGCTGCTCGCTCAGCAAGTCACCATTTACGGGGTCGTTATAAACTTTTTTACGTCCTAACAAGACGTTGTATTGCAGCAAATCGAACAGACTACGCATCATTTGGATCAACACAACATTGTGAGATGCTTCAGCAATCGCTAAGTGGAATTCAGCATCGGCCACCGCAGCTTGCGCCGAGTCACCCGCATTTTGATGGCGACTAATTTCATTAAAATAATGATGAATTTTGGCGCGATCTTCAGGCGTTGAGCGTAATGCGGCATACCAAGCAGTGCCACCTTCAAGTAATAACCGCGCCTCTTGCACATCGAAACGGTAGAGCGGATCTTCTTCAATCAGGTTGCTAATCGGGTTCACAATCAGTTGCTGTGGCCACTGTTCAGGTAACTGCTGAATATAGGTCCCATCGCCACGGCGGCTACTGAGCACCCCTTGACTATTGAGCTGTTGAATTGCTTCACGCAAAGACGGACGAGAAACTCCCAAGCTAGTTGCAAGCTGGCGTTCGGCAGGCAAACGGTCACCTTTTTTCATGTGACGTTCTTCAATTAATGCCTGCAATTTCATGGCCACTTGATCGGAGATTCTCATCGCGTTTCCTTCACTGGAGTTATGGAATCATCCACGGAACAAGATAAGCCTGAACCGTAATAATGATGCCAACAAAGACAGTGAATATGATGCTATGTTTTACCGTGAAACGGAACAAGTCAGACTCTTTTCCAACTAAGCCTACTGCGGCACAAGCAATCGCAATCGACTGCGGAGAAATCATCTTCCCTGTTACACCACCGCTGGTATTGGCAGCCACAAGCAATACTTCTGGGATACCAATTTGCTGAGCTGTGGTTGCCTGTAGTGCCGAGAACAAAGCATTTGAAGAGGTATCTGAACCCGTAAGGAATACACCAAGCCAACCCAAAAATGGTGAGAAGAAAGTAAATGCATGACCCGTATGTGATAGAGCCAAAGCTAAAGTTGCAGATAAACCTGAATAGTTCGCAATAAAAGCAAAAGCCAACACCATACCAATTGAATAAATCGGTGTTTTTAACTCATTGAGTGTTTCACCAAAGGTTGTAACTGCCTCACTTGCTTTCATTTTTAAGAAAATAGCAGTGATGATTGCGGCAATAAAAATTGCAGTACCTGTTGCAGAGAACCAGTCAAACTTATAAATCGCTTCGTATGGTTTCATCTCTGCCACAATTGGCGGCATTTTTTCGACCAATTTATGTAAGTACGGTACTTCAAGTTTAAAAATCCAGTGTTCAAGAGCACCATCCTTTGCAAATAATGCTTTAAATGGCTTAATACTCCAGATCGTCACCATGACTGTTAAGATGGCAAATGGAGACCATGCCTTAGCAATTTTTCCAATGCTATAACGTTGAACCGTAGTAGGTTGCTGAGTCAAAGTTTGGCCCGCTTCAGGTTCAAAGCGGAAAATA
This sequence comes from Acinetobacter sp. LMB-5, assembly GCF_001541635.1. Lineage (NCBI taxonomy): Bacteria > Pseudomonadati > Pseudomonadota > Gammaproteobacteria > Moraxellales > Moraxellaceae > Acinetobacter > Acinetobacter sp. LMB-5. Next base: position 55,027 of record NZ_LRDR01000016.1, on the reverse strand, counting down.
TGTTTTGGTTTCCAAACACGGAACAGTAAAGTTAAGCTCACCAATGATGCAATTGCTGCGGTAATGTCTGGTAACTCAGGACCAATGAAGTTAGATGTAAGATATTGGGCAATCGCAAAAGCACCACCACCGACTAACACTGCAGGCCAAGTTTCTTTAACACCACGCCAGCCATCCATAATCGCCATGATCCAGAACAGCACAATAATGACTAAAAATGGTAACTGACGACCAACCATCTGGCTAATTTCCATGGTGTCTACACCAGAAACCTGCCCCGCCACAATAATTGGAATACCCATTGCACCAAATGCCACTGGCGCCGTATTTACAATTAAACATAAACCAGCAGCGTAAAGTGGCTTAAAGCCTAAACCAACAAGGAGTGCAGCGGTAATCGCAACTGGAGCACCAAAGCCAGCCGCCCCTTCAAGGAAAGTACCAAATGCAAAACCAACCAATAACATTTGCAGACGTTGGTCTTCGGTAATCGACAAAATGCTTGAGCGAATAATCTCAAACTGGCCTGTTTTTACCGAAATCTTGTATAGAAAAACTGCCCCGATAATGATCCATGAAATTGGCCATAGACCGTAGAAGAAACCGTAAATGATTGACGCAAAGGCCATTTGACCCGGCATTTGATAGAAAAATAGCGCAATCAGTAATGCAATGATGACTGTACCTGTACCCGCAATACTGCCTTTTAAACGAAAAACTGCTAATGCTAAAAAGAAGAAAATAATCGGGATTAATGCAACCGCACTGGACAGCCAAATATTATTTAAAGGGTCATAAAGTTGTTGCCACATATTGAGCATTGTCATCTCCTTGAAATGCCGGGGCGAATTTTTGTACCTTAAATTCTTAAACATTTAACACAATTGGTATGACCAATTAAAAATTAAGTGCAAATGTTGTTCCTTAAACCACAGACCGCATCATAAACACAGATGTTGGCAAGATCAATCATTAAATAATCACTATAATTGGTAAGACCAATAGTAATAAGTAAAATCAAGACATTTCAAACTTATGGATTTACTTATTAGACTAAAGTCTTAAAAATACTTTCTTATAAACTTAAATATGACTTACAGAAATAAAGTGAAAAATTTGAATATAAAACAATAAACATAATCATTTATTGATAAATGTATAATAATGCCCAAAACTTAAATCATTTGTATTGAACTAAATAATGACTACTTTAACGTGTTTTAAAGCCTATGATATCCGAGGCAAACTCGGCACCGAATTGAATGAAGAAATCGCCTATAAAATTGGCCGTGCTTACGGACAAATCTATAAACCAAAGACCGTGGTTGTAGGTTGTGATATTCGTCTAAGCAGTGAGTCTTTAAAACAAGCAACTATTCACGGCCTAAATGATGCGGGTGTGAATGTGCTTGATTTGGGCATGACAGGAACTGAAGAAGTTTACTTTGCCGCTTTCCATTTAGATGTACAGGGTGGTATAGAAGTTACTGCTAGTCATAACCCAATGGACTATAACGGTATGAAATTGGTTCGAGAAAATGCTCGTCCAATTAGTGCCGATACAGGTCTAAAAGAAATTCAGGCTTTAGCAGAAAACAATAACTTTGAAGAAGTTAGTCAAAAAGGTACAACGCAAAGCTATAACATTTTGCCTGAGTTCGTTGACCATCTACTGACTTATATTGAACCTGCAAAAATCCGTCCATTAAAGTTAGTGGTAAACGCAGGTAATGGTGCAGCTGGTCACGTAATTGATGCTATTGAAGAAAAATTTAAAGCGCTTAACGTACCTGTTGAATTTATTAAAATTCATCATGAAGCAGATGGTACTTTCCCAAATGGCATCCCTAACCCAATTTTAATTGAAAACCGTGACAGTACCCGAAATGCTGTAATTGGGTATAAAGCCGATATGGGAATTGCATGGGATGGCGATTTTGACCGCTGTTTCTTGTTCGATGAAAAAGGTCAGTTCATTGAAGGCTACTATATTGTTGGTCTATTGGCTCAGGCTTTCTTAATCAAACAGTCTGGTGAGAAAATTGTTCATGACCCACGTTTAGTATGGAATACGTTTGATATCGTCGATGAATACAAAGGCATTGCCGTACAGTCAAAATCTGGACATGCATTCATTAAAGATGTCATGCGTGAACACAATGCCGTATATGGCGGCGAAATGAGTGCCCATCACTATTTCCGTGATTTTGCTTACTGTGACAGCGGCATGATTCCGTGGTTACTCACCGTTGCCCTACTCTCTGAAACAGGGCAATCTCTCTCAACACTTGTTGAAAATATGATTACCAAGTTTCCTTGTAGTGGTGAAATCAACTTTAAAGTAGCTGATACACAAACTACTATTCAAAAGATTTTCGATTTCTATGCCGATCAAAATCCACAAATTGACCGTACCGATGGTGTAAGCCTCGACTTTGGCACATGGCGTTTTAATGTCCGTGCTTCAAATACTGAACCGTTATTACGACTCAACATTGAAAGTCGTGCAGACCGCCAAGCCCAGCCAATGCAACACTATGTAGATGAGTTGACTGGGTTAATTCAAAGCTAATCAGAAATAAAAAAGGAGCAATTTGCTCCTTTTTTATTTACTTAGTTATAGCCATTAGGATTCTGCTTCTGCCAATTCCAGCTATCAGCAAGCATATCTTCTAAACCATATTGCGGCTGCCAACCCAACTCAGTAACTGCACGACGATTGTCTGCAAAAGATGTGGCTACATCTCCAGATCTCCGCGGTGCAAACTCAAAAGCTACAGGCACACTATTAACTTTTTCAAATGTATTTTTAACTTGCAAAACAGATGAACCATTACCCGTACCGATATTCCATGCACGACAACCTGTCGCATCCAATCGGTTATTGAGAGCACATAAGTGCGCATTCGCTAAATCGACCACATGGATATAGTCACGCACACCAGTACCATCCACAGTTTCATAGTCATTACCATAAATGGATAGTTTCTCACGGCGACCAACAGCAACTTGTGTCACATACGGCATTAAATTATTTGGTATACCCTGTGGGTCTTCCCCAATACGTCCACTTTTATGTGCACCGACTGGGTTAAAATAACGAAGTAATGCGATTGACCATTTTGGATTAGATGCGGACAATTTTTGTAATAATTGCTCAACAATCAGTTTAGTATATCCATAGTTATTACTTGGTATACCTGTTGGCATTTCTTCATTTAATGGAGATATATTGGCTTCATCATAAACTGTTGCAGATGAGCTAAATACAAGCGTATAGACACCTGCCTTTTCCATCGATTTAACCAGTTGAACGCTGCCGGCAATATTATTATCAAAATAAATGAGTGGCTTTTCCTGACTTTCACCCACTGCTTTCAAACCTGCGAAGTGAATAACCGCATCAATAGGATGCTCTTGAAATACACGGTCCAACTCATCTGCATTGCGGATGTCACCATGCACAAAAATTAAACTTTTTTGGGCGATATCTTGAACTCTATTTAAAGATTCTTCAGAACTATTTGAAAGATTATCAAAAACGATAACTTCATGACCAGCCTGCAAAAGTTCAACACATGTGTGTGAACCAATATAACCTGCGCCACCAGTGACTAGAATTTTAGCCATCTACTTTTCCTAACAATATTTTAATTAATCCACGTGTTGAAGCGTCAAGTTTTGAAGAATCATTTTGAACGCCACTTAAAATCGGGAGTAACTGATCAGCGATCTGTTTACCCTTTTCAACTCCCCACTGGTCAAATGGATTAATATTCCAAATTACAGATTGAACAAAAACTTTATGTTCATATAAAGCAATTAACATTCCTAAACTATAAGGATTAAGTTCTTTTAATAATAAGGTAGAACTCGGCTGATTACCTTCATATTGCTTATAAATTGGCAGATTTTCTAATTCAGTTGAATCCAAAGCTTCATTACCGAAAGCCAATAAGCGTGATTGCGCCAAGCAATTAGAGAGAGCAAGATGATGTTGCTCAACTAAGGCATCTGCGTTTTCAGCATAGGTAAAGTGGTCTGCATTATAACGTTGAATTGGTGCAATAAAATCACAACTGACTGCTTGGGAGCCTTGATGTAGCAATTGATAGAACGCATGCTGAGCATTTGGACCAACTTCACCCCACACAATTGGGCAAGTATCTAGCTCAACTTTTTGACCATTGCGCTGCACCGACTTGCCATTAGACTCCATCTCTAATTGTTGTAAATAAGCAGCAAAATATTTTAAACGTCCATCATAAGGCAAGACCGCATGAGTCTGAATATTTAAAAAATTATTATTCCAAATTCCTAATAATGCCATTAAAACAGGAATATTTTGATCAAAACTTGTATTTTGAAAATGCTCATCAACGGCGTGAGCCCCTGCTAAAAGTTGCTTAAATCCGTCAACACCAATCGTCAAAGCAATAGGCAAACCAATACAAGACCATAGTGAATAGCGACCACCTACCCAATCCCACAGCAATAATTGATTCTCAGGTGCAATACCCCATTCAGACATTTTGTCAGCTTTTGTGGACACACCAATAAAATGGCTTTTTAATACGCGAGCATGTTTCCCTAATGTCTTTTCTAACCACTGACGTACTGTTTGGGCATTTGATAAGGTATCAATCGTCCCAAAAGATTTTGAAGAAATAATAAATAAAGTAGTTTCTGGGCGAAGTTGATGGAGCAGTTCTGATAGCTGACTACCATCCATCGTTGAGACAAAATGAGTGTTAAGGGGCTTAGCCGTTTTCACCTTAAAATCAGATAACGCATGAGTCACCATTTGTGGTCCTAAATCAGAACCACCCACTCCAATATTGACAACATCTTGGATCACTTCACCAGTAGCACCACGATATTGCCCTGCATGGATTTTTTCCACTAAGGCATACATACGTTCTAACTGACTATGAACCTGTTCTGTTAAATCTGGAAACTTTGAATAGTCAGCTGGTAAACGCAATGCCCAGTGCATTGCTTCACGTTGTTCGGTACAGTTAATTTTATCTTGTGAAAAAAGACGATTAATCCATTGGATTAAATTTTTATTCTTCGCAAGAGCTACTAACTGTTCTAAAATATCCTTAGTTACTCGGTGCTTACTATAATCAAAAAATAATTGATCAAACTTTACTGAGTAATTATGAAAACGATCTGGCTCTAAAGCAAATAACTCTTTGATATGTAATTTTGAGTTTTCTTCACCTAAGGTTTGAAGATGAGCTAGAGGCGAGACTAATTCCTTCGGAAATTGCTCAATTGATTTACTCATAAGCGACCTACTCCTTCATAAGCAAAGCCTTTCGCTTTTACATATGCTGGATCATAAATATTACGTCCATCTAAAATTAACGGATGTTTCATTAACTGTTGTAGTTGCTTAAAGTCAGGGCTCCAATATTGCTTCCATGCCGTGACGAGGCACAATGCATGAGCATCTTGTGCAGCCTCATATTGATCAGTGCATAAAATTAAATCTTCCCGAGGCCCGTAAATTGCAGCTATTTCATCTAAAGCTTGAGGATCGTGCAGGCGCACTATTACGCCTTGTGCCCATAACGCCGCCAATAAAATATGAATCGGTGAGTTATGTATATTTGAAGTATTTTCTTTAAAAGAAGCACCCCAAATCGCAACCGTTTTGCCATTTAAACTACAGTGATAATAATTCCATAATTTACGAAATAAAATTTCTTTTTGCTGTTCATTAATCGCCCAAACCTGTTCTAAAAGACGGCTTTTTGTTCCTGTTTCAGATACGGTGCTCGAAAGGGTTAAAATATCATGCGAAAAATTCTCACCACCAAATCCTACACCAGGCGATAAATATGCAGCACCTATTCGTGTATCAGCAGCAATACCATGCTTTACATTCGCAATATCAATACCTAACTTTTCGGCAACCATAGCTAAGTCATTCATATAACTAATGCGGGTAGCCAACATACCCGAGATACTAAGTTTGGTAAACTCCGCATCTAAAATTGGCATAAATAAATATTGATAACTAAATTGGAAAAAAGGACGCAGTAACTCTTGCATGGTCTCACTTGCATTCCTAGATTCAACACCAACAATGACATGTTTTACATTCAATACACTATTGATAGCATTACCCTCCTGAATCACATCAGGAAAGTAAACCCACTCATCTTTTGGCAAGTGCTGTTTTAATTTTTCTGTACCGTGTAAACCAAAAGTTGAACCATTAATCATTAATCTAGGATGAACAATTGGTCGCTCACTCAGTTTTTGTACGGTTTTTAAAGCAAGTTCCATTTGTGTGGGACTAAAACAAAATAAATATACTTCAATATCTAAAGGGATCTCGGAAAAAGGGCTCTCAATTAAAAAACCTGCTTTTCTTTGTTTATTTAAATAATTATTTACTTCTTGATCTTGATACGTAAGGACAGAAACATCTTCTTCACAACTTACACAGGTACACCAATAAATTTGGTTACCATATTCAGCCAATAATGCCGCCATAACACCGGCATGTAACGTTGTTCCAAATACTGCGATTTTCATTGCACACCTGATTTATAGATTTCTATTCCTTTTCCAGGAAAAGAATATACTGCTCTGCTACCATATTCAGCAGTTTTTACAAATACTTAAGCAGAGCTACAAAACTTTATAGTTTAAGTTCTTGAATCAGATGTTTAAATTCTAATCCCAATTTAGGATGTGCAACACCATAATGCAGTACAGCTTTCAAATAACCAAGTTTACTGCCGCAGTCAAAAGTTTGACCTTGCATCCGATAGGCTTCCACTATGTCTGTACTTTGAAGCATCGCAATAGCATCAGTTAACTGAATTTCATTGCCCGCTCCTTTCGGAGTATTTTCTAGAAGCTGCATAATCTTAGCCGGTAAAATATAACGTCCGACTACAGATAAATTAGAAGGTGCAGAGCCGACAGCAGGCTTTTCGACAATACCCTGCATAACAATACTTTCACCCTCAGCCGGGCTCTGTTTTACATCAACAATCCCATATTGATCTACTAAATGATCGGGTACTGCTTCAACCATGATTTGAGCAGCTTGACTCACTTCATAACGAGAAATCATACGCGATAAATCATTTTGCCCTGAGTTATCTTTAACCAATACATCTGGTAACAACACAGCAAAATCATCTTGCCCAATAATACTTTTTGCGCATAAAACAGCATGCCCCAAACCCAAAGGTTGAGGCTGTCTTACACTCACTACACTTACATGAGGTGGGATAATTTGAGTAATCTCATCAAGCAGATCAAACTTTTTCTTCTGCTCTAAAGTCGTTTCAAGTTCAAAGTTTCGATCAAAATAATTTTCAATTGATGCTTTAGATGAGTGCGTTACCAGAATAATTTGCTCAATTCCTGCTTCTACAGCTTCACGCACTACATATTCAATCGCAGGACGATCAACTACTGTGACCATTTCTTTAGGAATTGACTTACTTGCCGGTAAAAAACGTGTACCTAATCCAGCTACAGGTAAAACTGCCTTTTTAATCACACATTCACTCTCTAATTAACCATAATATCTTTACTACGTTTATAACCATCAACATAGTGTTCAAGTTGACATAGCGCCCAATCAATATCTTGCTGGACAGCAGTCATATTATTCACTCGATCAAAGACTTCTTGAATTTCTGTAAGAGGGTAGAATTTTTCAAATGATCGAAGAATCCTACTATGCTCGGTATATTCAGTATTCTCTTGATCAATTAACAATTCTTCATAAAGTTTCTCACCTGGGCGTAATCCACTATATTGAATTTCGATATCCCCTTGCATTGAATCTTGTTCACGCACGGTTAAGCCACTTAAAGAAATCATTTGTCGAGCTAAATCCTGAATACGGACAGGTTCACCCATATCAAGTAAAAATACATCACCACCTCTCCCTAGAGCACCAGCTTGAATAACTAACTGAGATGCTTCAGGAATAGTCATGAAGTAGCGTGTGACTTCTGGATGAGTCACAGTGATTGGACCACCTTTGGCAATTTGTTGTTTAAATAAAGGTACTACTGAGCCAGAAGACCCTAATACATTACCAAAACGCACGATACTAATTTGAGTCTGTTTTTGAGCTTCAGCCATGGCTTGGCAGTAAAGCTCTGCCATACGTTTTGATGCACCCATGACATTAGTAGGACGTACTGCTTTATCGGTCGAGATGAGAACGAATGTCTCCACACCTTTTTTCACAGCTGCATTTAGACTATTCGCAGTACCAATCGCGTTGTTCTTTAATCCTGCTATTGGATTACACTCAACTAAAGGTACATGTTTATAGGCAGCAGCATGGTAAACAGTCTGAACGCCATATTGCTCGATAATACGTTCTAATTTCTGTTGATCTTGCACTGTACCTAAAATAGGCACAATTTCACATTGAGCCGCTAGACGTAATTCTTTATCTATACTATAAAGCGCAAACTCTGTAATTTCATAAATAATCAACATTTTAGGCTGATTTTTAATTATTTGACGGCATAACTCAGAACCAATAGAACCACCCGCACCAGTGACCATAACAATCTTATTATGGATATTTTTTGCAAGTAAATGATCTACAGGAGGTACAGGGTCACGTCCCAGTAAATCAATAATGTCTACTTCACGAATATCTGCAACTTTGAGCTCACCATCAACAAGTTGTGTAAGACCAGGAAGCTCAGTAATTTTGAGATGTGCAGGTTCTAGCTGTTGAATAATTTCACTTTTACGCACACGACCTACTGAAGGTAATGCTAGCAAAATTTCATCAGTTTTATACTTTTCAAAACGTTGTAAAGCTTTTTCTAAAGATAGTACTTTTAAACCACCAACCATATGGTCTTGTAAAGATGGATTATCATCAATGAAAAAAACGGGTAAATGATTACCTGAACGATAAAGCACAGCTGCAATTTGCTGCCCTGCATCACCAGCACCGTAAATCGCAATTCGCTTACGCTCTTCACCAGTCTGTAACGTAGCTTTTACGATAAAACGAATAAATGCACGACTACACCACACCCAACTAAACATTAAGAAGCCGAACATTAATGGAATTGAAGTCGGAACAAATGCAGGTGAAAAAGCATTCATGCCATATAAAACAATGACCATTAACGTAACCGCAATTGCTAATTTAGCAATAAAGGCTTCATTAAAAGTACGAACAATAAAGCGATAAACTCCAGTTAGCATTAAGCTTAAGATGGCTAAAATTGTAACAAATGCCACACCATAGTTAATGCCTGGAATAACTTCAGCACCTAAATCAAATAATCGAATGGCATAACATAGCCACAAAATAACAGGAAAAGCGAATAGGTCGATAAGAACCAAAAAACATTGTTTTGTAAGCCGAGGAGCTGACGCAAACTGATAAATAATCTTTTTCACAATACTCTTCTAATCGTTCTAGTAACCGTGCGATATTTATACTCATTTCTTATATAAGTAGAAATAAAATTTACGCAGCGGTTACATAACTTTAAGTCAGATCATAATTTAAAAGAAAGCTATGAGAATAGCTTCACATTTCTTATGATTGTAAAGCTCTATTAACAGTATTAATTGCACGAATCGTTTTTTCTATACTTTCTTGACTCAAAGTCGGATGAACCAAGAACATTAAACTGGTTTCACCTAATTTCTGTGCATTTTCTAGACGCTTTTCTGGACGCCATGGTGTACCATCAAATGCATGCTCTAAATAAACTTCAGAACAAGACCCACTAAAACAAGGCACTTCCTGAGAGTTAATTTCTTGCATAATACGATCTCGTGACCAACCATCTGGCAAGGCTTCTAAATTCACTTGGACATAGCATTTATAATATGCATGGACATAATCTACAGAGGGAGTATGAACACTAAAGAAAGGAGAGCCGTCAAAGGCTTTTAAAATCTTTTCTGCATTTTCAGTACGTTTTTTAGTCCACTCAGCCATACGAGTTAACTGAATTCGACCAATCACTGCTTGCATTTCCATCATACGCCAGTTAGTTCCGAATGAGTCATGTAACCAACGGAAACCTGGTGGGTGCTGTTTATTATAAATACTGTCGTAACTTTTACCATGATCTTTATAAGACCACATTTTTTTCCAAAGCGTTTCATCATTCGTGGTGACCATACCGCCCTCACCACCAGTTGTCATAATTTTGTCTTGGCAAAATGACCATGCCGCAATATGACCGATAGAACCTGCTGCTTTACCTTTATATTTTGCTCCATGAGCTTGGGCGCAGTCTTCAATAACATATATACCACGCTCAGCAGCAAGTTGCATAATCGGATCCATATCACACATCCAACCAGCTAAATGTACACAAATAATGGCTTTAGTATTTGGTGTAAGTACAGCCTCAATAGTACGACGTGAAATATTTTGAGAATCTAATTCTACATCTGCAAAAACAGGATTAGCGCCAGCTGTTACAATCGAACTTGCTGAAGCTAAAAAAGTACGAGATGTCACAATAACATCATCACCCGCACCAATATCTAAGGCTTTTAATGCGACATCTAGAGCCACGGTACCATTTGCTAAAGCAACCGCATATTTTGTATCAGAAAACTCAGCGAATTCTTTTTCAAAAATTCTACATTCTTGACCGGTCCAATAATTTACTTTATTTGATAGTAATACATTTTTGACTGCGTCAGCTTCTTCTGTTGTAAAACTTGGCCATGGTTCAAATGCAGTGTTTAACATTTTAACTTCCTAATAAAATATTTCTTACTTACTTTCTTTCTAAAATTCTTGCAGGATTACCTACAACAGTTACACCAGCAGGAACACTTTTGGTTACTACGGCGCCCATTCCAACAATAGCACCTTTACCAATTACTAAAGGCTTATCAGGTGTGCCCTGTTTAATAACTGCTCCAGTACCAATGTATGCATGATCTTCGATGTGAATATTACCATTGCATTTAACGCCAGGGGCAAAAGTCACATAGTCGCCAATCACGCAATCATGCTCAACATAGCTGTATAAATTAGCATGAAAACATTTACCAATTTTTATGTTTGATGTAATTGAAACAAAAGGACTTAGGGCTGCTCCTTCACTAATTTCTACGTTATCCATAATTACTGTATTATCAGCTTGTATGGACCAAAGTTTAATACCATCCACAACCAATTGATTTGCGATTTTTTCACGAATCTGACTATTCGCAATTGCAATTAATACATATTTATAAGAGCAATCTATTGATTTAAAAGCTTGATAGTTTAAAGCTCTATGACCATTTACTAATTTTTCTTCTTGTAAACTATCATCAATAAAATAAATTTCAGCTGAAATACCCTGACGTTGAAGCTGTTGTCTTGCAACAGGCATCAAACTACGGCCACAGCCCGAAGCACCATAAATAGCATAGACCTGATTATTCATTTATCTGCTTCCGACTTTGAACCTGTAAACTTCGTCATCGTCGCCTCACCCGCTTCATTAATATCATCTTTAGCAATTACTTTTTTAACGGTTTGCAGCATTATTTTAAAGTCTAACCAAAGCGATCTATTTTCAACGTACCAAGTATCAAGTTTAAATTTTTCTTCCCAACCAATTGCATTACGTCCATTCACTTGGGCGTGACCAGTCATCCCTGGACGTACATCATGACGCTTTGCTTGTTCTTTATTATAAAGTGGCAAGTACTCCATTAATAGGGGCCTTGGACCTACAATACTCATATCACCTTTGATTACATTCCAAAGCTCAGGCATTTCATCTAGACTAGTAGAACGAAGCATTTTACCAAATGGCGTTAGGCGCTCACTGTCTGGTAAAGGATTACCTTGCGAGTCTGTTGCATCTTTCATTGTCCGAAACTTAATCATTTCAAACGGCTTACCATGTAAACCAGGACGAACTTGGCGGAACAATACTGGCGAACCTAAGTTTTTTTTCACTTTATATGCAACATAAAAATATAAAGGTGAAAGTAGAATTAATGCTACAGAAGCAATAATGATATCAAGTAAACGTTTTAACACTTATTTAATTCCCATTTCTGTCATCATATGATGATTCACTTGATGTACATCATATTTATGTAATGCAATCTCTCTAGAACGTGTTCCCATAATTTCAGCCAATTCAGGATTCTGAATAAACTTTCTCATTGCCATCTCTAAGCTAGTGACAGACTTTACTTCAACTAAATAACCATTTCCATCGTGCTCTACAGTTTCTCTACATCCAGGAGCATCTGTTGTAATAATAGCTCGTCCCATAGACATTGCTTCTAAAACAGTACGAGGTGTGCCTTCTCTATATGAAGGTAATACATAAATTGAACTTTCAGCAATAGCGGGACGAACATCAGAAAGCTTTCCCCAATATTTAATAATTTTTCCATCAATCCATGAATCTAATTCTTGTTGTTTGATTGCGGTTGGATTTTCATCTATCCAACCCACTAAATTAAATTCAATTTGAGGATATTCTTTTTTAATTAATTTAGCAGCGTCTACATACTCTCTTATTCCTTTATCTTGTAATAATCTAGCAATTAATAAAAATGAAACCCTAACTTCACCATTCACAGCACGAGGCAAATTTACAACTTCAAAATCAGTCACATTAACACCAGACCCGTTGACAACTACGGCTGGCACCTTATTACTTAATAAATTTAATTGTTTGAATAAAGCAAGGTCATCAGGATTTTGAAAAAAAACCTTGGATGATCTTATTAATGCTTGTTTATAAAGCCAATGTACGACTTTTTGAAACGTGCTTCTTTTACTTGTACTGTCTACATTCTGAAAAGCATATCCCAATCCTGTGATGAGTGAAAAACGATTTGGCACTTTTGCCAAATAAGCGGCAAGCGTGCCATAGATCACAGGTTTAATCGTATATGACAAGACATAGTCTGGTTTAATTTTCTTTGTAATTTTATAGATTTCAAATAGTGTTTTTATATCTGCAATTGGATTAGTCCCAGTTCTTTGCATTTCAACAGAGTAAACAGAGTAACCAAGTAATTGCAATTTATTTACTTCATCTCGAAATAGTTCTAGATCTGGAGCAATAATATGAATTTGATAGCCTTTTTTATGAATAGCTTCAAGTAATTTTCCACGAAAATTTAATATTGAAGGAAGAAAACTAGAAATAATAACAAAATTCATAATTAAATTTTCCTTTCACTAGAAAGCATAAACATAAGTAAAACCGTTAAAATTGGTATATACAACATTACTCTCATTCTGACCATAATACCTAAATTTGCAGAAATTAAAGGCATAAATAAAATAAATAATGCTATGAATATTAAAATAAAAATTTGTTTAGAATTATTAAATTTATCCTTAGTAAAAAGATAATAATATGAATACAGTAAAATACCAATAACTACAACGCCTTCCGCCATTGAAAATAATGAAAGAGGATCTAGTGATAACCACGGTAAACCACCTAATACGAAAGCGAGCATTTTTAATATATAAGGTTGTGAAGCGAGCAATAATCCTGAGCCCTCCTCAGAGTAAGCTTCGTTTCTATTTTCTACAAATCCACCGATATCCGAGAAACCATCTTCAGAATATTTTTGAATAAAACTAAACAGAAACTGATACAAAACAAAAAGTGATGGAATTGACAAAACTAAAATTATAAATCTATAAACACCCATAGATATTTTCTTAATTTTAAAATTACCATATATAAATTCATGCAGTATAAAAGTTAAAAAAACAATTGCAAAAACATGAATCCTAATTAATGCCAAGAAAACTAATGAAAACACCAACAACTTTATCTTTTTATAAATATAAGCATATAAAAATAAAGATATAAACAATAAAATCAAGCAATCTTTCCCAATAGCTACTGTCCAGAAATGAAGACCAGGAATAAAAAGTAATATTGTAAGGAATAAAAAACTATTGGAAGAAATTTCTCTCTTGGAATAAAAATTATAGATTATTAAAAAAAAGGATAGAATAACCCACGAAGATATCATGCTAAAAAATAAAAAAACGTTTTCATAGCTATTTAATATATAATTTATAAAATGAACTAAATGTACTAAGAATCCTGTACCACTAGAAAATGGAAAGTTTTCTAATTGTTCAGTTCCCCAAATATAGTAATTAAGACTATCATTTGGTCGTCCTAATGAGTAAAAATAAAAGCCTAGAGAAAAAATATAGTGATATAAATTTAAGAAAAAAGATATTACCAAAAACGAGAATGACTGCTTTCTAGCAATAAAATAAAATATTAGATACGTAAATAAGGCAAAAAATAGACAGCTCAATATTAACATATCAATTTACTCTTCCTTAAAGAAAACATTAAAATCATACTTGTCATCAATGCAGAGGTAAAAACATATAAAATAGAGAATTTAAAAGCAAATTCTCTATAATAAAAACATAGAAAAACCAGTAAAAGAGAAACTAAAATCATTGGTAAGATAAGAGCAATATTAATAACATTTTTCATTTTCTTTGAAAAACTTGCAGTTAAATTAACCCCTCGTAAAAGTAATGAAATCAACATTACAACAAAAGATAGTCCAAATAAAAAATAGTTATCACTCAATTCATTTATAAAAATATAAAAACCAAAACATAATCCAACGATAATTAAATTAATTAATAAGTATTGATTAAATCTTGTATCAATAAATTTCTCTATTAAACTAACTTTTACGCTTATTAGAAATTGCATCAAAGTAGTAGTAGTAGAGGCTAACAAATAGACAATTGTAAAAATACCCAACCCTTTTTTATCATTAAAAAAAATGAAAAAATATCTTGGTACAAGGCTATTTATACTAATTAACAATGAGTTAAAACCATATAAAAAATTATCCTTAATATAGTCAGTAATATTTTTTATATCTGGACCTTCATTAAATCTTCTTTTTTCTACCACTACATCTATTACAAAGAAAGTAAAATATACTCCCAAAAGTAAATAAAATACAAATTCTATAGGATTCAACGAAAACTGCTTAAAATAAAAAAATATTAACCCAAATAAAATTAAGAATAATCTTTTAAATATAACAAAAAAAGCATTTCTAAGTTCTTTAATTGAGACTAAGAATGAAATATAAATATCTGAAAATAATTCAAAAACTTTATAGAGACCAGCAACAACTAAAATTTTTATTGGTTGATGAGTCACTAAATAAAAAACAAATAAAATACCTAAAAGTAATAAAACAACCATACCACTTGCAAACAAACTTTGTAAAAATCTTTTTTCTTTATCTTCTTTTATATTAACAATGTTAATATATTCAACATATCTAAATTGACTAAACATAACGATTGGTGCGAGTATCGTTGCGTAAGTTGCAAACTCTCCAATTCCTTGAACTCCCATTTGCACCCAAAGGAATAGAAAAATTAAACTCATTATCAAAAGTGAAGAGAACTTCAGAAATAAAATCTGAAGCCCCTCTAAAATTCTAGAAAATTTCATATATCACGTATCTTTTTAACAGGAACCCCTCCATATAGAGCTCCTGAGTCTGATAAGCTTTTCGTAACAACAGCACCAGCTGCAACAACACATCGCTTCGGAATTTTTACTCCCGCTAAGATACGCACTCCGCAACCTATCCAAACATCATCATGAATTTCTAAGTTGTCACAAACGACAGGATTATATTTAATAGGTAAATTATTATCATTCCATGTATGGTTAGTAGAAATCAAGCTAGAAGCATGAGCAATTGCTACATTATCACCAATATCAATTCCCCCTAAACAAATTAATGTACACTGATGATGAATACTTACATTATTACCTAAGGATAAATTTCTAACACTTTCAATAGAAACAAAGGGACCAATATAAACATTTGTTCCACATTTTTTTAATCTACCAGCAATTAGAATATACCGTGCTACAGCTCCAAATTTTCCGTCAAAAATATCTAGACAACGCCAAAAAAAATGAAAAAGAAAAAGCGGGAGTAATGAAGTAATACGAGCTAAAACGGTAAATATTTTCCACATATTTATTTACCATTATTCAACAAGTACCAATTCACAGCCAAACCTATTCCTTCAAAAATTCTAAATTTTGGATCATATCCTAGTAATGTTTTGATTTTAGTTACATCTGCTTGAGAATGCCTTACATCACCAGCTCTAAATTCACGATAAACAGGTTCTTTGTCACAAGAAATTCCATTTTCGTTTAAAGCAGATTTAATAGCCTTAAACAAATCATTTAAAGTAGTTCTATCTCCTACCGCCACATTATAGATTTGATTTTTAGCTTCATCATTTGCGATGGCAGCCAAAATATTAGCTTGTACTGTATTTTCGATATAACAAAAATCGCGACTAGTTTCACCATCACCATTAATAAATACATCATCTCCTTGAATCATAGCTGCTGTCCATTTTGGAATAACTGCAGCATAAGCTCCATTAGGATCTTGACGTTTACCAAACACATTAAAATAGCGCAAACCTATTGCTTTAAAACCATATGTACGAGCAAAAACTTCAGCATAAAGCTCATTTACATACTTAGTTACCGCATAAGGAGATAATGGATTACCAATATTTTCTTCTACTTTTGGTAACGCCGGGTGGTCACCATATGTAGAGCTACTCGCAGCATAAGTAAAACTTTTGACTTGAGCGTCTCTTGCTGCAACGAGCATATTTAAAAAACCCGTAATATTGGCACTATTTGTCAATATTGGATCAGCAATTGAACGCGGAACAGAACCAAGAGCGGCTTGATGTAAAACATAGTCAACGTTAGCGCATGCCTTCTGACAATCCTCTAAGTTACGAATGTCACCATTATAGAAAGTAAAATTCTTCCATTGGTCACTGCTCACTAAAGTCTCTACTTCATCCAGATTATATTGATGACCTGTAGCAAAGTTGTCTAAGCCAATTACTTTTTGATTTAATTTTAATAGAGTTTCTAACAGATTTGATCCAATAAAACCCGCAACACCCGTTATTAACCATGTTTTAGGATTGCTCTTAAGCTGCTCCAATACTTCTTCATAGCGATTCATATTTATTCTCAACAAATATTATTTTATAGACGGATATCTGACTCAGATTGAGCTAAAACATATTTCAGATCATAAAGTACATGCGATGTTTTACCTAAAGAGCGAATTGCCTCTATACCCATTTCTTTAAATTCATTATGAGCAACTGCTAATATTACAGCATCATATTGACCTGCTGTAGGTTGCTTAATTGGTGTAATACCATATTCGTGTTGAGTTTCTTCACTATCAATCCAAGGATCATATACATCAACATCCATATGATATTCTTGTAGTTCTTTTACAATATCAATAACTTTTGTATTACGAATATCAGGGCAATTTTCTTTAAAGCTCAAACCTAATACTAAAACCTTAGCTCCTTCAACTTGAATTTTCTTTTTTATCATTCCTTTTACAAGTTGAGTAACAACATATGCTCCCATTGAATCATTTAATCGACGCCCTGCTAGAATAATTTCTGGGTGATATCCAATAGCTTGGGCTTTATGAGTTAAATAATACGGATCTACACCAATACAGTGCCCGCCAACTAAACCTGGACGAAATGGTAAGAAATTCCATTTTGTACCAGCTGCTTTAAGCACCTCTTCTGTATCAATACCAAGTTTGTTAAAAATAAGTGCTAATTCATTAATTAAAGCGATATTGACATCACGCTGGGTATTTTCAATGACCTTCGCCGCTTCAGCAACCTTTATGCTAGCTGCTTTATGTGTTCCTGCTTCAATAATCAGATTATATACTTCATCAACATAATCAGCCACTTCAGGAGTCGAACCTGAGGTAATTTTCAAAATATTAGTTACACGGTGCAACTTATCGCCAGGATTAATACGTTCTGGGCTATAACCTGCAAAAAAATCCTGATTAAATTTTAGACCTGAAATTTCTTCGAGCACCGGAATACAAACTTCTTCTGTAGCACCTGGATAAACAGTCGACTCATATACGACAATATCACCTTTTTTTAGAATTTTACCAATACTAGTAGAAGCTTTAACCAAAGGGGTTAAATCTGGCTGCTTATAGCCATCAATTGGAGTTGGAACAGTGACAATAAAAAAATTACAATCTTTTAGATCTTCTAAATTTGCAGTATAGCTTAATTGAGCTGCTTGTTTTAATTCTTCTGGTGAAACCTCTAGCGTATGATCTTGACCACTTTTTAACTCATCAATACGTTTTTGATAAATATCAAAACCAACTACAGGTACTTTTTTCCCAAACTCAACTGCCAATGGCAAGCCTACATAACCTAAACCTATAATCGCTATTCTTAAATCGGCAAGTTGCATAAAAGTTAGCCTTATTCCTTACAAATTGTATATATAATAAAAAATATATCTTGACTGGATATTGTCGTGCGTAACTATATCAGTTTTTTTTTATTAACCGTAATTCAATTGTATAAAAGTGTTTACAGTTCTTAAGCTCTCCTTATATAACCTGTTTTTTTATTTCTCAGGTTGAGCAAAAAATTACTATTTATGTAGGATAAAAAGTATTGATATAAATTAAACATACAAAGCTCTACGATTTTTCTGTGTTTTTTAATTTTTTTTCGGCTAGAATCGGGACATCCTGCGTTTAATAGACACTTGTTACTATGCAGTGGACAATATCAATTAAAGATAAATACACAAAGGGTTGCGTGTGAAGTATTGCCAGTTTTTTTCTGTTCTTGCCTTAAGTTTAAGTGCTGCGAGTTGTGCAGTTACCTCCGGTTTACAAACTTATGACATCCCAAGTGAAGGCGTTTATAAAACCGACCTTGGAACTACGGTTAATGTCGTTAAAATTTCACAAGACACTCTACCCGCAATACAGCCTGCACAGGTTGATTATCAACGTGACTATGCAACTCTATTTAAAAACCAACAGCCAATATATCGTTTAAGCCCTGGAGATGTTCTTTCGATTCAACTTTGGGCCTACCCTGAAATTACACCGCCTGTAAATAACGTTAATAATGAACAGTCTGTACAAGCAAGTGGTTATCCAATCGACCAAACTGGTTACATCCAATTTCCTCTAGTTGGACGCTATAAAGCAGCTGGTAAAACTCTTTCTCAAGTGAACCGAGAATTACACAGTCAACTTGCTAGATTCTTAAAAAATCCAGATGTAATCGTACGTGTACTATCTTATGAGGGACAGCGCTTTTCTGTTCAAGGTAGCGTCATAAAGGGTGGACAATTCTACTTAAGCGATCAACCAGTAAGTGTATATACAGCTTTAGGTCTTGCGGGAGGAGTAACGGATAAAGGTGACAATACCTATGTTCAACTCATTCGTAATGGTATTACTTATAACTTAAATACAATTGAGTTAGAAAAAGCAGGTTATTCATTACATAAACTTTTAGTACAACCAAATGACACAATTTATGTCAGCACACGAGAAAACCAGAAAATTTATGTCATGGGTGAGTCTGGCAAAAACCAAGCATTACCAATGCGTGATCAGGGTATGACGTTAAGCGATGCTTTAGGTGAAAGTTTAGGTCTAAATCCTTTATCTGCTAGTGCTAGTCGTATTTATGTTTTACGTACTAACCCAAATGACCGTACAACTGAGCTTTACCATTTAAATTTAATGAGTATCGGTGATTTCGGATTAGCCAATCAGTTTAAATTACGTAGTAATGATATTGTCTATGTCGATGCAACTGGCTTGACTCGCTGGCAGCGTGTGGTCAATCAAATTATTCCATTCTCAAGCGCTTTATATAACATAGATCGATTGGGACAATAATTTTATGCAGTTCAAAAATATTTTAGTCGTCTGTATTGGAAATATCTGCCGTAGCCCTATGGCAGAGTATTTTTTAAAACAGCAATACCCTCAGTTAAATATTGAGTCTGCCGGTATTTCAGGGCTTATTGGTCATCAAGCTGATGAAAAAGCTCGACTTTGTATGCAAAGATTAGGCATTGATATGCAACCACATGTAGCTCGTAAGCTAAATGCTGAACATATTAAAAAAGCTGACCTTATTTTAGTCATGAGTCAAAACCAGCAAAAACATATTGAACAGACTTGGCCCTTTGCAAAAGGTAAAACCTACCGCTTGGGCCATTGGCAAAATCGAAATGTGCCCGATCCATATCGACATGATCAAGCTATTTTTGATGAAACCTGTCAACTTATTCAACAGTGCATTGCTGACTGGAAACCTTATATTTAACGCCAAGATTTTACACTTATGAACCAAAATACTAATACCAAAGATACCATTGATTTAAAGGAATTATTTTTCTCACTGATTGCTCAGTGGAAATTAATTGCACTGTGCATTATTTTAAGCCTTGTATGTGCTCTACTTTATTTGCGTGTAACGCCAGATACCTACTCAGTTGATGCTTTGGTTCAGGTGGAGGATAGTAAAGGAGCTTCAGCTGCTCTTTTAGGCGATTTATCTCAAATGATTGAGCAAAAGTCACCTGCTCAAGCAGAAATTGAAATCTTAAAATCTCGTCTAGTTTTAGGTTCAGTTATTAAAGATTTACATTTAAATATTCAGATTTCTAGTACAGAAAATACACTTACTCATCGTTTGTTAAGTGATACCCAGTATAAAACAGAATATAACAAGAAATCAGTCATTTTTAAGGATGGACTCAAAAGCTTTGAAGTCTTCCAGTTTGAAATTCCCGCTTATTATCTTGACAGAAACTTATTGCTAAGTTTTGATAAAAAATCCTTGAATTTAAGTGATCCTGATACTGAACAAACTATTCTAACTGTACCACTCAATCAATTAAATCAAGTCACTGGTCCACACGGTACTTGGAAAGTTGGTATTTTCACTAAAGATCAATTTGATGCTACATACAACATCAAAAATTTATCTTTACCAGCCGCGGTCGACGCAATTAGCTCAGACTATTCTGTTGCAGAGCGTGGTAAATTAACTGGCATTATTGGCTTGAGTTATCAAGGTGAAGATCAAGCACACATTACTAAAGTTTTAAATGCCATTTTAGTAACCTACGGTGATCAAAATGTTGAACGCCGCTCAGCTGAATCTGCTCAGACTTTAAAATTCTTGGATGAACAGCTTCCAGATTTGAAAAAACAATTAGATGATGCTGAACGTCAATTCAACAAATTCCGCCAGCAATACAACACTGTTGATGTTACTAAAGAGTCAGAACTATATTTAACACAAAGTATCACTTTAGAAACGAAGAAAGCTGAGCTTGAACAAAAGCAGGCAGAAATGGCGGCAAAATATACGGCTGAACATCCTGCAATGCGTGAAATTAATGGTCAACTTACAGCTGTTAATAAACAAATCGGCGAATTAAATAGCACATTAAAACAATTACCAGATATTCAACGTCAGTATTTACAGCTGTATCGTGAAGTAGAAGTAAAAACTCAGCTCTACACTGCGTTATTAAATTCATATCAGCAACTTCGCATTGCTAAGGCAGGCGAAATAGGTAATGTAAGGATTGTAGACACTGCTATTGAACCTGTTGAACCAATTAAGCCCAAAAAATTACAGATCTTACTCCTCTCATTATTGTTAGGCGGATTTATTGGGACACTAATTGCATTAGTGCGTAATATTTTACGTACAGGTATTAAAGATTCTGGGCAAATTGAAAATGAGTTGGATTTACCAGTCTATGCAACCGTACCTCGTTCTCCAATTCAAGAAAGTCGAATCAAAATTTTAAAGAAAAAGAAGAGTATTCCTATTCTTGCCGTTAAAAATGGTGATGACATCGCAATTGAGAGCTTACGTAGTATCCGTACCGCGATTCACTTTGCATTAGCAAATGCAAAAAATAATATCATCATGATTGCAGGACCTTCTCCAGAAGTAGGTAAATCGTTTATTTCGACCAACCTTGCAACTATTTTCGCTCAAGGTGATAAACGCGTACTACTCATTGATGCTGATATGCGCCGTGGTTATATGCATAAATACTTCGATGTTGATGTGAAACCAGGTCTTTCTGAATTGTTAAGTGGACAAGCTGATCTACAAAAAGTATTACACAAAACTCCTGTAGCAAACCTTGATGTGATTACTCGTGGTAAGAGCCCGACAAATCCTTCAGAGATTTTAAGCTCTAACCAATTTAAAGAACTACTTGAACAGTTACAAAGTCAATATGACCACATCATTATCGATACTCCACCCGTACTTGCAGTAACCGATGGCATTATTATTTCGCAATATACTGGTGTGAACTTAATTGTTGCCCGTTATGCTAAGTCGCAAATGAAAGAGCTTGAATTAACCCTTAATCGCTTTGAACAAGCAGGTGTTAAAGTCAACGGCTTCATTCTTAACGACATTCAACGTGCTAGTGCGGGCTATGGTTATGGTTATAATTACGCTTACGCATATAAAGCACAAAAAGAAGATTAACCAAAAAGTGATAAGAGAACCGGATCAAATGATCCGGTTTTTTATTTAAGATTTTTTAAGTTTATTCCAACTAAAACTAACTAAAATATATAAAAAACCACTCGTTTTTTTTCTTAAACATTCTATGCTTAAGCATGCTAAGATCAAAAGCAGCTTTTTTAGACTCAAATGATTATTTTTGGAACCTTTTATGAGTAAAGCCTTACCCATTGCTGTCGCTGTAGTTTTAGGCGGTGCTGCACTTGTACCAGTTTATTATGCAAGCCAACATCCGACCACAGAAGTCGGAAGCAAAGCAAATAAAAATGCCTCTCCAATTGAAAAAATCAGTTATGTTCTTGGGTACGAAGTTGCTCAGCAAACTCCACCTGAACTAGACACAAAATCATTTGTGAAAGGGATTCATGATGCTCGTAATAAGCAACCAAGTGCTTATACTCAAGAAGAGTTAAAAGCTGCTGTTGCTGCTTATGAAAAAGAATTGCAGCAAAAAATGCAACAACAAGATAAACCACAGCAAGCCGCTGGAGCAGCGTCTGAATCTGCAGATGTTCAATTCCTTGCAGAAAATAAAACAAAAGCTGGTGTAAAAACTACAGCATCTGGCTTGCAATATATCATCACTAAAGAAGGCACAGGTAAACAACCAACTGCGCAGTCTATGGTTAAAGTACATTACGAAGGCCGATTAATTAATGGTCAAGTATTTGATAGTTCTTATAAGCGCGGTGAGCCTGTTGAGTTTCCTCTCAATCAAGTTATTCCAGGCTGGACTGAAGGACTTCAGCTCATGAAAGAAGGTGGTAAAGCGACGTTCTTCATTCCATCTAATCTTGCTTATGGTCCTCAGGAACTTCCTGGCATTCCAGCAAACAGTACGCTGATTTTTGATGTAGAACTCATTTCAGTGAAATAAAAACATTCAGGAGAGTAAAACAGTACTCTCCTTTTTTTTTGGAAAACGGCATGAAAAAAATTGGTTTAATTATTGCAACATCAACGATGAGTTTATCTGTTTTTGCTGCTGCACCTATTACAAATAAAAGCCCAGCAAAAGAACAATTTAGCTATAGCTATGGCTATTTAATGGGCCGTAATAATACTGATGCTCTAACAGATCTAAATCTTGATATTTTTTATCAGGGTTTACAAGAAGGTGCTCAGAACAAAACCGCACGCTTAACTGACGAAGAAATGGCGAAAGCGATTAATGAATATAAAAAAACTTTAGAAGCTAAGCAGCTTGTTGAATTTCAAAAAGTAGGACAACAAAATGCTCAAGCAGGTGCTGCATTTCTTGCTGATAATGCAAAAAAATCGGGCGTAATCACGACTAAATCAGGTCTCCAATACCAAGTATTAAAAGAAGGTACAGGTAAAAAACCGAAAGCTGTATCACGTGTTAAAGTAAATTATGAAGGCCGTTTACTCGACGGAACTGTGTTTGACAGCTCAATCGCACGTAATCATCCAGTTGAGTTTCAGCTCAGCCAAGTGATTGCAGGCTGGACTGAAGGTCTGCAAACCATGAAAGAAGGCGGTAAAACCCGTTTCTTTATCCCTGCAAATCTCGCTTACGGTGAAGTCGGTGCAGGTGACACGATTGGTCCAAATAGCACTTTAATTTTCGATATCGAATTGCTACAAGTTTTGCCAAAATAAATGTATTAGTATAAAAAAAGCGATCATTTAAGATCGCTTTTTTTATTTTTAGTGTTTTAAATCTCTAGGTCGAAAACCCGTAAGGATTAAACCGATCAGGTAAGCAATTATCCCAACTACACATAGCCCTACGACTTCGGCAACACGTAACCACTGTGAAAGCTCTCCGTTATACCAATTGAGCCCAAACCAAAGCGCTGCAATCATAGCGAGGTTTGCTAAACCATATTGAAGTCCTAATTTCTTCCAATGCGGACCAAATCGGAAAATATTACGCTTATGCAAATAGAAGTAGAGTAAACCGGCATTCACTAACGCTGAACCTGAAGATGCTAGTGCAAGTGCCATATGTTCTGCATGCCAATCAATAAGCTTAAAGAAGCCAATAAATACAACGTTTAAAATTGCATTAGCTGCGACCGACATTAAGCCTACGCGCACTGGTGTTTTTGTGTCTTGTTGTGCATAGAAACCAGGTGCAAATACTTTAATGAGCATGAAAGAAATTACACCTGCACTCATACATTGCAATGCAAGCGCTGTCATTTGTGTATCACGTAAATCAAACTCACCACGCTGGAATAATGCTTGAATAATCGGTGTTGAAAGCATAAATAAAGCAATACTTGCCGGCAACCCTACCAATACAATGACTTTTGCAGCCCAGTCGATCATACCGCGGAACTTTGCTTGATCCTGCTCTGCATGACGGGCAGAAAGTGAAGGCAAAATTACTGTACCAATCGCAACACCAATTAAACCTAAAGGTAGCTCAGTCATACGTTCAGCACTGTAGAGCCAAGACACTGAACCATCTTGCATGAAAGATGCCCAAATCGTATTTAGCAATAGGTTAATCTGAGTCACAGATACACCAAATAATGCTGGAAGCATTAATTTTAAAATACGTTCTACGCCTTCATGTTTAAAATCAACTTTAGGTGGAATCAGTAGGTTTTTACGCCACAATTCAGGGATTTGTATCGCTAACTGTAATACCCCAGCCGCAACAACTGACCAGCCTAATGCTTTGATTGGCTCAGCCATATACGGCGTAAGCCACCACGCTCCTGCAATCATCGCTACATTGAGTAAAACTGGCGAAAAAGCTGGTGAGGCAAACGAACCATAACTATTTAAGATGCTGCTGGCAAAAGCCGTGAGCGACATGAACATTAAATAAGGAATGGTCAAACGGAACATGCTGACGGCTAAATCGAACTTTTCTGGATCACTGTGGAAGCCCGGTGCGTACATATAGATGATTGCAGGTGCTAAAACCATAGCCACAAAAGTGAGTAAGGTCATAACTGTTAGCAAACAGCCAAATACCCGACTAATTAAAATCTGTACTTCAGCGTGTGCTCGACCCGTTTTATATTCAGTTAAGACTGGGATAAAGGCCTGAGAAAAGGCGCCTTCGGCAAATAGTCGTCGAAAGAAGTTGGGAATACGAAAAGCGACGACGAAGGTATCAAAATCTTTACCCGCACCAAACACGTTGAGCAATACGACGTCACGCACGAGCCCTAACACTCGTGACAACATCGTCATTGCACTGACAATAAAAGTCGATCGCCACAATGCCATCGCACTCACCTACAGCTATATTCGAAAGACGCTATTGTAATGAAACTAGAAAATCTTTTCGTTGTGAAATGATGAACAAACTCAAGTTTTTTTCTGGACTAACAATTGTCTAAAGTGCTGCCATTTAAAATAAGGACCTGGATCGGTTTTTCGGCCAGGAGCAACATCCGAATGCCCAGCAATATGGTTTTTAATTTCTGGGTAAGCTTGGCGAATAGCAGTAACAACGTCAGTTAATACTTCATATTGTACATCTTCAAAAGATAAATCATCACTTCCTTCAAGTTCTATACCAATTGAATAATCATTGCATTCAACTTTAGCTAAATAGCTCGAACGTCCTGCATGCCATGCACGATCATTAAAATTAACAAACTGTAGGACTTCACCTGTACGTAAAATTAACAGATGTGTAGAAACCTGCATGCCTTCAATAGTCTGAAAATAAGGATGAACTGACCAATCTAACTTATTTTGAAAAAACTGCTCAATATAGCCACCTCCAAATTGAGACGGCGGCAAACTAATATTATGAACCACAATCATTTGAATTTCGGTGCCAGTCGGACGCTGGTTAAAATTTGGAGAAGGGATTTGTCTCGCCCCTTTTAATTGTCCATCTATAACTTCATACGGTGTGATTTGCTTCATTGAGACGCCAATAAATTGCTTGCCAATTGTTTTAGTTTAAAACAGTTATGTGCTTTTCAAAGTAGTAAATGCGATTGTTTATCGCGATTAATCTCATAAAACAGCTTATTTTTCAGGTCGACGGTGCTAATATATCGCAAGTTTTAGGGTCATCGACAAAATGGAAACCGTATGAGCATACCTCAGTCTTTGCTTGAACAATCAATTCAAATCAATATTCAACAAGCACTACAAGAAGATATTGGGGACGGTGACATTACCGCGATGCTCACACCTGAAGATGAGCAAGCCACTGCAACCATCATTAGCCGCGAAGATATGGTCTTAGCTGGACAACCATGGGTTAATGCGCTCATCTCAGCTTATGACAATACTGTTCAAGTGACTTGGCTAAAACAAGAAGGTGAACGTGTTGCTGCAAACGAAGCATTTTTAAAACTTGCAGGTTCTGCACGTAGCTTACTGACTGTAGAGCGCCCTGCTTTAAACTTTATTCAAACTTTGTCTGCTGTTGCAACAAAAACTGCTGAATATGTTCAACATCTTGAAGGCTTAAATACAAAACTTCTCGATACACGTAAAACTCTACCGGGCTTACGTATTGCACAAAAATATGCGGTTGCTATTGGCGGCGGACAGAACCATCGTCTTGGTTTATTTGATGCGTTCTTAATTAAAGAAAACCATATTATGGCAGCGGGAGGTATTGCTCAGGCAATTGCCAAAGCACATCAAATCGCGCCGGGTAAACCAGTTGAAGTCGAAGTTGAAACTTGGGATGAGCTAAACCAAGCGCTTGAAGCTGGTGCGGACATTGTCATGCTCGACAACTTCAGTCAACAGCAAATGATTGATGCTGTAAAACATGTGGCGGGCCGCTGTAAACTCGAAGCATCTGGCAATATCACTGTTGAAAACTTGCGTGAAGTTGCCACCACTGGCGTTGACTATATTTCTATGGGCGTTCTGACTAAAGATGTTAGAGCTGTTGATTTATCTATGCGTTTTAATGCTTAGATAAAATCTGCGTCATTATTGGTATTTTTTTGCGACTTGGTCATGTCTGCCGCTTGTGTTTTTTGCCACGCTGACTGAGTCGCTTGTGCCCCACTATCACGTGGATCGGCAGCCATTAAAACAAATGTCACTACTGCTAATAATACAATAAAACCTTGTAGCATAAATTTTCCCCATTACTTTAAAAATTCAGGGTTTCAAGGTAAAAGATAAATATGATCAGGCTTAGGAGATTCTGTTACAAAAGGTAAGTCTTTATTTTTATTATTCATCTATACGACAGCATATTCCCACATAATATTTTATATCAACAGCATAACTCCCTTTATTTACTATCGTGACATGGATATCTCTTTTCCTACGCGACAGAGTCTTATCGCTTAGAATTTTTTGCCAACAGCCCATTCTGTTACTTTGGTTTTGCCCAAAGTAACCAAAGGCATTGTCATCTGCAAAACCTGCCCACTTTCATCCTCTATCCTATTTTGTTGCAAAAATAAGATCCTTATAGATTATAGACAGGTTGCAGATGACTTTTAGCACCAGTTAATGAGGAATAAATTTCAATACCTACATTAAGGAAAATAACTTACCAACCTAAGACTCTAGATAACCCATATAAGGATCAGAAATTGAATCTTCTTGAGTTTCTATACGGCCTGCAAAACGACGACTGAAAGTAGTATCATCAGCTAAAGTCACAGTGAAGTCATACCAGCCACCAAATTCAGACATATCCCAAACTAATTCTTTTTCAGAACTGTTGGTTTCTATCGTCCATGTTTTGTTTGGAAGATAAGCATTTGCTTTGACTGTGAGCTTGACTGACTTATTACCATCATGACGCACTTTTAAATACAAATTCGCATCACACTCTTCCACACATACTCTAATTTCCGGTAAAGCTTGAGTCTGATTAGCTTGACTTAAATTACCTTTAAACGCACGGTGAAAACCATTTGGTCCAAGTACCCATAAATCATACTGTCCATTTGTAGCATTCCATATATCATCGAGCTGTTTACCTGCCTCAACCATATAACGACGTGGAATTGCCATAAGATCAAATCGGTTATAGACATGGAAAACAGCTGCCTGTTTACCTGTATTAGAGAACATCAGCTTAATCGTTTTTTGAGTGGCATCGACTTTGGCACTGGTATGCAAAATATATGGCAAAGCACGTGATGGTCGAATTCCCATTTCTTGCTGAGGAAATTGCTGCTGGCTCGGAACAGGAACTTGGGGCAATAAAGCTTGAGCAACACGAATCGCATCGGCTTCAGCTTTGGTTTTCTTCCCATCTAGTTCAGCAACAGGTAAAAGGTTCGGTGTTTTAAAATTAAATGCCGTTGTTAAATCACCACATACAGCACGGCGGTATGGGCTAATGTTAGGCTCTTGCACACCAAAACGTTTTTCCAAGAACTGTAAAATAGAAGTATGGTCAAAGACTTGAGAATTTACCCATCCTCCACGGCTCCACGGCGAAATCACATACATCGGAACGCGTACACCTGGCCCATACACTCGACCATCTGGCTTAGGTTGAGATTTTGAAGTTGCTACTGCTGGATGATTAAAGTACTCATAAGATACTTGCTGATCACTTAATGTAGTTTTTCCATATACAACACCGTTTACATCTTTAGAAGGTGCACTTGGTGAAGGGATATGGTCAAAGAAACCGTCATTTTCATCGAAGTTCACCAATAAAACGGTTTGGCTCCACAGCTCAGGGTTCTCAGTTAATGCATTTAATACTTCCTGAATATACCAAGCACCTTGTACAGGACTAGATGGCCCCGGATGTTCACTGTAAGTTGCAGGAGCGACCAACCAACTCACCTGCGGTAATTTACCTTGTGCGATATCAGCTTTAAAAGTTCCTAAAAAACCACCGTCCGGCATGGTATTGGCAATACCTTTGTAAAGTGGTTGAGTCGCATCAATCTTTTCATCGTATGCTGGACACGTTAGCGTGTCGTTACTGACAGGTTGACCAGATTGCTCATTTGCACGGCGATACTGTTTGAAACCAGCTAACGGGTTATCGGTAAAGTTATCTGGCATATTTTGATAGACTTTCCATGTTACGCCAGCCTGCTGTAAGCGCTCAGGATACGTCGTCCATTCATAACCTTCTGTTGATGCCCCAATCCCATCAAATTCATTTACAACACTCGCAACACCTGCACCTGTAGGACCATTAGTTCCAGTCCAAATAAACTTACGGTTTGGGTTGGTCCCAGCATGCATAGCACAGTGGTAAGCATCACAAATGGTAAAAGCATTCGCTAAAGCAAACTGATATTCGACTTCTTGTTTTTTATAGTAGCCCATCGACTGTGGTTTTTTATAAGCGACCCAATCACTCATACGGCCATTGTCCCAAGCTGCTTGGCCATCAGACCATGAGTGAGGTGTACCTGAAACACGCTGAGCATTTCCTAAACGACTATCTAAATGGTAAGGCAATACCTTCTTTTTATTCGCATCATATTGTTCCCAAACCTTTCGGCTTTCCGTCATTGGAATCGTAAAACGATCACCAAAACCACGTACACCTTTTAATGTTCCGAAATAATTATCGAAAGAACGGTTTTCCTGAGTCAAAATCACGATGTGTTTAACATCTTGAATAGTTCCACTTTCAACTTTGGCATCAATAGCTAAGGCTTTTTGAATACTCAGCGGGAAACTCGCTAAAGCAGCTGTCCCAAACATGGTTTTTGTAGAGTTTAAAAGAAATTCGCGACGATTCATTAGTTCTATCCTAGTTCTTATTATGGTGCACAGTGCATTTTGCAATTACTGGTGGGCGGTGTTGTTGGCGATGAATTATCTGAGTCGTTATCATCGTTACAAGCACTGAGCATGAGTGTTAAAGAGGTAATTAATAAAAGTGAAAGTTTTCGCATTGGTTTTTTCCAAACGGTTTAAATGCGAACTACTAATAAAGCGTAAAAGTGACAAGCAAGTGATGTTTTTATGTCGGTTTGATGAAGGCATAAAAAAACGCATCCGAAGATGCGTTTTTCAGAAAGCGTAAAATTACCAGCCTAAAGCTTCTTGTTGCTTTTTAATGAGCTCGGCAATTCCTTTTTCAGCCATTTCTAACATGGCATTGCTTTGAGCGCGGGTAAACGGTTTGTCTTCGGCAGTACCTTGAATTTCGATAAACTCGCCAGCTTGTGTCATTACTACATTTAAGTCAGTTTGACAGTTCGAGTCTTCTTCATAGCAAAGATCAAGCAACACTTCGTCTTGATACATACCGACAGAAATCGCAGCAACTAACCCTTTAAGCGGATCATGCTTAATTTTCTTTTGAGACAATAAAACATTCATCGCATCAACCAATGCTACAGCAGCACCAGTGATTGAAGCAGTACGCGTACCACCATCAGCCTGAATCACGTCACAGTCGATGGTAATCGTGTTTTCACCAAGCTTTTTCAAATCAACCATCGCACGTAAGCTACGGCCAATCAAACGTTGGATTTCTTGAGTACGACCAGTTTGTTTACCACGAGCCGCTTCACGGTCACAACGTGAATGTGTTGAACGCGGTAGCATGCCATATTCTGCCGTTACCCAGCCTTGGCCTTGGCCTTTTAAAAAGCGTGGCACTGAGTTATCAATGCTTGCAGTACAAAGGACTTTGGTGTGACCAAATTCGACCAGCACAGAACCTTCAGCATAACGGGTGTAGTTTCGTGTAATTTTCACTTCACGTAATTGGTCTAATGCACGTTGGTCAATACGCATAATCCTTCCTAACTTCTCTTAAATACAAACTTGGGCATAGTATAGCAAAGGATTTTGACAGGTTGAGTTTATTCCCTACTTTCAAATGTAAGTCTGCAAGTTTCATAACTCAAAAATAAAAATAGCCCCTAAAAAAGAGCTATTTTTAATTAACTGAGATTACGCAAATTTGAATTTTGCTTTTAACTTTTCTAATGTCTGCATTACTTTTCCAGTGGTATGGTTTGGCAGTGAACATTTCGCTAAACGTACCCATACACTCCAGAACTGGCGCATAAAGTTCGCTTCATTGTAATTAATGCCATATTCTGCGCAAAGTGCCTTAATTTTCGGGGCTACATCTTTATAGCGGTTAGCTGGCATATCTGGAAATAAATGGTGTTCAATTTGATGGCTTAAGTTACCACTCATAAAATGCAGCCATTCTGTACCACTAAAATTACTTGAACCACGAATCTGGCGTAAGTACCACTCTGCCTTAGTTTCAGTGTCTGTATTATCAGGCTCAAACGTTTCTGCATCTTCAGTAAAGTGACCATTAAAGATCACAGCAGATGACCACAAGTTACGAATAATATTCGCAACTACATTTCCTGCAAAAACTGGTAAAAACATAGGGCCAGAGATCACAGGGAAAAACACATAGTCTTTTAAAACTTGGCGTGTGGCTTTTTTACGGACTTTAGCCGAATCTTTCCAAACCTGTTTCCAGTTCTTGGTTTTATAAACTAATGCATCTTCAAGATGTAAGTTTTGCACGCCTACATACCACTCAAAGAAAAACATTAACTGTAGACCTAGAGGAATATTAAACAGGTGGCGGGGTTCCCACTTCTGTTGATCACTTACTCGCAAAATACCATAACCAACATCATGGTCTTTACCGACAATATTGGTATAGGTGTGGTGCACATAGTTATGTGTTTCACGCCAGTCATCACCCGATGCAATGGTATCCCAATCGTAAGTATTACCGTTCAGACTTGGTTCATTTAACCAGTCAAACTGACCGTGCATGACGTTATGACCAAGTTCCATGTTTTCTACAATTTTAGAAATACCTAATAAGCCTGTGCCTAGTAGCCAGACTGGCGGAATCCAACCACCAAACATCAACATGCCACGCGATGCGATTTCGGTATATCGAACAAAATTACGTACTTTGTAGATATATTTTGCATCTTGCTCACCAAGACTTTGCATAACGTCTTGACGAATCTGCTCAACACGGCGACCAAACTCTTCAGTCTGTTCAGGTGTTAAATGAGCAGATTTAGAAACAGTAGAAAATTCTAATGCCATATTCATAAGGTTAATCCTCTTTAATTCTTTTTATAGATCAATTGTGACTGGGCTTAATGCCTGGCTCACGCATAGTTTAATTGGGCGGTTCGGTTGATCTTCAATTTCACCAGTTAACAGGTTTTGAGTAACTCCGCTTACCTTGGTACAGCTGCATTTATTGCAGACACCCATACGGCAACCATGTTGTGGGCGTAAACCAGCTTGCTCTGCACTGCTCAGTAAATTTGTTTCAGCTAAAAACTCGTGTTGAGCACGGCGGAAAATAACAGGCTGTGCTGCATGTGTACCAGTCACTTGAAGTGGCTGAAAATACTCTTGATGAAGCTGCGACTGAGCACCTTTTTGTGCATAAATTTCATTGGCTTGCTGCATCATGCCATGATGACCACAAACATAAGTTGCTGTCTGCTCGAAATCTGGAACCAGCTTTTGCAGTAAACTTTCAGTTAAATGCTGCTTTTGCTCGGTGGTATTAAAAAAATGATATTGAAGCTGTGGGTGCTGTTCTGCCAAAGCTTTTAATTCGGCATGAAAAATTTCCGCACGATTAAAATAAATGACATGAATTTGTTCAAGTTGCTGTTTTAAAGCTTGCTGCAAGAGTGAATAAATTGCAGTTATACCGCTTCCTGACGCAATCAAAATTGCAGGATGCTGACCTTGGTGCAAAATAAAATCACCTTGTGGCTGTGAAATCTCAACACACTCGCCCACATGTAATAGTTGAGCTGCACGAGACACCAAACCTTGTACTTTAATGCCTAAAGCAATTTCACCTTGCGTTGTCACTTCAATAATCGAGTAACTACGTTGTTGGTAAACGCCATCGATAAGCAAAGTCAGCAAAATACTTTGACCTGCGCGGACCTGATCGAAATTAAAATTACGATTCGGTTTAAGCTTGATAAGCACCATATCGGTATGAAGTGGCTGAACTGCAGTAACTTCTGCAAGTACCCTTTTCCACGCCCAAGTCACGTTAATTTTCTGCAAGACAAAATCAACGAAATCTTCTCGAACCCAATGTGGCTGATAGCTAAGTGTTGCGTTCATACGTTCCTCTTTTGTTTCTGGCTATTTATTTGAGTGAACACATGTTCGTATAGTGAACATATGTACACTATATTTATAACTGTTCACTCAGTCAACACTTGTTCACTATTTTTTTTATGAAAGTTTGCTCTTTTTTGTTAGACTTTGGCTCACGGTTTAAATAGGTTCTTTTAATGTCGATACGGGATGAACGAAAACAGCAAAGTCGTCAGGCACTTCTCGATGCAGCCTTGCATCTAAGCACGTCTGGGCGTTCGTTCAGTAGTATCAGTTTGCGTGAAGTTGCACGTGAAGTAGGTTTAGTACCGACAGCGTTCTACCGCCATTTTCAGGACATGGATGAGCTCGGCAAGGAATTGGTCGATCAAGTTGCCCTACATTTAAAAAGTGTTTTACATCAACTTGGACAAAGTTACTTACAACATAAATCTGCTAAAACCCAAACCAGTATTGAGCTATTTGTGCAGGCAGTAAATCATAGCCCTAAGCAATGGCAATTTATGATTGCTGAACGTTGGGGAGGCTCAGAAACGGTTCGTGCAGCAATTGCCCGAGAAATCGAATTTCTGATTGAAGATCTAACAACTGATCTTACTAAACTCGAAAATTTTAAACATATTCAAAATCCTCAAGACTTAAATGTCTTATCTACCATTTTGACTAATATGTCATTTACATGGGCAATGACGTGGCTCAACCTATCGAAACAATATCAAGGTGAACAGCTCAAGCTGCAACAAACTGCCTTTATTGAAAATGCTTCTACACAAGTTCGCTTATTGTTTAGAGGGATTGCAAACTGGGAACGATAGAAGCGGCAAATGACAAAAAACAGGTTATGTGGTAATACGTAAAGAGAGAAAGAAAAAGGCTAAAAATTTCGAGAAAAGTCTTTTTCTTTTTACAGGAAGTAAACTATTAGTTAGGCCAAACTGGTGTGGGAATACCTATGAATCTTGATCGTCATACACAGTTTTTGATGCGTAAAGAAAAAATTCTGAGCGTGGCAGAAAAGTTGTTATTAGAAAACAATCAGGAAATTACTCTAGATGAGTTAGTGGCCGAGCTAGATATTGCTAAAGGCACACTTTATAAGCATTTTAGAAGTAAAAATGAGCTTCTACTTGAGCTCATTATTCAAAATGAAAAGCAAATTTTAGAAATTTCTAAAAAATATAATACAGATTTCAAAGAATATGCTCCTCATTACATGCTTCATCATTTACTTGCACCAGGGAAAACGATTCTATTGCATCAACTTGAAGAAAATCTGACGATGACAGAGTCTAAGTTGAAGCATCTTTTCGAAGAGCTTTATGAAATTCGCCAACAGCGTATTTTGGCAATTAAAGATATTACCGAAAATTATTTAAAATCATTGAATTATGATATGTCGATTCGTGATTATTTGTCTTATATCTGGTCACTGACTTATGGTGCATCACTGCTTTTAAATTCTACGTATTACCAGCGTTCGATTGGTTCTCGCCAAAAATTAATTAATTTATATATTAATCAGGCATTATCACTGCCGACTCAAACAGCTAATTTTGATGTTTTAAATTTTCAGATTGAAGATGAAACTCAGCAAAATTAATTGAATTATTTCGTGATAATTAACGATAAATTAAATATAAAAATGGGCTTCACATGAAGCCCATTTTTTTTGAAGTAAAGCCTAAACAACTTATTTTGCTTTACGTTCTTTCTCAATTAAATAATTAAGAACTTGAGTGACTTTACCATCTTCACCCTGCACGACATATTTACCATTCACGACAACTGCAGGTACGCCTGTTAATTGGTATTGTTGAGCAAGTTTATTTGACTCGGCAACTTTCGCAGTTACTGCAAACGAGTTGTAAGTACTATTAAATTTCTGCTCAGGTACGCCATAACGAGTAAAAAATTTCGCAGCAGAAGCCTGATCAAAAATTTGTTGACCGTTCACCTGAATCGCATGGAATAGTGGTAAATGCGTGCGTTTACGTACACCTAATGCCTCAGATGTATAATACGTACGCGCCCCTTGTTCCCACATTTTATTCATTGCAGCTGGTGTACGTACAAAACGTACATCTTTAGGAATCTGTTTTAACCACGTTTGCATATGCGGTTCAAGTTTAAAACAGTGTGGGCATCCATACCAAAAGAACTCTCGAACTTCGATTTTCCCCGGAACTTCCACTTTGCCTGGATTGGCAATCACGGTGTAGTCTTTACCAGCAACAAAATCTGCTGCCATTGCACCACCCGATACGGCCATAATTGCTGCACTCAAACCACCCAAAACCAATTTTTTCATTGCTACAGCTTTTCCTCTAAGTTGTTATGCATTAGCTTATGCCCTAAATATAAAACAAATATGCTAAATTCGTTTTGCTTCTGTGAAGTTTTTTATTGGGTTTATCGCTTTTTTCCCAATAATCGCTACACTAACGGCGAACTACATCCAAAAAGATAACTCAAGTTTAGAGGTAGCACCATGTCGCAATTGAATGTTGATTTACAAGAAATCGCAAAGTTTGAAGCACTTGCTGCCAAATGGTGGGATCAACATTCTGAATTTCGCCCACTTCATCAAATCAATCCACTACGTCTAAACTGGATTGATGAACGTGCAGGCGGTCTTGTTGGTAAAAAAGTACTTGATGTCGGCTGTGGTGGCGGTATTTTGGCCGAAAGCATGGCACGTCGTGGCGCAGATGTATTAGGTATCGATATGGGTGAAGCACCTCTAGCTGTCGGCCGTTTACATGCTCAGCAAGAAAATGTTCAAAATATTGAATATCGTCAAATTCCTGTAGAGGAATTAGCACAAGAACAGGCTGGTCAATATGACGTGGTGACTTGTATGGAAATGATGGAACACGTTCCAGATCCAGCATCTATTGTAAAAGCTTGTCAGGCTCTGGTTAAACCGGGCGGCCATGTGTTCTTCTCGACCATTAACCGTAACCCAAAATCTTATTTATTTGCCATTATTGGTGCAGAGTACGTCCTACGCATGTTGCCAAAAGGTACGCATGATTATCATAAATTTATTCGACCATCTGAAATGGCACATGATATTCGTAATGCAGGTCTTACGTTAAAAGAAATGACTGGACTACATTACAACCCACTGACCAAGCATTACTGGTTAGCGCCAAATGTTGACGTTAACTATATGGTTCATACGATTAATACAGGTGCATGATGAAAGCTGTTTTATTTGATTTAGACGGTACGCTTATCGATACAGCTGCGGATTTCATTCGTATTATTCAGCAAATGTGCCGTGATGCAAGACGCCCTGTTGTAGAAGCCGATCTTATTCGCACTCAGGTTTCTGAAGGTGCACGTGCGATGGTGAAATTGGTCTATCCAGAGCTGGATGTAGCCAATCCAATTTTCTTGGCACATCGTCAAAACTTTTTAGATATTTACGGCAATAATATTGTGGTTGATACAGATCTGTTTGAAGGCATGTATCCACTCTTAGAAGAGTTAGAAGCTGCACAAATCCCATGGGGTATTGTGACCAACAAACCACGCGGATTAAGTGAATCTCTTTTAGAAAAGTTAAATCTAACAGAACGCTGTGCGGTTCTGGTATGCCCTGAAGATGTCAGTAAAACCAAACCAGATCCTGAACCAATGTATTTGGCTGCTAAACAGTTAAATATCCCAGCAGATCAAATTATTTATGTGGGCGACCACCCACGTGATATTGATGCTGGTCGCAATGCCGATATGTATACCATCTTGGCAGCTTATGGCTATTTACCTATCGAACACCGTGATGATTTAGCATCATGGCAGGCCGATTCGATTGTAAATACAGTGACAGAATTACACGATATGTTACGTCAAAAGCTTCCTGCTCTACAGGAAAATCAGCGTATGATAAGTTAACATCAGAGTTTTATAGACTTTTTTTTAACGGCTATTTGTTTTATCAATATAAAAAAAAGGAGGTTTACCAATGAAATATTCAGAATACCAACCTCGTCCGGATCTACTCAAAGATCGAATTATTTTAATTACCGGTGCTGGTGATGGAATTGGGCGAGCTGCGGCTCTAAGTTATGCCCTACATGGTGCAACCGTTGTCCTACATGGTAGAACCTTAAATAAACTTGAAGTTATTTATGATGAAATTGAGAGTCTCGGTGCACCACAACCCGCGATTTTACCGCTACAACTTTCAAGTGCCTCTGACCGTGATTATGATTTTTTAGTCGATACGCTCGAAAAGCAGTTTGGACGTCTAGACGGTATTTTGCATAATGCGGGTATTTTAGGTGAACGTGTAGAGCTAGCACATTACCCTACAGAAGTATGGGATGACGTGATGGCAGTTAACCTACGTGCTCCGTTTGCCCTCACTCAAGCCTTATTACCACTTTTGCAAAAGTCAGAAAACGCCTCTGTTGTATTTACCAGTTCAGGTGTAGGCCGTGAAGCACGTGCTTTGTGGGGCGCATATTCTGTCTCAAAAATTGCAATTGAAGCAGTAAGTAAAATTTTTGCAGCGGAGAATACTTATCCAAATATCCGCTTTAACTGCATTAATCCAGGTGCAACACGTACTGCAATGCGTGCTAAAGCCTACCCACAAGAAGATCCGAAAACACTACCTACACCAGAGTCTATCTTGCCTGCTTACCTCTATTTAATGGGTGAAGACAGCTTGGCACTCAATGGTCAAAGTATTGATGCGCAGGATTAAAAAGTTAAAGATGAAAAAGCTAAATTAAATTACGGCCAATCATCAAATCTGGCTTGCCTATACCTGAAAAGATATACAAGCCTTTTTTATTATTGATAAAAACCCTTGATCTATCCGTAATTTTAATTGAACCATTAAATGATCTTCACAGTTTCTCTGCATTTTGCGCGTAGAGTATTCAACATGAGAGACATCAGATGTAAACGAGGATGCATCATGAAAAAGTTGTTCACCATTTTAGCCCTTTGCATAACCGTACTAACCACCAGTATGGCGAGCTTTGCTGACCCTCCTTTTGACCGAGGCCATGGCCCCAAAGGTCCTAAAGGTGGAGGTCCACGTGGTGAGTGGAATGATCGTGGGCCAGGATTTGGACGTGATCATGATGAAGATCGTATCCGTGACGAACGCCGTATGCGCGAAGAGCGTGGCTTTGAACGCTTAAAACAACATCGCTGGCAGCCTGGCTATGTTATGCCACAGCACTATCGTGGTAATGGCTATAAAGTCGACTATAAAGACAGTAACTTGCCAAAACCAGGCCGTAATCAGCAATGGTATAAAATCAACAATGACTATATTTTAGTCGACACAGATTCTAATAGCATTGTGAGTATTCGTGGTTTTTAAGGCGATAGACCCTCGCTATCGCTGAATAAAAAGGATAAAGCCTCTGGGTTTTATCCTTTTTTATTTTTTATATTCTTAAATGATGTATTTTCTTAATTTCTTCTTATTTCATAGAGAGTTTTCACATTTATTCTTCTTGGCCTCCACGATTTATCTGCAATTGTTCACTAATCTTTAATTATTGAAATTTAACTCATCATTCGAGGTTTACAATGAAAAAATTAACAACAGCGATTGTTCTTTCTCTTAGCGGTTTAGTTGCAACAACAGCCATGGCAGCACCAAACGATCATAATCATCATGGCAATTACCAAAACCATGAAGTAAAAACAGTTAAAGTGATTAAAAAAGATGATCATCGCAATGCGTGGCGAGTAGGTCAGGTTGTACCGCATGAGTATCGACATTCACGTTACGTGATCGACTATCGTCAACATCAAAAATTGACTAAACCAGGTCGTTACCAAAAATGGTATAAAGTGAATGGAAATTATGTACTGGTGAATGAACAAAGTCATAAAATCATTAGAGTGGTTTACTAATTTAAAACTTTTTAAGCACCCAAATTTCAATTTGGGTGTTTTTTTATCTAAAACATGCGGCTTTAATCTTTTTTGTTTAGAATCATCTTTATATCTTTTTGCTGTTGATTCGAGATCGGTATGTCAAGTAAGCCTGTAAGTAAGTCGCATAATAACACCCAGCATTATGTACACTGGTTTCGACACTCAGCGCCCTACATTAATGCTCACCGCGATAAAACATTTGTGTTGATGTTTGGTGGTGAAGCAGTCCGTCATCCTAATTTCGAACATATCATTCACGACATTGCTTTATTGCACTCTCTTGGTATTCGCTTAATTCTCGTGTACGGTGCGCGTCCGCAAATTAATCAAAATCTTAAAGAAAAAGGAATCGAAACTCCTTTTTATGACAACAGCCGTATTACCACACGTGAATCTTTAAGCTGTGTCATGAGTGCTGTAGGTTCTATCCGCCTAGAAATCGAAGCATTGCTTTCTATGGGCTTAGCAAACTCGCCAATGTACGGCGCTCGCATAGATGTGGTATCAGGTAATTTTGTGACTGCTAAACCTTATGGCATTCGTGATGGCATGGATTTCCAGCTTACAGGTGAAGTTCGTTCTATTGATACAGATGCGATTGATCGACACCTCGACAACCATAATATTGTACTGCTAGGGCCAACGGGTTACTCCACTACAGGCGAGGTTTTCAACTTAAGAGCTGAAGAAGTTGCAACTAAAACAGCAACTTATTTAAAAGCAGATAAACTCATTTTTCTAGGTGAGCAACAAGGATTGCTGAATGAAGATGAGCAAATATTACGTGAATTAAGCCCACATCAACTGGACTACTATATTCAACAATATCAAACTATTAGCCCAACACTCACTTTGCATTTGCAACAGGCAAAAAAAGCATCTTTATCAGGTGTACACCGCGTTCATCTTATTTCTTATGCCTATGATGGCGCCCTTCTCGAAGAGTTATTTACTCGAGATGGTATAGGCACCATGATTACCGATGCGCATTATGAAGAAGTTCGCATGGCCAATATTCAAGACGTAGGCGGTTTAATGAATTTATTACGTCCATTAGAAGAAGAAGGTATCTTAGTTTATCGTTCGCGTGAACGTTTAGAGCAAGAGATTAGCCAGTTCGCTGTTATTGAGCGCGATGGTACGATTCTAGCGTGTGCTGCACTTTATCCAATTCCAACAGAATTTAATGAAACACGTTCAGCAGAAATTGCCTGCGTCGCAGTACACCCAAGTTATCGTAAATCGAACCGTGGTAGCCAGATTTTGCAATTCCTTGAAGAAAAGGCAAAAGAACAAGGTATTCGTCAATTATTTGTTTTAACCACCCGTACCGCCCACTGGTTCTTAGAGCACGGTTTCCATCAGGTGAGTGTTGATGATTTACCAAATGCTCGTCAGGCGCTTTATAACTATCAAAGGAATTCTTTAGTCTTTAAGAAACTGCTTCCTTAGCCTTTGCTCTTTTTAAGATATTCTTATTTCAGATAAGCTTAGTTCAAAAAGTACAACCGTAAACACGATTAATTTATGGTTGTACTTTTTTTAAATCTAAATTTTTTAAGGTTTTAATATTTTTTATTTTATTTACATCAACTTAATCAAAATTCATTAAATATATTTCTAATAGATAAATCTTTTTTTCGCATAAGTTTATAGCCTATTGTGTTTAGCTTTTTTTTGCATAAATAAAGACCGAATACTTATTTTTTCTGAAATAAAAATCCATTTAGGGTATCTGCTCATCCAATTATTTTTTTCTTTTTCTCTTTCGGGGAGCACGAAATCTCATGGCACTTTTCAACACCACTTCATGGGCAAAATATTCAGTCATCGCGGCCAGCCTTGCAGGAGTGATGATGTTAAGTGGTTGTGCCAAAAAAGAGGAACAAGCCACCACAACCTTAAATATCGGCTATCAAAAATATGGGATTCTTCCTATTTTAAAGGCTCGTGGTGACTTAGAAAAAGCATTAAAAGAACAAGGCGTACAAGTGAAATGGGTTGAGTTCCCTGCTGGCCCTCAATTGCTTGAAGGCTTAAACGTAGGAAGTGTTTCACTCGGTGAAGCAGGTGAAGCGCCACCGATCTTTGCTCAGGCTGCCAATCCAAATTTAGTCTATGTCGCAAACCAACCTGCTGCACCAAAAGCTGAAGCACTATTGGTACAAAAAGACTCTCCAATCCAATCTATTAAAGATTTAAAAGGCAAACGTGTTGCTCTTAATAAAGGCTCGAATGTTCATTACCTATTGTTAAAAGTTTTAGAAGCCAACAACTTAAGCTTAAGTGATATTCAACCAGTTTATTTGCCGCCATCAGACGCACGTGCTGCCTTTGAAAAAGGTGCTGTCGATGCATGGGTGATTTGGGACCCTTTCTTTGCAGCAGCTGAACATCAAATTCAGGCGCGAGTTTTAGCAACAGGCGAAAACTTGGTGAGTAATCATCAGTTCTATTTAGCTGACCGTAAATTTGCAGAAAATAATCCGAAAGTACTCAATACTGTTGTACAGACACTTAACCAGACCACTGAGTGGGTAAGTTCACATCAGGATGAAGCGGCCAAATTACTCGAAAAACCTACCGCACTTGAGTTTGATGTACTCAAAACTTCCATTTCACGTATGGGTTTTGGAGTTCAGCCAATCTCTGACAAGGTGGCACAAGAACAACAACAAGTGGCTGATGCTTTTTATGCACAAAAGCTCATTCCAAACAAACTCACCATTCAAGATGCCATTTTAAAACTGAAATAAACCTAGCTTGGGCACGGCTTAAATAATCATATAAATGCTGTGCCTGACCTCAAGGGGAACAAGGATATCAATATGCAACATCAATCATTATTTAATAAGAATCAGTGGACACAATTAATTAAGCGCCTCAGTGCAGTCACTGTATTAGGTTTAACAATTGCCGCACCCGCTTGGGCAATTGACCCAACCGTGAAAGAACTTCGTATTGGTTTTCAAAAAAGCTCGATTAACTTTGCAATTGCCAAACAGCAAAAGCTATTTGAGCAAGAATTCCCAAATGCAAAAATTACTTGGAATGAGTTCCCTGCCGGTCCACAAATTTTAGAAGCTTTAGCTGTCGGTTCGCTTGATGTAGGCGTTACTGGAGACACTCCTCCTGTCTATGCTCAAGCGGCTGGAAAGCCTTTATATTACATTGCTTATGAAGCTGCTAAGCCATTGGCATCGGCAATTTTAGTTCCAAAAAACTCGCAACTAAAACAGCTTAAAGACCTTAAAGGCAAACGCATTGCGCTGCAAAAAGGTTCAAGCTCACATTACTTACTTGTACAAGCCGTACGTAAAGCAGGCCTAAACTGGAGCGATATTACCCCCATCTGGCTTACCCCTGCCGATGCTCGCGCAGCATTTCAAAAAGGTGCCGTTGATGCATGGGCAATTTGGGATCCTTACTTCGCTTCAGCACAACTAGAAGACCAAGCTCGTGTTCTTGCATCGGGTAAAGGCTTAAGCACGAACTATACATTTTATTTAGCAGCTCCAAATTTTGTTAAACAACATCCGAAAGCTGTTTCAGGGCTCATCAAACAAATCAATCAAGCCGATAAATGGGTTCAAAGCCATCAAGCAGAAACGGCAGGTGCGATTGGTCAAAGTACAGGTCTTAAACCTGCAACCAGTGATTTATTTATTAAACGCCGTCCGCGCCCCTCATCGGCAGCTCCACTCAGCAGCAAAGTGATTGCTGAGCAGCAGCAACTCGCAGACATTTTTACTCAACAAGGCATCATTCCAAAGCCAATCAGCATTAAACAAGCTGTTTGGGGTGCCAAGTAATTTTAATAGACATATAGGTAATGCACATGAAAATTTTCTGGTTTATTCCTACCCACGGTGATAGTCGCTATTTAGGTACAAGTAAAGGCGCTCGTCAGGTTGACCATGCCTATATGAAGCAAATTGCTGTGGCAGTAGATAATTTAGGTTACGAAGGTGTACTTATTCCAACAGGTCGTTCATGTGAAGATCCTTGGATTACGGCGGCTAGCCTAATTGATGCAACTCAACACCTTAAATTTTTAGTTGCATTACGACCAGGGGTAACCACACCAGCTTTGGCAGCACGTATGGCTGCAACGTTTGACCGTTTGTCGAATGGTCGTGTATTACTCAACTTAGTGACTGGTGGTGATGAGGCTGAATTACGCGGTGATGGCTTATATGAAGATCACTCAACGCGTTATCAAACTGCCAATGAATACGTAAAAATCTGGCGTGAGA
This sequence comes from Acinetobacter sp. LMB-5, assembly GCF_001541635.1. NCBI lineage: Bacteria > Pseudomonadati > Pseudomonadota > Gammaproteobacteria > Moraxellales > Moraxellaceae > Acinetobacter > Acinetobacter sp. LMB-5. The sequence goes on along the minus strand of NZ_LRDR01000016.1, from coordinate 11,371 downwards.
TTTTGACACGCTCACATACGGGTGAAGCTTTTACATTCCACGGTGAACGTTTACAAGTGGATGATGCAAAACTACTTTACCCACCTGTTCAAAAGCCTTACCCACCACTTTGGTTCGGTGGCTCTTCAGACGTCGCTGTCGATTTGGCTGCTGAGCAAGTCGATACTTACCTTACATGGGGTGAACCACCAGAGGCAGTTAAACAAAAGATCGAACATGTTCGTGCTAAAGCTGAGGCTAAAGGTCGTAAATTAACTTATGGTATTCGCTTGCATGTGATTGTTCGTGAAACCAACGAACAAGCTTGGGCAGCAGCGAACGAGCTTATCCAATATCTTGATGATGCGACTATTGCTGCCGCACAGAAAAAATTTGCACAAATGGACTCTGTAGGTCAACAACGTATGGCAGCTCTCCATGGTGGTAATCGAGACAAACTAGAAGTATCTCCAAACCTTTGGGCGGGTATTGGTTTAGTCCGTGGTGGCGCAGGTACAGCACTTGTAGGCGACCCTGAAACAGTTGCTGCTCGTATTCAGGAATATGCTGATTTAGGTATTGATACCTTCATTTTCTCAGGCTATCCACACCTTGAAGAATCAATTCGTTTTGCAGAGTTAGTATTCCCGTTATTACCAATTGAAACTCGCGCTAAACTTGCTCAGCCAAATTTAACCGGTCCATTCGGTGAAATTATTGCCAACAATTATGTTCCAGACGAGAAGAAGCAAAATAGTTCCGTCAAGGAGCCTGCATGAGCAAAGCTGAAAGTGTTGTTTCACGTGGAACAAAACAAATCGGGCAGCGTTTGCTGCCTTGGATTTTCCCTATTCTTCTATTGGTTGTTTGGCAAATTGCCTCAAGTTCGGGTCTTTTAGAAAGCCGTATTTTACCTGCACCTACTGCTGTTGTTTCCGCTTTTTGGCATCTACTGGTGAGTGGAGAACTTTGGCAGCACGTTAAAGTGAGTGCAGGGCGTGCTTTACTGGGGTTGTTGATTGGTGGCGGTTTAGGTTTGTTATTAGGTCTACTCAACGGGTCTTCGCGTTTCGCCTCTACCCTGCTCGATACGACCTTACAAATGATTCGTAACATCCCAGCCTTAGCACTTATCCCACTCGTCATCTTGTGGTTCGGGATTGATGAAACAGCAAAATTATTTTTAGTCGCCGTAGGTGTTTTCTTCCCCATTTATATTAATACCTATCACGGTATTCGATCAGTTGACCCTCAATTGATTGAGATGGGCAAAAGCTATGGGCTTTCTCGCTGGCAGCTTTACAAAGAAATTATTCTACCGGGTGCGATGCCTTCTATTTTAGTGGGTTTACGCTTTGCTTTAGGTTTGGTTTGGGTATTGCTCATTGTTGCTGAAACCATTTCAGCTCAAGCAGGTATTGGTTATATGACCATGAATGCACGTGAGTTTTTACAAACGGATGTAGTTCTGGTCGGTATTCTTCTGTACGCCTTACTAGGCAAACTGGCAGATGTTTTAGCACAGCTTTTGGAACGCTATTTACTACGTTGGCACTCTGGATATCAGAAATAAGGGAGCTTAGAACATGACAAATCTGAATTTAAATATTAATCAGAATGAAGTGCAGCTCATTCCGGAAGAACCAACAGAATCTCAAGAACCTGTATTAGGTGCAGAGATTCTGATTGAGCAACTTTATAAATTCTATGGCGAGGTAAAGGTCCTCGAAGATCTTGACCTACACATCCAGCCGGGTGAGTTTTTAGCAATTGTTGGCCGAAGTGGTTGTGGCAAAAGTACGTTACTCCGTTTAATTGCTCAACTTGAAAAAGCCAGCTTTGGGGAAATCAAATTTAAATCTGCGCGACATTTACGTGAAGGCATTACGAACGATGATATTCGAGTAATGTTCCAAGATCCTCGTTTACTTCCTTGGAGAAATATTCTTCAAAATGTTCAACTTGGGCTACCAAAATCGCAACATGCTTTAGCAGAAGAATTACTAGAAAAAGTCGGTTTAAAAGAAAAATCTGGGCAATGGCCTTCCCAACTCTCAGGTGGTCAACGTCAGCGTACTGCCCTAGCACGTGCACTGTCGCATACGCCGCGCATATTGTTGCTAGACGAGCCTTTGGGTGCATTAGACGCGTTAACTCGTCTTGAGATGCAAAGCTTGATTGAGCGCTTGTGGAAGGAGCAAGGCTTTACTGCAATTTTGGTCACACACGATGTGAGTGAAGCAGTGCAATTAGCTGACCGTATTATCTTATTAGATAAGGGCCAGATTGCTCAAAGTTTCCAAGTTAATTTGCCGCGCCCGCGTAAAAAAAGCATTACTTTTGCTCAACTTGAGCAACAAGTACTCGATGCGGTTTTGGCAACTTAAGGTTGTGATGAGTAATGAGAGTATCTCAGCCGAAAAATGCCCAATTTACGAGCAATAAAACTGCTGTTTTATTGCTCTTTTTTAGGGCGAAAGTTAAAAAATATTTTTAAGAATAACAATAAACTAGGGAATCTCTCTATTTTTTGCACAATAGTATATCTATTACACAAATAACTAGCTGTTTTTTGATTAAAAAAGCAAGACACCTGTGCACAAATCAAACAATTTCCCTTACAATGGGAATATTATTTTTTTAATTATGCAGCAGATGGAACAAAAAAAGAGTACCCAAAAGCGCAATCAGCTTCTTGCTGCGGCCCTTGACGTATTTTCAGTCTATGGGTTCAGTGGAGCAAGTCTGGATGAAATTGCCCAACTCGCCGACATGCATAAGTCGAATATTTTCTATTACTATGAAAATAAAGAGTCTTTATATGTAGAAGTGCTCACAACCGTTTTACAAAAATGGTTGGCCCCCTTACAAACTTTAGAAGCTGAATTAGAACCAGCCGAAGCCTTATCTCACTATTTAATTCAAAAAATCGAACTGTCTCGTAGCCAACCGAAAGCATCTAGATTATTTGCACTAGAAATTATTCAAGGCGCTCCACATATTTTGCCTATACTGAAAGGGCCTTTGAAAAAGCTATTTAAGCGCAAAGCTAAAGTCATTCAGACTTGGCAAGAAGAAGGAAAGATTTCCCCAGATATCGACCCTGAGTTATTAATACTCAATATTTGGGGCCTTACGCAAAACTATGCAGATTTTGCGACTCAAATGGAAATGGTGACTGGTAAAACGCTTCGTAACCGCAGTATGTTCCAGCGTTCGATTGAGCATACGGTACATATGATGCTCTACGGCGTCTTGCCTCGTTAAAACAAAAAAAGATCGGCAAATTTGCCGATCTTTTTTTTAGAAATGGTTTTGATAAAGGGCTAGGAGTTTCTGGGCTCCTAACAATAAATTTTCTTCCCAATCCAGATGTGCAGTGTCATCTGCCCCATCAGTAATATACTTCACAGAAATTAATCGTACACCTAACTTATGGCACACTTTAGCTAAAGCATAGCCTTCCATATCAACCACATCACAAGCTACTTTTGGCTGACCTGTTTCAAATGAATCACCAGTTCCACATACTGCTTTTGGCAAATCAATAAAATGTGGTTGAAGATGAATCTCTGCCGCCAAATGATCATCTAACGGCGTTACACCTACTTCAAAACCTAGGGGTGAAACATCCATATCCCGTTGTACAAAAGTTTTTACTTCGACTAAATCATGGCGATTAAAAGACGAACTTCCTGCCGAACCTAAATTAATTAGAGTTTTGCATCCTGTTTTTTGAATAACTTCAAATGCTTTAAAGGCAGCATTAATCTTACCAATACCACTGTAATGGACTTCAACACCTGCCTGTTCAAACAAACCTTTAGATTCATTAGGAAGTGCCATAATTAAAGCAATATCAGTGTTCATTCAAAAGGCTCAAATCAAAATTAAATAAGTTAGAAAATAAGTATAAATCAGGTGCAAAAGCTTTTTGCACCTTTTCATCATTACTGCACTTTTTGTTGTAAAGCGATTAAACATGGTGAGAAGAACAGTTGACCGCTATATGCGCCTGCAAGTGTTTTCTTCATTACCACGCCCCACATTGCCAATAATAAAAGACTCAATGCCACAGCAACGTATTGTAAGAATACAATTTCAACCTGATGTCCTAAATTAAATAGTGCGAGAATAAATACACCTAATGGAAAGGTTAAGCCCCACCAGCCCAAGTTAAATGGAATACCTGTCTTTGCGTGACGGAACGTTGTTAAAATCGCAAGACCAAGCCACCATAACCCAAAGCCTAAAAGTACAAGACTGCCTACAACTCCTAAGGCTTGAAAGATATTCCCAAATTGGTCAAATCCTACGTTTGGCGCCACTCTTTGTGCCTGCTGCCCTAATAACAATAAACCTAATGCACCTGTTCCAATTGGACCTAAAGACAACCAGCTAGAAATTGCGACTTCTTTTTCCGGTAACTGATGTAAAGCCATGCGTAACATTAAAATTGTCAAAATAGCGAATGCAGGTAAGACAGAAATCCCCCAAAGTACGTAACCCGCCATTAATAAATGAAAGCTATGCAAATCTGCTGGTAAATGAGCTACTAACATGCCCGCAGAACTTGCTGCTACTTCACATGCAACCACAGGTAAAAGCCAGATTGCAGTCATCGTATGTAGCTGATGGTTCTGACGGCTAAACATGCAAAACGGCACAATCCACGCAATTGCTAGAGCTAAAAAGACATCGACGTACCATAAAGCTTGAGCAATATGTATCGCAACTTCACCGTAAAGCCCGACACCGAAGCTTAAAAAACCATTTAATATTGTAGCGAGCCCCATCGGGATAGCCCCTAAAAACAAGCTCATATTTGGATGATTAAATATTTGCTTCGCTTCATGAGGGAAAAGAAACCACCGCAATAAATAAAGAACTGAAAAAACGCTGAATAAGACAATATTAAATTGCCATAACCAAGTTGCTAACGTGAATAAAAAAGATTGAGCAAATGGCAGCTGGATTAAAATCATACTCACCACGCCAGTACCCATAGTCGCTGTAAACCAATTTGGGGTAAAATGTCGTATAACATCTTTGCTTTGATTTAATTGGTAAAAGGGTTTTTTCATCTTAGTTCTCTAATCAAAGAGTGGATAAAGACATAGTAGAGCAAACCACTAATAAGAAAAATTGATTTATTTTTATTTAATTCATCAATATTTTAAATATAAAGATATTCATATTGAAAAATAACTGAGTAAAAACACAACAACAAGACGAATCTGTGAGATTATGGCAATATATAGCCCTTGCAAAAATAGCCATATTTTAAGTTCATGAAACTGCTTCGTCTCAATGCGTTATCGCCCAATTTTCAGTTACCTCAAACAGCGGTGACTATTGGTAATTTTGATGGTGTCCATTTAGGCCACCAAGCGATGATTGCTCAACTCAAAAAAATTGCTGCAGCACAAGGCTTAAAAACTTTGGTCATGATTTTTGAGCCACAACCTCTTGAATTCTTTAAAGGTTATGATGCACCTCCTCGTATTAATTCATTACGGGAAAAAGTTGAATACCTAGCTGAGCTTGGCGTTGACTATATTGCAGTTGCTAAATTTGATGAACATTTCCGTAGCATGAGCGCATCTGCCTTCGCAGATTTATTAAAAAATAAATTAAATGCCCAGTCATTAGTTTTGGGGGATGACTTTCATTTCGGTAAAGACCGCCAAGGCAACAGTGAATTTTTAAAAGATTATGGCTTCCAAGTCACAAATTTACACACCATTGAACTTGAAGGTGAACGCGTCAGTTCAACCCGTATTCGCCAAGTACTTCAAGTGGGTAATCTCGCTTTAGCAGCTAAATTATTAGGCCGTCCGTACAGTATTACTGGACGTGTCCAATATGGCGATCAAATTGGACGAACTCTTGATTTTCCAACCATTAATGTTCGACTCAATCGCCACAAACCTTGTTTAAACGGTATTTATGGCGTTGAAGTCATTTGCGAAACGACTTCTCTCACTGAAAAAGTGCGCCAAGAAACACCAGAGAAACTGGGAATTGCCGGATATCATGAAAATAGTCTCTATGGCGCAGGTCATGTCGGTACACGTCCCGCCATTCAGCAAGAACATCCAGAATGGAGATTAGAAGTACATTTCCCTGATGTTTCTGCTAATCTGTATGGCTTATTTATGCGGGTGACTTTTCTTCACTATCTTCATGGTGAATTGAACTACCCTTCGCTTGAAGCACTTAAGGCTGGAATTGATAATGACGTGCAACAGTTACGACAATACCGTAACGACACGACACAATTTCCTTTTTAATTCGAATTTTGATTGTAAAACATGTCAGCTCCCAAGCTGATTAAACTGGAAGAAAACTTGCATGAGCGATAAGCAAACTCCTGAGAATGCAGTGGACTACAAAGCCACGCTAAACCTGCCGGATACTCAATTTGCAATGAAAGCAAATTTGGCAGTACGTGAAGTGAAATGGTTAGAAGAGTGGTATACCGACAACATTTATCAGCAGATTCGTGCATCGCGTATTGGCAAGAAAAAATATATTTTGCATGATGGCCCTCCATATGCGAACGGTACAATTCACTTAGGTCACGCAGTCAATAAAGTACTTAAAGACGTTATTGTAAAAAGCCGTACGCTTTCAGGTTTTGATGCACCATATGTTCCAGGTTGGGACTGTCATGGCTTGCCAATCGAACTAAAAGTCGAAGAGAAAGTAGGTAAAGTGGGCGAAAAAGTTGACGCAGCAACTTTCCGTAAACTTTGCCGTGAATACGCGCTAAAACAAATTGATTTACAGCGTACTGACTTTAAACGTCTTGGTATTTTAGGTGACTGGGATAATCCTTATCTCACCATGAATTACAAACAAGAAGCCGATATCGTTCGTGCTCTAGGTCTCATCCAGAAAAATGGCCATATCCAGCCAGGTTTAAAGCCAGTGAACTGGTGTATGGACTGTGGTTCAGCTCTTGCTGAAGCAGAGGTTGAATACGAAGATAAAAAATCTGACGCAATTGATGTTGGTTTTGGCGTTGTCGATCTAAAAGATTTAAGTGCTCGCTTAAACGTAGAAGTTCAAGATCCAACAGATATCGTGATCTGGACCACTACACCTTGGACATTACCAGCTAACCAAGCCGTTGCGTTGCATGCCGAAATTGAATATCAATTGGTCCAAGTGACAACTGAGCGCGGTAAGCAAAACTTCATTCTTGCTAAAGACCTAGTTGCTTCAGCGATTGAGCGTTACAAGCTTGAAAACCCATTTGTTTTAGCTGATTTTACTGGTTCGGCTCTTGAAAACCTGACCCTGCAACATCCTCTACTTACTGATCGTCAAGTTCCGGTTATTTTAGGTGAGCACGTTATTGCAACAAGCGGTACAGGTGCCGTACATACAGCACCTGGCCATGGTGCAGACGACTATAAAGTAGGTCTTCAATACAACCTTAAAGTAGATAACCCAGTGGGTGGTAACGGTGTTTATCTTCCAACTGCTCCAATCTATGCTGGTGAGCACATCTATAAAGCCAATCCAAAGATTATCGAAGCTTTGGGCGCTGTAGGCCGTTTATGGGCTCATCAACCAATTAAACACAGCTACCCACACTGCTGGCGCCATAAGACTCCAATTATTTTCCGTGCTACACCACAGTGGTTCATTAGCATGGATCAAAAAGGATTACGTGAAGGTGCGCTTAATGCCATTGAAAATGATATCGAGTTTGTACCGAACTGGGGTAAGAACCGTATTGAATCAATGATCGAAGGTCGTCCGGACTGGTGTATTTCACGTCAACGTACTTGGGGTGTTCCAATTCCATTCTTTGTTCATAAAGATACGAACGAATTACACCCTCGTACACCTGAACTCATCGAAGAAGTTGCTCAACTGATCGAAGAAGAAGGTATCGAAGCATGGTTCAAACGTGAAGCAAAAGATTTCATTGGTGACGATGCTGAACAATATAACGCTGTTCGCGATACACTCGATGTATGGTTCGACTCTGGTACAACGCATTACGCTGTACTTGAGCAACGTGATGAATTAGAAAGCCCTGCTGACTTATATTTAGAGGGTTCAGACCAACACCGTGGCTGGTTCCAATCTTCTTTATTAACGTCTATGGCAATTCACAATCGTGCGCCATATAAAGCCTTGTTAACTCATGGTTTTACCGTTGATGAAAATGGCCGTAAATTGTCGAAATCTTTAGGCAACTATATTCCGCTTGAAGAAATCATCAAACAGCTTGGTGCCGATGGTTTACGCCTATATGTAGCTTCTAGTGACTACCGTTATGAAATCGCAGCATCAAAAGAAATCTTTAGCCGTGTAAGTGATAGCTACCGTCGTATTCGTAATACTCTACGCTTCTTGCTTGCGAATCTAAATGGTTTCAAACCAAGTACTGATGCTCTGGACGTAGATGACCTTATCGCTCTAGATCAATACATCTTACAGCGTGCGAATGAAGTACAACAAACCATTATCACTGCCTATGAAGAAATGAACTTCCATGTGGTGTGTAGTGCGTTAACAAGCTTCTGTATTAATGACTTAGGTGGTTTCTACCTAGATATTATCAAAGACCGTCAATACACCACTAAAGCGGATTCTCAGGCACGTCGTTCTGCTCAAACAGCGCTTTATCATATTGTCCAAGCATTTATCCGTTGGATGAGCCCAATCTTAAGCTTTACGGCTCAAGAAGCTTGGCCATTGATTCCAGAACAAACTGAAAAGTATGTATTTACTTCAGAATGGTATGACTTACCTGTTTCATCAAAAGCAAACTTGCTTTCTGAAGAAGATTGGCAAACATTGATTAGCGTAAAATCTGCAGTAAATAAACAGATTGAAGCAGCGCGTAACGCTAAACTTGTCGGCAGTAATCTTTCAGCCAAAGTTGAACTTTGGGCAAGTGAATCATTACAAACAGTTTTAAACCAACTGGCTGATGAACTCCGTTTTGTTCTTATTACTTCGCAAGTAGTAGTACATCCATTTGCTGAGCAAGGTGAAGCAACTGAAATGGAAGGCTTACGTGTACAAATATCTGCAGCTGAAGGTGAAAAATGTGCACGTTGCTGGCACGTTCTTCCAGATGTAAATACACATGCCGATCATCCTGGTTTATGTGGTCGTTGTATTGTGAACGTCACTGGTCGTGGCGAAGTGAGAAAATATGCCTAATTCACAAGCTAAAAAAGGCTTATTCCAGTTTTATCCACATAATCTGATTTGGCTTGGACTTTCAGTCCTTGCCATTGTATTGGATCAATGGACAAAATGGATTGCGAGTACACATCTAAACTATGCAGATCCTGTACCTGTACTTCCATTTTTAAACTGGACACTATTACATAACTATGGTGCAGCTTTTAGCTTTTTATCTGATGCAGGAGGATGGCAGCGCTATTTCTTCACATCTTTGGCGGGCTTAGTTTCAGTACTTTTTGTATTTTGGTTAATGCGTATGCCTAAAAAAATGGTGGTGCTACCTGTAGCCATCGCTTTAATTTTAGGTGGAGCTTTAGGCAATTTAATTGACCGTATTACCCTAGGTTATGTGGTCGATTTCATTCATGTTTATTACCAAGATCATCACTTTCCAGCTTTTAATATTGCGGACAGTGCCATCACTCTAGGTACGATTTTGCTACTCATTGATACATTCTTCCTTGAGAAGCAACGTAACCAAAATTCGGATGCATAATATGACCGAAATTATTCAACCTAACGAAGAAATTCGTATCCAAGAAGGCTCTAAAGTCGACCTACACTTTTCTGTAGCTATCGAAAATGGTGTAGAAATTGACAATACACGTAGCCGTGAAGAGCCAGTTAGTCTGACTATTGGTGACGGAAACCTTTTACCAGGTTTCGAAAAAGCATTATTCGGTTTACGTGCAGGTGACCGCCGTACAGTACACCTTCCACCAGAAGAGGCTTTTGGTCCGTGGAATCCAGAAAATGTTCAAACTTTCGATACAGTTAAGTTTGAACAACGCCCTATTCCTGGTCACATGATCGAATTTGAAGATAAGGCAAAAACCACCTTATTCGGTGTAGTAAAATCAGTTAATGATGACATTACAGAAATTGATTTTAATCACCCATTAGCTGGGAAAAATATTACCTTTGAAGTAGAAATATTTAAGGTTACTCCTGAAGGCCAACAAGGCATTAAGCTAATGTAAATAAAAAGCCCTCTAAATGAGGGCTTTTTTATGATTCGATTTTTATTAGTGACATAAGAATCCTTACAAATTCTATATTCTCTCCTGCCTATATAATGAATTAAGTTATAAAGATAAAAATTCTTAGGAAAAATACATGCTGGTCTATATTATCGTAGGAAGTGTTCGTGAAGGACGTACAGCAATTAAAGTTGCCGACTGGCTAGAATCCACAATTCCATCATTTAATCTAGAAGATTTTCAGACAGAAGTAATTGATTTAAAAGAATGGAATTTACCGTTATTTTCAGGTTCTCACCCACCTGCTACCGGGATTTATGATCAACCTAAACAACAAGAATGGGCAGACAAAATTGCTCAAGCAGATGCATTTATCTTTATCAGCCCAGAATACAACCATGGTTACAGTCCAGCTTTAAAAAATGCACTTGATTATGTCGGTAAGGAATGGGGTGGTAAACCTGCTGCATTTATTGGCTATGGTTCAACAAATGGCTCTCGTTCTATTAGCCAAATACGTCAAGTCACCTCAAGTTTAAGTATTATTGACCCGAATGCTGTAATAGAGATAAGAGATATATTTAAACGTAATAAAGATGAAAAATTCGAAGCTAATGAGTTTGAAGTAAAAGGTCTTCAATCCATTATTGAGAAATTACAGAAATATCATTTGTCTTAATTGAACAAAAGGCCTCTTTTCTAAACAAAAGAGGCCTTTAATTTTATAAACTCTTTAAATACTCCACTACATCAGTATTACCTGCCATTTCTGCAAGCTCTAATGCTGTGTATTCACTTTTGTAAGCGACATGCGCACCTGTTTCAATTAAGAGTTGAACTATCTCTAAATGGTCATTTTCAGCAGCTGCTTGTAGAGCACTATATCCCTCATCATCTGTCTGATTAGGATCTTCTCCCTCTATTAGTAATTCTTTTATTTGACCGATATCACCTAGAGATGCCCAATAAATCAATGCAGGCAAAGATAGCTCTTCATCATCTTCAGGTATTGGAGAGAAAGAATTGATTTTCATGGACGTACCCAAAAATAATAGAGTTCATCATTATATTCATAGAACACAGCCAGAATACAAATCTAATTTTGGATCTATCTTTTATAAAAATTAAATTCCGCACAATAAAGAAACACCCCCATTCATTGGAATGGGGGTGTTTGTAATAATGAGCTGGCG